>JAPLKT010000035.1 GCA_026387895.1 Gemmatimonadota bacterium | reverse complement strand
TGTCGCTTTCGGTGTCGCTGTCGGGTCGCGGGGCGCACAAGGCTCTCCCCTGCCCGCCAAACTCCCTCGCCTTGCGCAGGGCGATCGGGAGGGAGTGGGTAGCCCTTCCCGCAGACAGCGTTGAGCTGTCGAAGGGGAGGGCTATCCGCGACCGACCAAGCCGCAAATGCCGCAAATGCCGCAAATGACCCGAATGACGCGCAATGCAAACAGGGCCGTTCTCGACGAATCGAGAACGGCCCTGCGCACACCGAGCGGTGAAACTACGGTACTGCTTACGAGGCGAACGAGCCGAGTGCGCGGCCTACGTCACCTTCGCGGAGGCGCTTGAGGGCACGATCGCGGAGCTGGCGGACGCGTTCGCGGGTGACGCCGAGCATGGTACCGATTTCCTCGAGCGTGTGCTCACGGCCGCCCTCGAGCCCGAAGTACAGGCGGAGGACCTTCGCGTCACGCGGCGGGAGGGTGTTGAGTGAGGATTCGATCTCGTCGGTGAGGAAGCGGTTCATCGCTTCTTCTTCCGTGTCGGGCATTTCGTCGGCGACGAACCGTTCGATCAGGGAGCGATCGCCGTCCGGGTCCATCGGGGCGTCCAGGCGGACGTCGCCGGTGTTGAGTGCGGCGAGCGACTGCACGACGTCGACCGAGAGGCCGGTGAGCTGCGCCAGTTCTTCCGGGGTGGGCTCGCGGCGCATCTTTTGGCGCAGGATTTCACTGGCCTTGATGATGCGCGAGAGGTCCGCGGTCCGGTTGAGGGGGACGCGCACGGTGCGTCCCTGGCGGGCCAGCGAGCTCAGGATGGCCTGACGGATCCACCACACCGCGTACGAGATGAACTTGACCCCTTGGTCAGGGTCGAACTTTCGCGCGGCGGTCAGGAGGCCGACGTTCCCTTCGCCGATGAGATCGATGAGCGGGAGGCCGCGGTTCTGGTACTTCTTGGCGACCGAGATGACGAAGCGCAGGTTGCGCTTGACCAGCTCCTGAAGGGCATCGGCGTCGCCTGCGCGGATTTTGCGGGCGATATCGATCTCTTCCGTCCCCTTGAGGAGGGGGTAGGTGGAGACTTCGTAGAGGTACTGGTCGAGAATGTCGCGCTCTGGCTCGCTGGGGGCGATGCTACCGGCGGGCGCGGTGCGACGTTTGCGCTTCTTTGGTTCGAGAGCAGCTGCAGTCACGGGTGCGGGAATCCTAGGAGCCGCAGCGGCTTTGGCAGGGGCCTTGGGGGCTCCTGGGACGGCGACTGGGGCGCTTTTCGAAGAGGATGAGGCAGATGCCTTGGCGGGCGCGGCGACCGCGACCTTGGAGGCACCGGCTTTTTTAGAGAGGGGGGCCGTCTTGGCGACGGGCTTGGAGGCAGGCTTGGCTGCAGGCTTGGCTGCAGGCTTGGCTGCAGGCTTGGCTGCAGGCTTGGCTGCAGGCTTGGCTGCAGGCTTGGCCTTCTGAACTTTGGATTTTGCGTGGGGCATTTTGGGACTCGTCGCCTTGGCGGGTGCCTTGGCAGACGTCTTCGAGGACGGCTTGGCCGGGCGCTGTGCTGCCGATGGCCGTACCGCCGATTTGGACGCTGCGTTGGGAGCAGCCGCCTTCCCAGACTTCAGGGGCGACTTAGATCGGGATGCTGCGGCCGATGGTGCACCGCGCTTGGCACGCTGGACGGTCATCGCGCCACTGCCTCCCGGAGGATGGCTGGCACGCGAAGCCCCTACGGGTTTCACGGACCTGCCGGTGATTTACGGTCGAACGCCCGAAAATACGCGACGTTCACATTGGAGCCACAAAATAGCGAATCATTGACGATAATACAACAGTCGCGCCTTGACCTGATTCCTGCACCCCTGTAAGTTTCGCTGTTCCTGTCGGCTCGGCTCGGGTGCGTTACCGGCATTTTGGGGTGAGGCGGCGGGGCGCTGGTGTTTGGTAGTATCGGGGGCGTAGCTCAGTTGGGAGAGCGCTTGAATGGCATTCAAGAGGTCAGGGGTTCGATTCCCCTCGCCTCCATAGTCGGACCGCCAGCAGGTCGGCGGCACCCGGTGTGGACCCTGACGGTATCGATCGTGGTGGTCGTTGCATCACCTCGGTCGGACACCGTATTCCTGCGGGAATAGCTCAGTTGGTAGAGCACAACCTTGCCAAGGTTGGGGTCGCGGGTTCGAGTCCCGTTTCCCGCTCTCGAGGCGCCAGCTCCACGGCGTGCTCAAGAACAAACGTTGGACCGGCGGTTCCGGTTCCAACGGTCTGCTGTTGCAAGGATTGTGCGTGAAGTACGGGCGGTTAGCTCAGTTGGTTAGAGCGCCACGTTGACATCGTGGAGGTCACAAGTTCGAGCCTTGTACCGCCCATCGCCTCACGGGGTCTACTCGTGAGGCGTTCGTGTTCAGAGCCACCCTCCACCCGAAAGACCCGATGACGATCCGTCCGCGCATTCTCGCCGCGCTCGCCTTCGCGCATGCGGCACTCCTGGCCCTCCCGCTGGCCCTGCCCTCCCTCGCGTCGGCACAGCAGACGGCTGCCGCTGCCCCAGCCGCCGCCCCCGCCGCTCCCCCGGCCTGCCCGATCGACATGCAGATGCCGAGCCAGCTCGCCCTGGCCAACCTGCAACGGTCGAAGCTCGCCAGCGCCACCAAGGCGGAAGACGCGCACAAGACCATGCTCGACGCGGCCAAGCTCCTGCTTGACCCCAAGACGGCCGCGAACCCGATGGGCCGCGACTATATGCTGGCCCAGATGCTCTCGCTGGTGATTCCGTTCGGCGGCGAGATTCAGCCTCGCGCCGCGGTTGGCTTTCCGGGTGCCGGAACCCTCGACCTCGCGGTCGTGGTGGACTCGCTGCTGACGATCGTCGAGAAGGGAAACCCGGCCTGCAAGGCAGAAATCGGTGAGTGGCGCCAGTACAAGCCGTATGTACTGGACGTGCAGTCGGCCTACCGCACGATGGGCACCGACAAGGCGGACTCCGCCGAGTACTACGCCAAGCGTGCGTTGATCTTCTCGAAGGAAGGGGCACAGCCGTACGACGTGCTCTGGCGCGTGGCGCAGAAGAAGAACGACGAAGCCGGCATGCTCACCAACATGAAGATTGCGGCGGACAAGCTGGTGGGTGATACGGCCAACACCGCCGTGCGCATCAATCTGCTATTCAACATGGGGCGCGTGCTGCAGGACGGCGCCGAGAAGAAGGCCGATCCGGCCAAGCTCGAGTCGTACAAGGCGTCGGTGGAGCCGTTCATGATGGTGCTAAAGGAGGCCCCGCTGTCGGAGGAGGCCCCGTTCGCGCTGCAGGGGATTGCGACGGCGGCCACGATGGCCAAGAACGAGGGGCTGGTGGATGCCGCGCTCGCGGTGATCAAGGCGAACCCGCTCAAGTTCAGCGATGTGACGTTGGCGCAGGCCGGTGTGCAGTCGACGCGCATGAACCGGAACGCGGAGGCCGCGTCGTTCTTTGAGTCGGCGATGAAGGTGAACCCGTACAGCCGCGACTACATGTACAACTACGCGGCCATGTTGTACGAGTCCAAGCGTGGGTCGGAGATGCTTCCGGTGGTGCGCAACCTGGTGAAGCTCGATCCGAGCAATTCGGACAACGTCATGCTGTTCGCGTACGCCTACAAGCTGTTTGGCGACAGCGTGGAAGCCAACTTTGTGAAGCCGGCGGCGAAGGACTCCACCGCAGCATGGGCCAAGGCCACCACGTTGGCGGCGAAGAAGGCGCTCAAGTTTGACTCGCTCAAGACGGTGCGCGCGGAGTACAAGCGGCTGATCGATTCGGTCACGACGTACAGCGGGCTGTCGGATGCGATGATGCAGCAGCTGACGTACACGCAGTTCGACAAGTACAAGGACAAGACGATCCTGAAGGGACAGATTCTGAACAAGGCGAAGGCCGCGCGCAGCTTTACGGTGGACTTCGAGTTCTTGGGGAAGGATGGCGCGGTGATTGAGAAGAAGAGTGTGACGGTGGCGGATGTGAAGCCGGACGGCACGGGGAGCTTCTCGGTGGAGATCGCGAAGGGTGATGTGCTTGGTGTTCGGTACGCACCGTTGGCGAATAAGTAGTCGCTGAAGTGGTTGACTGTCCCCCTGCGAGCGTCTAACTTTCGATGCTCTGCAGGAAACGCGCTCGTAGCTCAATTGGATAGAGCATCTGACTACGGATCAGAAGGTTGGGAGTTCGACTCTCTCCGGGCGCATGTGTGGTTGAAACAGGTATTGGGGTGGTGTCGGTGCGCGTCAGACTTTACCGATTTCGGGGCGTAGCTTAGCCCGGTAGAGCGCCTGCTTCGGGAGCAGGAGGTCGGAGGTTCGAATCCTCTCGCCCCGACTGATGGAAGTGGTTGATTTACATGATGTTAGAGCGAAACGCCCGGCGAGATGATCGCTGGGCGTTTTTTTTGTAGGAAGCAAGTAAGAAGCCATTCGCGTGCGCTCGGCTTGCGTGAGATCAGCGCCACAGCTCCGAAAAGTAGTTGCCGGATCTTCATCGCCCTCTTCTGAAATGAGCGTGAACGAACAGGTAGTGGTGCATCGAACACGGCGACAGCGCTATCGCCGCTCCAACTTTAGTTGAATAACATCAAGTCTCGGACCGGACGCATCGACTTTGTATGTCACGACCCGCCCTCCGCGAATCGCACCGACCACCCATAGATCCAATGCTCTTCTCGCAACAACCGCTCCCGCTGAAGGGTCGATGATCTCAATGGTCGTACGGAACATCTTGTCTAGCGAAATGTCGCCGAATCCAACTTCCGTGGTTCCAGGTTTGACTTTTGACCAACCGTCTCGCCAGGTCGGAGACGCGGTCCTGACGAAAACCCAGAGATAGCCGGACTCATCTTCACGAACAGCAATGGCCTGGGGTGGTGGCGGAGTCGTCGGGTTCCCGATCCAGGCTGTTGACGTTCCCGAGAACCAAGCTGGGTTGCGCCTAAGTATTCGAAGCTTTGTGCCATCGGGTTTGAACTCCGCGAGTCGATATTGAGTCACGTCGACCGACCAGAGGGTCCCAGTGCGCGAAAGTGCTAGGCGTAACGTCGATGATCCCTCCCCACCCGGTAGTAACTTTCCATTCTCTGGCCCAAACGAATTGATAGTCTCAAGATGATCGCCGGCGAACGACACCTGATGAATCGGCCAACCGACGGCACTCACGCCGTGATTCGCTCCGCTCAAATAGACGGATCCGGGCCAACGAACCACCACGCCCCCAAACATTCTCCGCCTTGACCCCGACCTTAGGCGTCACTGCGAGAAGTAACTCACGACCGCTCTTGTGGTCGTCGTCAGGTTTAGGTCCGATACTTAGCGCAACGCGAAGAACGATCGGCGCGGTCCATGCCCTTCATAATCGTGCAAGCGAGAACGTTCGTCGGGAAATATCGTCCTGAAGGACGAACGAGGCAACCGGGTATGTGGTTCGAGCAAACTGATACTCTGACGGGGAGGTGCTCTGAGAGGCAATAGTTCCCCTCTGCTAAGTAGTCGACCGTCGCGGCGGGGCTCGCCTTCGACGGCTCAAACCAAGGCACTGAGAGCAGCGCCCAGTTCCGAATCAAAGAGAGCGAACTACGGTGCGTGAAGTTGGCCACCACGCTGCTCACAGGTTCTGGCGGTGCGACGCTGCAGTTGCTGTGAGGCGCAGACACAAGTCGATGAAGTCCGGTGACCAGATGGCAAACGCCCTCCGGCCCGTCGCTCACTTACAGACGGTCGTCGTGCCTCCCGTGATGACCGTGCCGCTTCCAGTGCTGCCGCTCGTGCTGCCGCTCCCGCTGCTCCCAGAACTCGTGGTGACCCCGCCCCCGCTGCTGATCGGGCCAGTTGTGCAGGTCTTGGTCACGCCGTTGTAGGTCACGACCATAGTGGTGCTGCCGTCGGCGCGAAAGGTGAGTACCGAATGCATGCTGAGTGGCGTGGCGGCGGTAACGGTGACGACTTCATCGGTCGTGATCGAACCGCCGATTGGGATTTGCGCCGTCTTGCCAACTGGCGGAAAGAGCACGTTCGCGGTCACCGTGGACTGTACCATGTGGGTCTTCTGCGCGCTCGTGCCGGTGCCCAGCGTGAGATCGTTGGTCACACGCGACACGCCATTCATGGTGCGCTGCGCGGCGAGGAGGCCGCCCATGGTCATGTCGTCGGAGCGGTCGATGGTCGAGGTGCCGGCCATGATCGGCGGGCTCACAGACGTGGCAGTCCCCGCGGCCCCTGGTGTGCCAACCATACCGGTGACGGTCGGCATGGTGTAGGTCCCCTTGGCGGTGGTGAGCGTGCGGACCGCATTGATGCGCTTCGCATCGGCGGTGCTCAAAAAGGCGCCGCTCGCGTCGCTCAGCCAGTAGGCGCGGTTGTAGGTGATGCCGCTGGCGGTGACCGACGGGCAGACAAAGTTCTGGGTGGCGGCAGTATAGGTACAGGGCCCGGGGAGCACGCCAACGGGAACCGCGGCGCTCGAGGGGACCGCACCGGTTGCGATAGCCCCGGAAGAGACATTGGCCGTGCTGCTAAGCTCACTCAAGACATTGGCGACGTCGAGCGTGGTGTCGCTTGGCGCGGTGGATGAGCTTTTGCAGGCCGCAGCAAAGAAGACGACCGCGAGAAGTGCGTGTGCGGAGTAACGAGCAACGCGTGGCATGGGTGCTCCCAGTCAGGGCGGGGGTTCGGGTTGTCCCCCCCCCCCCCCCCGCAGTAGCAGGTTATCCCCCGCTCCACCCCCCCTTCACACTCGTCAATGATGAAGAGAAAACTTCTCACACTGGTGCTGGGCAGTTTCTTGCTGGCCTCACCAGCCCTCGCCCAACAAAAGACCGTCACCGGTACGGTGACGAGCGAGCAGGGGAATCCCCTGCCGGGCGTGCAGGTCGTCGTCAAAGGCACGACGACCGGTTCGATTACGAACAACGAGGGCGGCTATTCAGTCCGCGCCGCCGTTGGTCAGACGCTCCAGTATCGCCTGATCGGCAACGCTGCCGTGGAGCGTACGGTCGGCGCCGAGAACGTGATCAATGTGTCGCTGAAGAAGGTGGTCGCGAGCTTGGACGCCATGGTGGTGACCGCGCTCGGCCAGACCGCGTCGCAGCGTTCGCTCGGCACCTCGCAGCAGGCGGTCCAGGGGCCAGAGATCGCCCAGACCCAGCGCGAGAACTTCATCAACTCGCTGCAGGGCCGCGTGGCCGGCGTCGATGTGACGAGCAGCTCCGGCGTGCCGGGCGCCTCGACCACGATCACCATTCGCGGTGTGAGCTCGGTGAGCTCGAGCAACCAGCCGCTGATCATCGTGGACGGTCTGCCGCTCGACAACAAGACACTCGCGACCGGCGTGATGGCCTCGGATGCTCCGGGCTCGTTGACCGCGTTCAACAATCGCGGCGTGGACTTCACGAACCGTGCGGCCGACTTGAACCCTGAGGACATCGAATCGCTCGTGGTCCTCAAGGGCCCTGAAGCGTCGGCGCTGTACGGTATCGACGCCGCCAACGGCGCGATCGTAATCACGATGAAGCGCGGCCAGGCAAACGGCGGCTTCACCTACAGCAACAGCTTCCGCGTGGAAAGCACGAACGCGAATCCGCAGGTGCAGCGTGTGTACAGCCCGACCTCTATTTCGGGCGGTGCGCTGGGATCGTTCAGCTATTTCGGCGCACCGTATGCAGCTGGAACGGTGTTCTATGACAACATCAGCGGGTTCTTCCGCTCCGCGGTGACGCAGAAGCACAACATCTCGTTCAGCGGTGCGGCGCCGGACGGCCGGATCAACTACCGCGTGGCCGCCTCGACGGACAAGCAGCAGGGTGTGATCCCGGGGGCCGACTACCAGCGCACGAACGTCACGGCGGCTTCGCAGGCGCAGGTCTTGAACTGGCTGAAGACGGACGTCTCGATGTCGTACTCGAAGGCCGACAACAACCAGGGGTTCAAGGGCACCGGCGGTCCGTTGCTTGGCTTGCTCCTGTGGCCGGCGACCGACAACGCCAAGGACTTTCTCTCGGCGGCCGGCACGCGCCGCCGGATTACGGCGTTGGCGACCGCGTCGGAAATCGACAACCCGTACTTCAACGTCTACAAGAACCGCTTGAACTCGTCCACGGGGCGCTTCATCCTGAACTTCGGGCTCGTGCTGACGCCGTTCAACTGGGGCGAGTTGAAGACGAACATTGGCGTGGACAACTACACCAATGCGAACCTGATTCTGCGTCACCCCGAGAGCGCCTACGGCTATACGTACAACGGCGTGCTCGACGTGGCGGACGACATGACGCGCAACCTCAGCGCACAGACGATCCTGAGCGTGTTCCCGAAGACCTACGCCCGAAACTTTACGGTGAGCGGGTTGGTTGGGCACTCGGTGGCGGATTACTACTCCAACACCGACGCGCTCAAGGGACAGGACTTCCTGGACCCGAACTTCGTGTCGATCAACAACACGAATCTCCGCACGAACCGCACGACGCTCTCGCAGCGCCGTCTGGTGAGCGCGTTCGGGCAGGCAACGTTCGATTACAAGAAGTACCTGTACCTCAACGTCACCGGCCGTAACGACTGGACGTCGACGATCCCCGAGGGGTCGAACTCGTTCTTCTATCCGTCGGTTTCGATGAGCTATGTGTTCACGGATGCCTTCCCGGCGCTTGGGAAGTACATGACTGGCAAGCTGCGTGGCGCGTACGCGGCGGTGGGTAAGGATGCCCGCCCCTACGCGTACAAGACCGCGCTCGAGTACAAGACGAGTGCGAACGGCGGGTACGGCTACGGCTTCACCGGCCCGAACCTCAAGCTGATGCCGGAGTTTGCGAAGTCGTACGAGTTCGGCACGGAGTTGACCTTCCTAGACAACCGGCTGGGCCTCGACGTGACCGCGTACCGCAAGCGGACGGAGAACCAGATTGTCAACGACATTCGCGGGAGCTACGCCACCGGCTTCATTCTGTTCAACCTGAACGGCGCCTCGACGCAGAACGAAGGACTCGAGGTCACGTTCAAAGCCACGCCGATCCTGATGCGTGACTACTCGTGGGACATTTTGGTGAACTTCGCGAAGTCGCGCGGCAAGGTACTCGCACTGCCGAACGCGCTGCCGGAGTCGTACATGTCGGACACCTGGATCTATAACAACGTCCGCAGCGGCGTGATGCCTGGACTGTCCACGATGTCGCTGACAGGGTTGTACTACCTCCGCAATACCACGGGCGACATCCTGATCGACCCGACGACGGGGCTTCCGCTGCGCTCGACGACGTTCATCGACCACGGCTATGATCGTCAGCCGGAGTATACGATCGGCGTCAGCAACACCTTCAAGTTCAAGAACCTCTCGCTCGACTTCCTGATCGACATCCGGAAGGGGGGCGACATCTTCAACGCCACCCAGCACTATCTGACGGCGGCCGGACTCGCCATGAGCACGTTGGACCGCGAGACCCCGCGCATCATCAAGGGTGTGTTGCGTGACGGCAAGGAGAACAGCACTGCGCCGACCCCGAACAACATCGTCGTCGTACCGGCGGTGCAGATCGGCTATTACACCGGTATGAGCGAAGAACTGTTCATCGAGAAGAACATCAACTGGATTCGACTCAAGGACGTGACGCTCCGGTTTCAGCTGCCCAAGGGCTGGCTCTGGAACGCCAAGAACGCGAGCCTCTTCCTGACCGGAACGGACCTCTACCTCAAGACCAACTACACCGGCCTTGACCCGATCGTCAACGGCAACTCGGCGGCAGTTGGTGGCGCGGGTGGTGCGGGGCTCGACTTCGGCAACTTCCCGATTCCGCGCGGCGTCAGCTTCGGCCTGAAGGTGGGTTTCTGACGCGCGCGCGCGGCAGAATCCTCCGATCCGTCATGAGAAACTTTCCCATTTCCTCATACCAGTCGATGAGAAAAATCAACGGTATACTGCTCGCAGGACTCCTCGCGCTGCCCCTGAGCAGCTGCAAGGACTTCCTCGCGGTGAACACAAATCCAAACGCCCCGCAGACCGTGTCGGCGAATCTCTATCTCTCGCCGATGCTGCACTGGTTGGTGACCTCTCCGCAGTATGACGGCCGGTTCGTCGGTCGCATTACGCAAGAGTGGACACTGCCCGGGACCAGCCTCAGCACGTGGGATCGCATGGGCTACGACCCGTCGTCCGACAACGGCGCGCAGCAGTGGCGCGACGTGTACTGGACGCTCGGTCAGAATCTCGTGGACATGATGACCAAGGCCGAGGCGGAGCAGCGCTGGGACCTCTTGGGCGTGGGTTACATCCTGAAGGCGTGGGGCTGGCAGGTGACGACCGACTTGCATGGCGAGATCATCGTCAAGCAGGCGATTGACGCCAATCGTTTCGCGTTTGATTACGACACGCAGGAGTATGCGTACACCGAAATTCAGCGGTTGCTGCAGCTCGCAATCACCAACCTGAAGAAGACCGACGGCGCCGTCGACGCGACGTACCTCGCTCGGACGGACAAGATTTACAACGGCGACCGGACGAAGTGGCTCAAGTTCGCGAACGGGTTGCTCGCGCGGAACTTGAACCACTACTCCAACAAGTCGACGTATAAGCCCGCCGATGTCATTGCCGCGGTGAATGCCTCGTTTGTGAGCAGCGCCGATGACGCGCTGTTGGCCTACCCGGCGACACAGAACGACGACATGAACTTCCTAGGCCGTACGCGTGCCAACTTCCCGTCGTATCGGCAGACGGCATTCGTGGTTGGGCTCATGAGTGGTACGGCGTTTGGCGGCGCGGTGGATCCGCGCATGAGCCGTATGCTCTCGCCGTCGCCTGACGGACTGTACCGTGGCTTGGACATCAACACGATTGGCTTTGGCGCGCTCACCACGGCGCAGCAGCCGAACAACTTCTTTGGCCAGGTC
This sequence comes from Gemmatimonadota bacterium, assembly GCA_026387895.1. Lineage (GTDB taxonomy): Bacteria > Gemmatimonadota > Gemmatimonadetes > Gemmatimonadales > Gemmatimonadaceae > Fen-1231. The sequence continues at coordinate 19,633 of JAPLKT010000035.1, read as the reverse complement.
GGCGGGGCCACGGTGGCAGTTCCGAGCCGGTACATCTTTGACGACAAGACCAAGTTGCCGGCGATGACGTTCGCCGAGTTGCAGTTTATTAGGGCCGAAGCGGCGTATCGGTCGGGCGACAAGGCGACGGCGTTGACGGCGTACACGACCGCAGTAGCCGCGCACATCGACTGGGTGAATGCTCGCAACAACGACAACGGTCAGGCGCCAACGCAGATTACGACGGCGGAAAAGGCCACGTTCCTCGCGGATGTGCGCATTGTCCCGGCGACGGCGTCGGCGTTGACGCTCACGCAGATTATGTCGCAGAAGTACATCGCGCTGTGGGGATGGGGACACAACGAGATTTGGATGGATCTGCGTCGGTATCACTACACCGATATGGATCCGGCCGGTGCCGCGCAGGTGTATCCTGGCTTCGCCGCTCCCACCACTCTCTATGTCGACAACAACGGCAAGATCGTGCAGCGTATTCGTCCGCGTTACAACTCGGAGTATGTGTGGAACCGCGCCAGCCTCGACGTGATCGGTGGCCTGGCGCTGGACTACCACACGAAGCCGATGTGGATCACTCAACCGTAACCCACACATGACCAAACTCAAGACTCTCGGGCTGCTCCTGAGCGCAGCCATGCTCGCCTCGTGTGGGACGTCGACGATCCAGGATATCACTGGACCGTTGGCCAGTGCCCGCATCAAGTTCTACAACTTTGGCATCAATGCGCCCAGCGTGAATTTCTACGCGAACGGCACGAAGATGTCGGCCACGAGTTCGACGACCGGTATTGAAGCAGTGACCGGCGTGTCGTACGGCAGCGTGAGTGCCGGCGGGTACTACTCGACCATTGCCTCGGGATCTTACGCGCTGACCGGCAAGATCGCCGCGTTGGTGGACAAGGATCTCGTGGTGTCGTCGCTGACCGGCGTGATTGCTGATGGCAAGTTGTACTCGTTCTACATCAGCGGGTTCTACGACGCCGTCGCGAAGACGGCGGAAGGGTTCCTCGTGGAGGACGTGATGCCCGCGACCTTCGACTACACGCAGGCCTATGTTCGGTTCGTGAATGCGAGCCCGAACTCAAGCCCCATGAGCCTCTTTGCCAAGAACACGACGACAACCACGGAAGTCCCGGTCGGCGCTCTCGTGGCCTACAAGGCCGGCGGAGCGTTTACTGCGGTTCCGGCCGCGGTCTATGATTTGAGCACGCGCGTGTCGGGGTCGAGCACGAATGCCATCAGCCGTACGGCGACGTCGTTCGTGGCGGGTAAGTACTACACGGTCACGGCGCGCGGCGACATGACGATTGTGTCGACCACGCTGACGAACCGTCCGTTCCTGGACAACACCGCCAACCGGTAACGGTCGCGGGTTCCTGCTCGACGACGAAGCCCCCCAGGCAGCTGCCTGGGGGGCTTCGTGTATGGAGTCTGGCCCGTGGACTGGGACGGGGGAGTCGGGGTGGGCATTCCCATGTTATTTTTGAAGGGTTAGCATTCCCTGTGCCCTCTCGGTCCGCTCTCGGTCCTCTCTCTGTGCATGCATGCCTGATTCACGATCGCTGACGGGAGGAGAGCGTCTCGCTGCCGCGTTGGTTCGGTATGACGTGCGCACGCTCTTTAGCACGCTCTTTACGCTCGCGGCGGCGGTGTTGGTGGTGCTCGCGTGCAGCGGCGGCCCGAGTAGCACTACGCCTACGGCACCCGTCGTGCCGACGCTGGTGCCGGCCAAGTATCTCGTCACGAGTTCTAGTAGCGCTCCGACCGCGGGAGCGAGTGTCACACTCACGGCACAACTCGCGACGAGCAGCGGCGTGAGCGTTCCCACGAGCGGGCGCACGGTGAACTGGAGCGCGTCCGGCGCGGGCGGGAGCTTTGCGAGTTCCAGCTCAACGACTGACGCAACCGGAAAGGCCGCAGTGGTATTCACCACAGGCACAACCGCGGGGACGAGCTACACCTTCACGGCGACCGATAACTCGGCGATTACGGGGCAGTCCGCAGCAGTGACGACCGTGGCCGGCATCCCGTCGACGACTGCGAGTACGGTCTACGCGGGGGCGCAGAGCATTCCCGCGAACGGGACGAGTACGGTCGTGATCACGGTGCAGTTGCGGGACGCGGCGGGGACCGCGCTCCAGGCGTCTGGGGGCACCCTCACGATGTCGACCAGCAAGGGGACACTTTCGGCGGTCACCGACAGTGTGAATGGTCGATACATCGCCACGCTGCGATCGACCTTCGGGGGAGCGCAGACAGCAACGGTCACCGCGTCGCTCGGTGGGTCCGCACTCACGCAGACCGCTGCGGTGAACTTTAGTGTTGGTGCAGCCGACAAGTATGTCGTGACGGCGGCGCCGATCGGGCCGGCCACCGCGCCGGTCGTCGGGCAACCGATGACCGTGAGCGCGCAGTTGCTCGACGCGTACGGCGCGCCTGTACCGACGGCGGGGCGTGTGGTGACCTGGTCCAAGCTCCCCCACTACGGCAGCTTTGCGTCGGCAACGTCCAGCACCGATGCGGCGGGCATTGCGACGGTGTTGTTCACCAGCGACTCCCTCGTCAACACGTATTCGTTTACCGCAACCGAGAGCGGCGGGGTGAAAGGCAGCACCCAGACCGCTATTCGAACAGTCGCGGGTCCCGGTGTGAGCTACACCGTTTCAACGACAGTGACACAGTTGGTAGCCGGCGGTACGGCGGCATTCACGGCGCAGTTGCGCGACGCCGCCGGGAACGCGGCACAGGGGATGGGGCTCAATAAGACCGTGACCTGGTCGACCACCAGTGTGGGAGGCAGCTTCTCGCCCGCGACATCACCGGTCGACAGTGGCGGCATTGCGCGCGTGACACTCACGGTGGGCGGAACGGTGGGCCAGAGCCTCACGGTCTCGGGGACCGACGCCCAGGGAATCACGGGACGCTCACCGTCGTTCACGGCGACGGTGGGGACTGTCACGACCGTGCGCCTCACGAGTCAACGCATCCTGCTACTCCCTGTGGGCAACACGTCGTTTAGCGCCACCTTTCAAGCCCTCAACGAGTTTGGCCTCCAGCTCCCGGTGTCGTTCACGTATGCCGCGCACGGGGGTGCGGCGACGATCTCGCCGAGCGGCCTCGTGTCGGCCGTTGGAGTAGGCCAGGCCATGCTGACGGCCTTTGACCCATCGGGCTTGGTCGGTGATTCCGCACTCGTAGCGGTGGTCGATCCCGCAGGCACTTACGTGCATACCGACCTGACCGCCTTTGATCTCAAGAAAGACACGGTGCGCACCGTAACGGTTCTGGCGGACATGCGCGCCTCCGGTGAAAAACTGGGGGCGATCACACTACAGGTGCTGTGGGATCCCACGGCGCTGACCTACGTGAGCGACGCGGAAGGGGCGAGCAGTGCTGGCGCCACCGTCAACGCCACGAACGCCGCGACTGGTTCGCTGAAAATCACCGTGGCATCGGCCAGCGGCCTTGCCGGCGCGACGGAGTTGCGGCGCATCACCTTCCGTGTGGCGAACGCCGCGAAAAAGGGAACGTTACAACTGCTTGCCTCCGAGTTCGTGGGTGCTGGCACATTCAATTCGTTGCTCGCCAAGGCCTTGGTGTTGTCGAATCCTTTCTACACGCGATAGGAGCCCTGAGTTGATCCCGATGCACCATCGATTCCCCCTCACAATGCTTGGCGTCCTGCTCGTGCTCACGACCGCGTGCGCCGACCGGAGGACCGCCGTGATTACCGCCCCGCCCAGCGTGCAAGCGGCGAGCATGATGGCCTTCCTCTCGGTCTCGAGCAGTGCGGTCCTCACGGGCGACGAACTCACTGTAAGCGGGAACGTGCGCCTCGGCACAGGCACGCCACGCGTCGGGAGTTATCTCGCGCGGATGGCGTACGATCCAACACAGTTGGAGTTTATCGGCGAGCTCCCCGTTGACGCTGGCGCCCGTGCGGTGAATCCGCAGCAGGGCCAGATCACGGTGGCTGGCGCGTCGGCCGACGGCATCACGAGTGAACGCCTCTTCGCCATGCGCTTCAAGGTGATCGGCGCACATCCACTCACCGCGCTACAGCTGGATGTGCAGGAGCTCAACGATGTGGCGTACGGTGCGCGCACGGCTTCGCTCCAGCGGAAGTCCTCGCTGTACCTCGACGCCCTGACCTCGCCGTGATGGCAGCGCTGCGATCCGCCGTCGCGGGGCTCCTGCTGCTTACCACGCGTGGCGCCGAAGTCCTGAGCGCGCAGGCGGGGTGCCCCACGACAGTACCGACCGGGAAACCGGCGCGCCTCTCGCTCGCCGCTGTTGCGGGTACAACCCGCGATACCGTCACCGTCGTTCGCGTGTGTTTGGCGCTCCCGCCCGGGATTAAGGTGGGCAGCTTTCACCTGGAGATTACCTACGATTCACTCCGTGCTCGGGCCACCGTTGCACGACCGGCACCAAGCGGCACACAAGCCGCCAACGTGCTGGTGCCGGGACTGGTGGCGATTGCGGGGGCGGCGCCCGCGGGGTTCGCGCGCGGCACATTAAGCACGATTGCGTTTCGGCGCCGAGGAGGTGCCGTGGGCGGCATGCGAGTGACGTTGCTCGAGTTGAATGCCGTGGATGGGAGCAGCCTGCTGTCGCACGCGGTGGCCCAAGGACTCGGTGTGTTGACGCCCTCCTCCACGCTCACCGCGGCACCCGTGTTGGAGCGACTGGATCCTGCCAGCACCGCGATCGTGCCCGGCGGAGTCGCTCAGGTGATGATCCACGGGCGTGGGTTTACGAGCACGGGCAATGTGCTGATGTTCGGTTCGGCAGTGCTTGGCGACCTTCCCTCGAGTGACGGGAGCACGCTGCGCTTGCTGGTGCCGAATGCCTGGCCTTCGAGCGGAGAGGCGCCGCCGCGGGTGATAGACGCTGGGGTGTACTCAATTCGCGTGCGCAATACGCGCGGACTGAGCAATTCGATCTCTCTGACGCTGACGAGTCCATAATGCGTACACACTCACGGCATAGCCCATTGCCGCAGATTGGGCGGCCGCGCTTCTGGTCGCGCGGGGTCCTGGTTTCGCTCTTGCTGCTGTCCGCCGTTCGGGTGCTGAAGGCGCAAGACGACGACCCGATTCGGCGCGAGGGGTTCTTCTATCAACAGCGCGCCTTCCCTGGTGACCGGATTCCCGCGCAAGCGCTCAACACTGCGCTGGCGCAGATGTACACGCGCTGGCCACAGACACGTGCCGGACGTTCGTCGGGTGTGTTTTCGTCGCTGGTGAACTCCTTTTCGACCTGGACCTCGATCGGGCCTGCCCCGATTGGGCTCGGCACCGGTAGAGAGACCGTCGGACGAATCACGAGTATCGCGCTGGACCCGACGAATGCGCAGGTGCTGTATATCGGTGGCGCGACAGGGGGCGTCTGGAAGACGACCAATGGCGGCAGCACCTGGACCCCGCTGTCGGACAACGAGTGCGGGCTGGCGACCGGGAGCCTCGCGATCGATCCCGTGAATCCGCAGATCGTGTATGCAGGCACGGGGGAGGAGAACTTCTCGTCGGACAGTTATCAGGGATGCGGCGTATTGCGCTCCACCAACGGTGGGGCGACGTGGACGCAACTCGGCGCCTCGAGTTTCATCCTGCCGAGCGGCTCCGCGAGTCGCATCGGAAAGCTCCTGATCGACGTCGCGTCGGCTGGCTCCTTGACGTCGACTGTCTTGTTGGCCGGGAGTCAGACCGGGCTGTGGAAGTCGGACAACAGCGGCTCGACCTGGAGCTTGTCGCTGGCGGGCATCATCACCGATCTCGTCGCGGATCCGACGGCGGCTGGGACGTATACGGCGGCAATCGGTGCGACGAGTGGTGGCACGAGCAATGGGATTTATCGCACGACAGATTTTGGCGCGAACTGGACGAAGCTCTCGGGCGGGCTCCCGACATCGAGCCTCGGGCGCATAGCGCTCGGCGTCGCACCGAGCGCCCCGAATGTGATGTACGCAGCTATCCAGACAACGTCGGTCAACACGATTCTAGGAATTTGGAAAACACTGGACAACGGCAACAGCTGGTCGAAACTCACCGCAACAAACGCGTCGTGCGGATCGCAGTGCTGGTATAATCTCGTCCTGACGGTTGATCCAACGCAGCCGGATCGGGTCATCTTCGGTGGGGTGTCGCTCTATGGTTCCACCGATGGGGGCACCACGTTCAGCACGATGGGCTCGGGCGTCGTGCATGTGGATCATCACGCCTTCCTGTTCGACCCAAAAACTCCGACCACGATGTACTCCGGCAACGACGGCGGAATCTTCCGATCGTTGGATGGTGGCGCCACCTGGGTGAGCCTCAACACCAATCTCGCGCTCACCCAGTTCTATCCCGGCATCTCGGTGCACCCCACCGATGCGAGCATTATCGTCGGGGGCGCACAGGACAACGGAACGCTTCAGTGGAGCGGCGTGGCGATGTGGGCGTCGTTACCCATTGGCGGCGACGGTGGCTTTACGGCGACCGATTATCGCACGGGAAATACCACGTTCGGCAGTTGCCAGTGGCCTAGCTGCACTCCGTATCGCCGCGACCTCCCGTCGACGACATTCCGGACGAAGGGCACAGGGCTCGTCACGAGCGACCGCGGCGCCTTCATCCCGCCCATGGTTATGGACCCGGTGAATCCCACCGTGCTCTACTTCGGGACGTACCGGTTGTACCGCACCGCGAACTCTGGGGACCTCTGGGCGCCGATCTCCGGGGACGTGACGAATGGGACCGGTACGATTCGCACCATCGCGGTTTCGCCGTCGGACACCGCGACGATCTACGTCGGGGCCTCCGATGGCGCCGTTCAGGTCTCCTCTGATGTCGGCGTCACGTGGACGAACATCTCAGCGGGGCTCCCTCTCAAGAGCGTCACCTATATCGCGGTGGATCCTCGGGATCCGCGGACGGCCTACGTGACGCTGAGTGGTTTTGGGACGGGGCATGTCTGGAAGACCACCAATCGCGGCGCCTCCTGGACGGATATTTCCTATGACCTGCCGAATGTCCCCGTGAACACCGTCGTGCTGCAGCGCGGAAGTCGCGAGCTCGATATCGGCACTGATATCGGGGTCTTTGCCCTTCCCGAGGGGATCACGACCTGGCAGCCACTTGCCGCGGGGTTCCCGAACACGGTGGTGCACGACTTGTTGTATGACGGCAAACGTGGTCGTTTGATTGCCGCCACGCACGGACGCGGGATGTTCACGCTGGCGGTGGCCGGTGCTGCGCTCCGCGGGAATGTGACAGCGACGGGGACGCTGAGTGCGCTCGATGCACAGGCGATCCTCTCATCCGTGGTTGGACTTCCCCTCCCCACCGGAGCCAAGCGCTTTCCAAACGGGGATGCGAACTGCGACGGCGATGTGACCGCGGTCGACGCGCTGATTGTGTTGTCAAAATTGGTGGGACTCCCGACGGGGACCGCATGCGTGGGGACGGTTCGCTAGGCTCTCCTTGTCCCGGCGGGGAGCGACGGGTACGTTTCACAGCTGAACGATCGTTCCGGCGCCGCGCCATGCGGCAGCTTCAACCGGTCCGAACAGCCCGATTGGGCGCGAGTAGCTCAGCTGGATAGAGCGTTGCCCTCCGAAGGCAAAGGTCGTGGGTTCGACTCCCTCCTCGCGCATGCAGTCCCCCTCCCCTACGTTCGCAGCCGCCGGCTGCCTAACGTCCGCTGCCATACGCCCGCTGATATTCGCCAGCTTCGTGGACATCGCTGAACTCCGCCGCACACCGATCGCCGACCTGCAGACCATGGCCGAGGGGCTCCGGATTCCCGCGACCTCCGGCCTTCGCAAGCAGGAACTGATCTTCCGCATCGAGCAAACGCTGCTCGAGCAGGACGTCGCGCTTCGCGCGGAGGGCACCCTTGAAGTGACCTCGGAGGGGTTCGGCTTCCTCCGGTCCGCCGACTACAACTATCTGGCGGGGCCGGACGACGTCTACGTCTCGCAAACGCAGATCAAGCGCTTCAATATCCGCACCGGGGACACGATCCGCGGACGCGTGCGGCCGGCCAAGACGTGGGAGAAGTACCTCGCGCTACTCCAAGTGGAGACGATCAACGGGCTCCCCCCAGAGGCGATTCTCACGCGCGTCACGTTCGACAACCTGCGGCCGCGCTATCCCGATCAACGGCTCCGTCTGGAGGCGTCGACCGGCGACCTCTCGATGCGCGTGATGGACCTGATTGCGCCCATCGGGAAAGGGCAGCGCGGCCTGATCGTCGCCCCTCCGCGCGCGGGCAAGACAATCCTCCTACAAAAGATGGCCAACGCCATCGCCGAGAATCATCCGGAAATCACCCTCATCGTGCTGCTCATTGATGAGCGGCCCGAGGAAGTCACGGATTTCATTGCGTCGGTGCCCAGCGCTGAGGTGGTGAGCTCGACCTTCGATGAGCATGCCTCGCGCCATGTGCAGGTGGCCGATATGGTCATCGAGAAGGCCAAGCGGCTGGTCGAGGCCGGACAGGACGTGGTGATTCTCCTGGATTCAATCACGCGACTCGCACGCGCGCACAATACAGTCACGCCGATGTCGGGAAAGATTCTATCCGGAGGTGTGGACGCCAAGGCCATGGAGAAGCCCAAGCGCTTTTTTGGCGCCGCGCGACGCATCGATGGCGGCGGGTCACTCACCATTGTCGCCACTGCCCTCGTCAACACCGGGTCGCGGATGGACGAAGTGATCTTCGAAGAGTTCAAGGGCACGGGCAATATGGAGCTCGTTCTGGACCGCGAGATTGCAAACCGCCGCGTGTTTCCGGCGATCGACATGCTCAAGTCGGGAACCCGCAAAGAAGAACTGCTGCTCTCCGAAACAGAGAAGAACCGCGCCTTCCTCATCCGCCACTTCCTGGGCGACATGGCTGCGGAGGACGCGATTGTCTTTCTGCTGCGCCGGATGGGGCGCACCAAGTCGAACGAAGAGTTCTTCGCTCGGATGGCGGAGGGCGAGTGACCGGGTCCGGCGGCGCCTCCCAGACATTCGTGCGCGGTCGCTGGATGGCGATCGACCTCGGCGATCGACGGGTGGGCGTCGCGATCAGCGATCCCACGGGGACAATTGCCTCGCCGGCTGGGTTCATTGAGCGTCGTCCGGGCAAGCGTCCGCCACTGATGGCACTCCTCGCACGGGCCGAGGAACTCGAAGCGCTGGCATTCGTGGTCGGACTCGCGCTCGACGGCAACGGCGACGACACGCCACGCGCGCTCGAAGCGCGCCGCATGGCCGAAGAGCTACGTACCCGTACGGGACACCCCGCCTACTTGGTGGACGAGCGATTTACGACCGCTCAAGCGCTCCGTGCGATCGCAGAGATGGAAGGCTCAACCCGCGGTCGAAAGGGCGACATCGACGCGCTCGCGGCGACGATGCTCCTGCAGCACGCGCTCCGCTCGCACGAACTGCAGGAAGCGGCGCTGACTGCAACGCCCGATCCGGAGACGAATCCCGGTGCGTAACGCCGCTACACGTGCCATGCGTGCGACGCGCGCCCGCGTGGCCTGCGTAGCGCGCACGGCGGCGCTCGCGGCGGCGCTCGCGGCGGCGCTCGTGACCGTGCTCGCCGCGTGCGGCAACGATAGCGGGCCGACGGTACGCGTCACCATCCGAAAGGGGTCGAGTTTCCGCGAAGCTGCAGAATCGCTCTCAGCGCACGGCATCGTGAACTCGGCGCGAGTATTTGGGTTGTATGCGCGCGCGCGCGGCGAGGACCGCAAGCTCCACTACGGCACCTACGTACTCCGCAGGAGCCTCTCGTGGGGGCAAATCCTCGACGCGGTGCGACTCGGCAAGGGGATCGTGCACCAGATTACGATTCCCGAAGGGTTCACAATCGCGCAGATCACGCCATTGCTGGTTGACGAGCTCGAGATTGTGCCCGATTCGATCGATGCAGCGGTGCGCGACCCCGCGTGGCGCGCGAAGCTCGGGATTCCGACCACGACGCTCGAGGGATACCTCTTCCCCGACACCTACACCTTTCCCGACAACGCGACGGCTCGGGATGCGGTGCGCGTGATGGTCGAGCGCTTTGAGAAGGTTTGGAAGCCGGAGTGGACGGCGCGTGCCGCCGAGGTCAAGATGAGCCGGCATGAGGTGCTCACGCTGGCGAGCATCGTGGAGCGGGAGGTGTTCCGGAACGACGAGCGCCCCGTTGTTGCCGCTGTGTATCTCAACCGACTGAAGGCGCATATCCCGCTGCAGGCCGACCCGACCGTGCAGTACGCACTGGGGAAGAAGCCCGGGCGCGTGCTCTACCGGGATCTGCGGGTGGTGTCGCCGTACAACACGTACCTAAATGCCGGACTCCCGCCTGGTCCGATCGCCTCGCCCGGTGCGGCGAGCATTGAGGCGGCGTTGCACCCGGCGAAGGTACCGTATCGGTTTTTTGTTGCGGCCCCCGATGGTCACCACGAGTTCCGACGCACCTTTGCTGAGCACGAAGCGGCTATCGCGATGGTACGTGCGCAGAAGGCTGCCATCACCGCGGCGGAAGGCCTCGCGGCGAGCCGTGCGGAGCGTACCCTGAAGACGGTACCAGACAGTACGGTGAAGACGCCGAAAGACAGCGCCACCAAACGGCCCTAGTTGCCCCGTAGAGGGCCAAACTCCCTCACGCGCTGATCCGACTACCCGTGGCGCGTCGATCAGTCTGAAACAAGATCCTGGCGCAGCAGCACCGCGTCGTGCAGATACGCATGACGCATCTCGTGGCGCTCGCGACGTGTTTCGACGTGCAGCAGCACGCGCAGGCAGCGCGGCAGCGATCCCGACACATCCAGCTCCTGCGCGCAGAGCAGCGGAATGTCGCTCCAGCCATAGGTGCGTGCGGCGTGCGCCGGGAACTCCGAGATGAGATCGGGGGTCGCCGTGAACACCGCGCTGATGATGTCCAGGGACGTCAGGTCATTGAGTTCCAAGAGCTCATCGAGCAACTCATGCACCGCCTGCCGGATGAGCAGGGGGGTATCTGAGGCCACGGTGGTGGCCCCCCGAACAGCGCGCACATTGTAACGTCCCATGCTGAAATTGTGCAGCACGACACACAGGCTGTCCACCCTCGGACACCGTGCGGTAGATTCCTCGTATGTCTCGTGATGCTGCAATCGTCTCGCTGCGTGGCGCCAAGCGCTGGCAGCAGGGGCACCCGTGGATCTTCCGTAGCGATGTGTCGCAGCCTCCCGCTGGCTCCGCCGGCCCGGCGGGCGCGGTTCGCGTGCGCGATGTGCGCGGGCATGCACTCGGCTGGGCCCTCTGGAGCCCAGGGTCGGAGATTTCGCTGCGGCTGATCGACGCCGATCCTGACGCGGTGATTGACGGGGCGTGGTGGCATGCCCGGCTTGAGCAGGCGCTTGCGCGTCGGGCGCCTTTGGCCAATCAGACGAACGCCTGTCGGCTCGTGCACGGGGAGGGCGATGGGCTCCCCTCGTTGGTCGTGGACCGCTTTGACCGCTGGCTGGTGGTGCAGTTGCTGTCGGCCGGACTCGAGGCGTTCCGCACAGAGATTGTCGACGCGCTCCGGTCGATTACTGGCGCCGAGGGGGCGCTTGCTCGGAATGACGCGGCGGTGCGCGATCGCGAGGGACTCCCGCGCGGTGTCGAGCCGCTGTGGGGGACGGTACCCGACGAAATCGAGGTGTTGGAGCATGGGGTGCGGTATCTGGCCGCGCCGCGCACGGGGCAGAAGACCGGGGCATTTCTCGACCAGCGAGAAGCCCGGGTGCTCGTGGGTGGCGTCGCGCACGGGCGGGCGCTCGACCTATTCAGCTATCACGGGTCGTTCGCGTTGCACCTCGCGCGGCAGGCCGATGCCGTGACCGCCGTCGACAGTTCGGGCCCCGCGCTTGCGCGCGCGGCACAGAACGCCACGCTCAATGGCTTCACGAACGTGACCTGCGCGGAAGCAGACGCCTTTGAGTTTCTGCGCGAGGCCCTCCGGAATGGGGAGCGCTACGACACGATCGTCGTGGATCCGCCAGCGTTTGCCAAGAATCGCCCGTCGCTTCCGGCCGCGGTGCGCGCGTACCGGGACATCAACCTGCATGCGATGAAGCTGCTGACCCCCGGCGGGCTCCTGTATTCCGCCAGCTGCAGTTATCACCTGACCAAGCCGCTCTTTTGGGAGATGCTGCAGGATGCGGCCGCGGGCGCTGGACGTCGGATGGTGCTGCGCACGCTCACCGGGCAGCCGCTGGATCATCCGGAGGTGCTCACGATTCCCGAGACCGGTTACCTCAAGGGCGCGCTGCTCGAAGCTGCGGACTGAGCGCTGCCCGCGCTATCAGCGGCGCTGACAGCGCGGGCAGTAGCAGGTGGAGCGCCCGCCTTGGATGAGGCGCCGCAGGATCATGCCGCACCGATCACAGGGTTTGCCTTCGCGGTCATACACGTGAAATTGGTCGGCGCGGTCACTGGTCCGATACCGCACCGCGCGAGCCACGCCATCGGCGAGGGCGTCACGCACACTCGCGAGCAATCGCGTGACCCGCGCGGCACTCAGTGAGTCGGCCGGCGCTTCCGGGCTGATTCGCGCGCGCCACAGTGCCTCCGCCGCGTAAATGTTTCCGATACCGGCCAAGAGCTTCTGATCCAGCAGCGCGACCTTGATCGCAACGCGTCGACGCGCGAGCCGAGCCCCAAAGAACCCCGCCGTGACGCCGGGGTCGTCGGCATCAGGGCCGATTTTCAGTGTGGGGGGATTGGCCGCCGTGTAGACCTTTACGATGCACAACGCACGCGGATCGGTGAGCGACACGCGGGTCCCGTCGTCGAGGACAATTTCCACCCGCGCGAAACGCGGGGGGGCGTCCGGAAGCAGCGTAAACGACCAGTCGCCATCGAGCAGGAAGTGCACGTGGATCGACGCTCCGTTCGCGAGCCGAATCAGCTGATGCTTCCCGCGACGGTCCACCGCGACAATCCCCTGCCCCTCCGCTTGCCTGCGCGACGCCGCGGGGAGCTGTCGGCGCTGCGACGGAGTGAACATCCCATCGTGACCGCTCCGTCAACTCTCCCGTCCGCGACGCAACAACGCACCGCAGCGGTGCAGCGCACCCTTGCGGTCATCCTCGTCCTCAACGTCGTAGTAGTGGGAGTCAAAGTCGTCGTGGCAGCACGCACAGGGGCCCTCTCGGTGGTCGGTGCGACCGTTGAGTCGGCACTCGATGCGATGAACAATGTCATCGCGATCCTCCTGGTGGCACTGGCCGCGCGCGGGCCGGACGAGGATCACCCCTACGGCCACGACAAATTCGAGACGCTCGGCGCCCTCGTCATCGTTGGATTCCTCTCGATCTCCTGCTTCGAACTCGTGCGCAACGCGGTCACCACGCTCGTGCATCACGAGACCCCCGCCACGCCAACGTCCTTTGAGCTCACGCTCCTCGGCGCCACCGCGCTCATCAACATTCTGGTGGTGTGGTACGAGCGGAAGCGGGGCCGCGCACTTGGGAGCGCGCTGTTGCTCGCTGATGCGGCCCATACCGGAGGTGACATTTTTGTCACCGGGATCGCATTTCTCTCGCTGTGGCTCGCCCGGTTGGGCTATCCGAAAGCTGATGCATGGCTCACGCTGATTGTGGCGATGGTGATCGCATACAGCGGCTACCAGATCCTGAAAGTCACCGTGCCGATCCTTGTTGATGAGCGCGGGGTTGACGCCGACGAGATCCGGCGCGTGGTCGCGGCGATTGCGGGAATTACAGGCGTTCCCATGGTGCGCTCACGTACCACAGCCTCGGGCATGCTCTTCGCTGAAGTGACGATTCGCTGCGACGGCACACTCCCTGTGGCAGCCGCGCACGAACTTGCGGATGCCGCAGAAGCAGCAATTCGTGCGTCGATCGGTGCGGCCGACGTCACCGTGCACATCGAGCCGGCGTAAGACCACAGCGACCGCGTGCGTGCCGTCCCTCGGCCGCCGTCACGCGCGCGATGCGTCGCAGGGGCTTGAGACCACGCGCAACTGCTATAGCTTGCGGACACGGGAACCTCCTCGTTATCTCTGATCTCCCTGAGCCGAATGAACCTTCGAGCGCAACGCTCGCTGCGTCACGAGTACTCGCTGTACGTTGATCGCGAGACCGAGCAGTACAAGGAGACCGTCGGCTACGCCAAGATGATGGATCTGGCGGCCGCGGCGAGCGCTGTGCTTGAGGGGGATCTGCAGATCGGCATCCGCGAGATGCTTCTCGCGGATGAAGTCAACCGACTGATTATGGGGCGCCTCAAGCTTCCGAGCTTTGAAGTCTGGCGGCGACGCCTGCTCCGGAACGCATCCGAACCAAAGAATCCGGAACACTGGGGACTGCGCGCTGACACACCGCTCGCGTACGCGCTGACGACAGCCTCACTGAGTGCCGCAGTTGTGGTCACGGGAGCGCGCGTGCAGGGGTCGGCGCTGTATCTCGCCGCGAATGGCTGTCAGGTGACCGCGCTGGAACCCGAGCAAGACATGGTGGAGCGCGTGTTGAGTGCTGCCGCCGAGGAAGGACTCAATGATCGCGTGCGCGGGGTAGCCACATCGCTGTGGCAGTGGGAACCCGACGGTCCACTCGCCGCTGTCATCTGTACGCCGGCAGCGTTCGCTGGGTTGTCCGGGATCGAGCGTGCGCAGGTGATCGCACTCCTGCAGTCCGCGACTTCGGACGGCGGGGTGCATCTGGTCGAAACAATTATTGCTGGCCAGGAGGCAATTTCCGAGGAGGAGCTGCGCGCATCTTATAAGAAGGGGTGGGACGTCTCCTTCCATAAGGAGGCGGGGGTGGCCCGTACGTTCCTCGCCAAGAAACACGTTGCGTAACGTATTGACACAAAGCGAGAGGCTTTAAACGTGTCATATTGCTACACATCGGCCGCTTTTGAGTCGGTGTATTTTTCATAAGCAGATATCTGATAACGACTTACGCGATCTGAGCCGATGGCACCACATATGCGTTGGCTGTAGGGGAACAGCTGCTTCGCCCTTCTATAAAGGGAATCGAGGCGGCTCAGCCCTCGGAGGATCACATGGCACGGTCGCGCAAAGTGGAGATGGACCTCGAGCCGGTGGGCATTATCCTGTCCTTTGGCACGCCGGTTGAGGAATCGCCGCGGGTGTTGTCCTACGAGTGGGCTCCGGTTCCGCTCAGCGAGCTGGATCCGGCCGAGGCGATTTTAGCCGCCTGATTTCGACTCGATTGCACCAAGGGCGCGCCCACTGACTGGGCGCGCCCTTTTTTGCACGGGGGATTTTCCTTGGGGCAAAAAGAACAGAGGGGAGCCAGCTTTCGCTGGTTCCCCTCTGTGCTTTGGAGCAAAAACTACTTCTTCTTCGCGGCCTTCTTCTTCGGCGCGGCCTTCTTCTTTGCAGCCTTCTTCTTGGCAGCCATGGTGCAAGCTCCTTGAAAAGGATTGTGTTCCCCTGGCGATCCCCCGGTGGATCGCTGGGCTCGAAACCGCGATGACTTGCGGCCCCGCTTGTGACACGGCCTCAATCAGGCTCGTGAAGTTCTTGTCCTTCGTTATCAGTATCGGCACCAACATCGCGCCGCGAAAATTCTTTTCGTTTGTGCTTTCAATACTACAATCGTGCTTCATTCCTGTATAGACAATTGTACGAAGTTCGAGTTCGCGCAAGTACCACCGGCGAGTTACCGGAAATCCCCGGTCCGGCGCGGCGACGCGGCGATCGGCCGTTGGGGTGCATCGGAACAACGAAATAGAACTCGGCGAATCGGCTGATTGATGATGCGTTTTCGTTGTGGCATCAGCTCACGCCTAAATTTATTTCGTAGAATATCGGCGTCGCAACTGTGTTTTTCAGAGGGAAAACGACGTGATTCATCGTCGCACACATTGCAACGCATAACACGAATCGGTTTCAACACACATCGCGCACCAACGATCGACAATAGGTTTTGCGTGTTGGTTTTTCTAGGCCGCGAGGATGATTTCGCGGTGGTTGACCCTGGCTGGATGACGAAAAATTTATGTCGCGCGAAAGGTGCGTTGCGAGCATTCCGGTTGCGTGCGGTTCCAAAAATCCGGTAGACTGACCACCTTCGATCATCGACCGATGGGCGCGCGGCCGGGTGCGGCCGGTTGAACATTCTGTCCTCGATGACCGTTCTCACTTACGCCACGCCGCACCTCTTACCAGTTTTCATAACTATGAAAGCGCTCGTAAAAGAATCCCGCGCGCCGGGATTCGTCCTCAAGGAAGTGCCCGTGCCGACTATCCGGGCTGACGAAGTACTTATTAAGGTCCGTCGCGCCGGCGTGTGCGGCACGGACGTCCATATTCACGACTGGGACGCATGGGCCAGCGGACGATGCAAGCCATCGTTCACCGTCGGTCATGAGTTCGCGGGTGAGGTGGCCGAAGTCGGGTCGCTCGTCACGGACGTCAAGATTGGCGACCGCGTGACCGCCGAGGGGCATATCGTCTGCGGACGATGCCATCTCTGCCGCACGGGGAATGGCCATGTCTGCCCCAACACCAAGATCATCGGCGTGGACCGCGATGGGTGCTTCGCGGAGTTCATCGCGATGCCGGCCAGCAATGTCTGGCACTTGGACGACAATATCCCCTTTGAGATCGGCGGCATCCACGATCCGATGGGCAACGCCTTCCATACGGCGCTGCATGATACGAATCTCCCAGGCAAGACGGTGCTGATCACCGGTTGCGGCCCGATCGGGATTTTTGCTGTTGGGATCGCGAAGGCCGCTGGCGCCTCGCACATCGTCGCCAGCGATGTGAATCCCAAGCGACTCGAACTGGCGCGCGCCATGGGCGCCAAGTCGGCCGTGCACCCGTCAGAGGCGGAAGCGGCGGTTCGCGCCGCCACCGACGGACTCGGCGTCGATGTTGTGCTCGAGATGAGCGGCGTGCCTGCGGCGATTCATCAGGCGTTCAAACTGGTGCGCGTTGGTGGCCGAGTGCAGATGCTTGGCATTCCGTCGAATCCTATGGATGTGGACTTTGCCACCGAGGTGATTTTCAAGGGAATCACCGTATACGGCGTGGTCGGGCGTCGGATGTATGACACCTGGATCCAGATCACGCAGTTCCTGCGCTCGGGGCAGTTCGACCCGACGCCGGTGATCACGCATCGGTTCCCACTTGAGCAGCACGCCGAGGCGATTGCGGCTATCAAGTCGGGCGAGGCGGGCAAAGTCATCTTTGAGGTCGCATAACGATGGCGCTCAATGCCGGATTTGCGGCGGATCTTGAGGGACGGATCGCGCAGCTCAAGGCCGACAAGGTCTACAAGACGCTGAACTATCTGGACTCGCCGCAGTCCGCGCGCGTCCAGATGGAAGGACGCGGCGAAGTCCTGATCATGTCGTCCAATAACTACCTCGGCCTGTGCAACGAGCCCAGTGTGGTGCAGGCGGGGCTTGATGGACTCCAGAAGTACGGGGCTGGCACGGGCAGCGTCCGCTTCATTTGTGGGACGTTCACGGTGCATCGTGAGTTGGAGACCGCGCTGGCGCGTTTCGTGGGTACGCCGGCGGCGATGTCGTTCGTGTCGGCGTGGAACGCCAACGAAGGGCTGACGGCGACCGTGGTGGAGGAAGGGGATTTTGTGGTGTCGGATGCGCTCAACCACGCATCGATCATTGATTCGATCCGCTTGGCCAAGTCGATCACCAAGTGCACGACGGCTGTGTACAAGCATGGCGATCTCGACGAACTGGTGGAGAAGCTCAAGGCCAATGCGTCGGCCAAGCGTCGACTGATTTGGACGGATGGCGTGTTCTCCATGGAAGGGAGCGTCGCCAAGCTGCCGCAGCTCCTGCAGATCGCGCGCGATCACGATGCCGTGCTGATCATGGACGACTCGCACGCCACTGGCGTGCTGGGCGCCACGGGGCGCGGTACTGCAGAGCATTTTGGGGTGGTAGGTGAGGTGGATATCATCACCTCGACGCTTGGGAAGGCCTTAGGTGGGGCTGCCGGTGGCTTTGTGGCCGGCCCGGCGGCGTTGTGCGACATGCTCACGCAGCGGTCGCGTCCGCAGCTGTTCTCCAACGCGCTGGCACCGACGATTACCGCGAGTGCGCTGGCAGCCGTGGAGTTTATCGAGCAGCATCCCGAGCGTGTGACCAAGCTGCACGAGAACGCGCAGCACTTTCGTGCGTCGCTGATTGAGGCTGGGTTGAAGCCGCTGGACGGTGAAACCCCGATTGTACCGATTATTGTGGGCGAGACTGCTGCCGCGATCCAGATGAGCGAGATGCTGCTCAATGAAGGGATCTTTATTACAGGATTTGGCTTCCCCGTCGTGCCGCACGGGACAGCCCGTCTGCGGTGCCAAGTGTCGGCAGCGCACACGCGTGACGACCTCGATCATGCCGTTCGGGTGATCCGGAAGGTCGCGGAACAGGTCGGTATTCTGAAGTAACCCCCCGGTGGGGGGGGTATCCCCGCCGGCGTCGCCGCGGGGTCCCTTAGGCTGAGCAGCAGGCGAAGGCGGCTGGCGAAGGCGGCAGGCGGCGTCCCCTCGTGGCGTGACCCTCGTGGCGTGACCCTCGTGGCGTGACCCTCGTGGCTCGCACATCGTCCCAATTATGAGAACTACTGGGAGGCCTTCGCGGGCCGCCCGGCTGTTCACGTGCCCGTGTTCTAGACGCCATTCACGAGAGGTTGGCCATGCGATCGATCCGCCGTAGCCTGCTGTCCCTGACTGTGGTCGCGGCCATGCTGCCCCCAAGCACCGTGCACGCCCAGCAGGCTCCGCAGGTGGCTCCGCAGGTGGCTCCGCCGAAGTGGCAGGACTCCTGGTTCTGGGGAGTCTATGGCGGTGGAACGTCGCTCCGCACCAATGTCGAACGAGTGAATAGCCCAACGGCGGGCGCTGAGTGGTTTATCACTCGCTCTGCGGTTGCGCTCCATGTATTTGCGGAACAGTCCGTCTTTACGAGCTCGTCGCAGTTGTCGATCACGGGTATGGCGGCACCGCGACTGGTTTCGATCGCCGACTTGCGTCGTGTGGGCTTTGGCGTTGCGATGCTGTCCCCTGCGGCCGGGGATTTCAAACCGTATTTCGAGATTGGATATTCGCTGAACCTGGTGGGCACCGCGACGGACAGCGTGCGGTCGTATGCCACCACGGCGCAGCGAGATTCTGTGAATAGCGCCATCAACACCGCCAAGTCGAGTGGCCGGCTGTTCGGCTCCGTCGGCGCGATGGTGCTCATGGGCAACTGGGCGCCATACGTGCAGGCGACGATCATGCCGACGAAGGGCGCCGGCAGCTCGTTAATCAACGGCGACGGGGTGGGCTATACGGCCTCGTTCGGACTGCGCTATAACTTTGGGCGTTCGAGCGACAAGGGTTTCTAGCGCGCACGCGACGCGCACACGCGACTCTCACACGCCTCGGCTACACCCATAAACGACACCGAGCAGGTCGCTAGCGACCTGCTCGGTGTTTCGTTCAAGGCACCGCGCGGGCATGCCGCGCGTTCTACTGCTCGTTGCGATTATCCCTTCTTGCCCTTGGGCGCAGCCTTCGCTGCCGTCTTTGCCTTTGCAGAGGGCTTTGCAGCGGGCTTTGCTGCGGGCTTTGCAGCTGCCGGCTTCGCGGCCGACTTGGCCTTGGTGGCTGGCTTTGCAGCGGACTTTGCAG
>JAPLKT010000078.1:30953-56394 GCA_026387895.1 Gemmatimonadota bacterium | reverse complement strand
CTCATTGGCCCCGGTGAGCCGAAGTATCTGAACAGCTCGGAGTCGGAGACGTTCTCGAAGGGGAAGTTGCTCTACAACATGCATCAGGCGCGCAGTGCGATTCGTCGCGAGGAGCGTGTGGTGGTCGTTGAGGGCTACTTCGACGTCGTCCGGCTGGTTGAGGGAGGAATCGAGTGCGTCGTGGCTCCCATGGGAACGGCGCTCACCGAGGAGCAAGCGGACGCCCTCCAGCGACTCACCAAGAACGTCTTCCTGCTCTATGATGCCGATGGGCCAGGTCAGAAGGCGAGCTTCCGCGCTGCGGAACTCTTGCTGAAGCGCGGGATGTCGGTGCGAGTGGCCACGCTTCCTGAGGGAGATGACCCGGACACCTTTGTGCAGAAGCATGGCGGGCCAGCGATGGAGAAGTTATTGAGCGCGGCGATGGATGTGTTTGATCGAAAGGTGCAGCTGTTAGAACGCAGTGGCTGGTTTGCCGACCTCCAGCGCAAGCGTCGTGCGCTCGATGCGCTGCTGCCCACCATACGTGCTACGACCGACCTGCTCACCCGCGAACTGTATGTAGCGCGACTGAGCGAGGCGGCCGGCGTCGAACGCACGGTCTTGGTGCAAGAAATGAACGCCGCGGCGGCCGCTGACGCGCGGCGCGCACGTGTGTCGACGCCCATGGCCACGCCACGTGAGATCGCGCGAGCGACCGTGCCGGCGGCTCGCGCGGCTGGCCCCTATCGCGGCAACACGCCAGAAAGTGCGGCGGAGCGCTCGCTCGTGCGCCTCGTACTCGCCGCGCCAGAGGCGGCCGACTCGGTGCATGAGCGTCTATCGCGAATGGAGGAGGAGGGGGGGCATCACCCGGACATCGATGAGGTGTCTGGTCCCGGGAACGGCGCACTCCGCGATCCGGTGTACCGCGCGATCTTTGATGCGGTCTTAATGCAGGACGGGGTGCTCGACGTGGAGGGGCTCGCCGAAGTCCTCGAAGCCCAAGCCGTCGCGGTCGTCGAGGAGTTGATGGCCGAGGCGGGGGAAGTCGGGGATCAGTCGGTGACCGTGGACGCCGCTATCTCTGTGCTGTCGGCGCGACTGCTGAGCGAACGCATCGCGGATATCGAGCGCATGACACCGTTGGCGTCGGACGAAGAGAAGGGCGCGCTGAATATGCAGAAACGTGCGCTGATCGCGGAGCTGATCCGTGTTGATCCGCGCGCGGGGTGGAAACTCGGGCGACGTGGCCCCACGTGATGCCGCACGGCTATTTTCTTTGCATCTCTCAGGAGGCGATGTGAACAACGATCTCGACGCGCTGCTGGCGCTACAGGCTGACGATGTGGTGATTCACGGCCTTGAGGAACGGCTCGGCGCGCTCGAACCGCGGATTCGCGAGCTTGATCAGCGACGTGCGCGACTCACCGATGCGATGCGGCGGTCAGAAGATGCCGTAGGCGACGAAGAGAAAAAACAGGCGTGGGTGCGCGATAAAATCGCGGAGCACAAGGCGTTGATTGACCGCAACGCGGCGCAGATGGATGCTGTCACAAACATGAAGATGGCCGCAGCGGCGACCGCGCAAATGGAGCAGGCTAAGGCCATCGTTGTCGCGGAGGAGGGTGATCTCGTCGTCATTAATCGGAAGCTCGACGAGTTGCGTGCGGTCCTGCACGGGCAGCAAGGGGAACTCGCGGTGCTCGCCGCGGCCCAGGAAGTGGCGCGAGGAGAAGTTGCCGCCGAACGCGCGGAGATTGACGGGGCGGTGGCTGTCGCGCGAGCCAGTCGCGCGCGGGTTGCTGAGACCGTGACCGCATCGTTGCGCTCCAAGTACGATCGTATTCGCGTGCGCCGGCAGCCAGAGGCTGTTTTTGCGATGAACGGATTCTCATGCGGGGCCTGCGACACTGCGATCCCGATGCAGCGCCGCCATATCATGAGCAATACGGGCGCTATCGACGTGTGCGAAGGGTGCGGTGTGCTCATGTATTTCCCGTCATAGCGCCTCACGTGACGTATCTCCTGATCCGCGTGGGGTCGCGCTGACGGTGGCGAGTCCTTCCTCTCGCCGCCGGGCACCGACGCGCTGGATGGAGCCACCGGCCATCCGCGAGGCCGAGGCGCACGTGCTGGCGCGAGCGCTTGGGCTTCCACTCCCACTCGCCGCGTTGCTCGCCGCACGCGGACACGGCGAGGAAGGGGCGGCGAAGCAGTTCTTGCGGCCGCAGCTTGATCAACTACTCGACCCCCTCGCGCTCCCGGATATGGACATTGCCGCCGAACGTCTTGCGCGAGCCATCGCGCAGGGGGAGACCATCGTGGTCCACGGTGACTATGACGTGGATGGCATGTGTTCGACCGCCCTCATGACGCGTGCGTTGCGCGCGCTGGGCGGGATCGTGGTGCCCTTCATCCCCGATCGGCGGAGTGATGGGTACGACCTGACGGATGCTGGGGTGGATGCCGCTCTCGCCGCCGGTGCGTCGCTCGTGCTCACCTGCGATTGCGGGACAAGCGCGATGGCGGCTGCGCTCCGGCTGCAGGCTGAGCACATCGATCTGATCATTAGTGATCACCACCTTCCCGGTGGTCCGTTACCGCCGGCCGTTGCCGTGCTGAACCCGCAGCGCACGGACAAGCCGTACGCAGAGGTGGGGCGCGACCTCGCGGCGGTTGGCGTTGCGTTCAAGCTCGCGCTGCAGGTCACTCGGGTTCGTGGCGGGAACGAAAACGTTGTGCTGAATATGCTGGACCTGGTCGCGATGGCGACCGTTGCCGATGTCGCCAAGCTTCGCGGGGAGAATCGGGTTATGGTCCGGCGCGGGCTCGGATTGATGGCGGAGTCCAAGAGCGCGGGGATTCGCGCGCTCATCCGCTCGTCGGGGCTTGAAGGCAAGGAGATCACCGCGGGGCGCGTGGGATACATTCTGGCGCCGCGCCTGAATGCGTTGGGTCGATTAGCGAAAGCGATCCGCGGCGTTGACCTTCTACTCGCCGAAACTGACGCCGAGGCCAACGGACTCGCGCGGCAATGTGAAGAGCTGAATCGCGAGCGACAGGAGATGGATCGTTCGTTGCTGGATTCTGCTATGCGCAGTATCGACGCCATGGATATGACCGATACGTGGGCCGTCACACTCTCGGGAGAGGGATGGCATCCTGGCGTCATTGGGATTGTGGCTTCGCGCGTGGTGGAGCAGACAGCGCGGCCGGCATTCATGATTGCCGTGAACGACGGCATTGGGAAAGGCTCGGGGCGCTCGATTGGGGCGTTCGACCTGCATGCGGCGCTGATTGCGTGCGACGACCTGCTCATCAAGCATGGCGGCCATCGCGCGGCCGCCGGGCTCACAATCGATGCGGCGCAAATTCCGGCGTTCACGGAGCGATTCAACGCCGTGGCGCGCGAGCGACTGACCGCGGACGACCTCGTCCGCGAATTGAAGCTCGACCTCGAACTTCCGCTCGAACAGGCGACGGCTGATCTTGAGAAGATGCTCCGGCACTTTGAGCCTTTCGGCATGGGGAATCCCGGGCCGATGTTCGTGGCCCGCGGCGTGCAGGTGACGGCTGGCGCCACCAAGATTGGAACCGACGGTGTGAAGGCGCAGATCGCGGGCCCCACCGGTCCGATCGAGGCGGTTGGGTGGGGGATGGCGGAGCGCTCTCGCGAGCTAGCGACCGGCGCGGTGATCGATATCGCTTACAAGTTGGAGCGGAACGAGTTCCGCGGTGTGAGCAAGCTGCAGCTTGGGCTCGCCGATTTCCGCGTGGCGCGCTGACATGCGGATTATCGCGGGGGAGTGGCGTGGGCGCCGATTCGAGGCGCCGCCGACCATGGATGTACGTCCGACCGCGGATCGTGTGCGCGAGTCGTGGATGAGCATGCTGCAGATGGAGATTCCCGGCGCGCGCGTGCTCGACCTCTGTTCGGGCTCTGGAGCACTCGGCTTGGAATGCCTGTCGCGTGGCGCCGCGTTCGTGGATTTCGTCGAGAGTGACGTTCTCACCATGCGCGTCCTCCAGACAAATGTCGTGGGGCTCGGGGCGGGGGAGCGTTGTGCCGCGCATCGCGCGGACGCGGAGCAGTTCGTGGCGGGGCTCGATCCGCTGGCCTACGATCTTGCTCTCGCGGACCCGCCGTACAAAACTGATATTGCAAAAAATCTCGTGGACCGCTGGCTCTCCGCCCCGTTCTCGGCGATCTTCGGTATAGAGACCGCGCGGTCCGTACGCCTTCCCGAGGGAGGGGACCGCCGGACATACGGTTCCACGGCAATCACCATCTACCGAGCCTGACGGCTATCCGATGCCCAGAGTCGCCCTGTACGCTGGAAGCTTCGACCCAATTACGAACGGACACGCCGATCTGATTCGGCGAAGCCTCGGCTTTGTGGACCACATCGTTGTGGCGGTCGCGAGCAATGTCGCGAAGCAACCGTTGTTTAGCACGCCGGAACGCACGGCACTCATTCACGCCGCGCTTGGGCACGATCCGCGGGTCGAGGTTCGTGAGTTCAATGGACTCCTTGTGGATTTCGCGAAAGAAGCCGGGATTCGGATGATCATTCGCGGGCTGCGCGCGGTGAGCGATTTCGAATATGAGTACCAGATGGCCCTCATGAACCGACACCTCGCTCCCGAGATGGAAACGGTGTTCATGGTTCCGTCGCTCGATACCACGTACATCAGCTCGAGTTTGGTCCGTGAAATTGCCAAGTTTGGCGGCGACGTCACGGGGCTCGTCCATGCGGACACAGCGGTCGCTCTCCGGAACAAGTTCGGCACGTGACGTTTTTGGCGCGCGTGTGTGCTCGTGCTCGGGTGCTCCAGGCGCGGATAGCGTTTGCCGAGGCGTCGGATCCGCGCGTGTTGCAGGCCGCGAAGCGCCTCGCACAGGAGGGCGTTGCTGTACCGCTGTTGGTGCTCGACCCTGGGGCAAAGCACGGACAGGCGGAGGCACGGGCCTCCGGCCTTGAATGCGTGGACCCATCCGCGGACCCGCGCTTGGAAGAGCTGGCTGACACCCTCTGCGCAATACGCTCTAAGCATGGGCTTGGCCGAGCGGAAGCGCTGCAGCTTGCGCGTGACCCGCTCGTGTTCGCGAACTGGTTGTTGCGGAATGGCGATGTGGATGCCGCGGTAGCGGGTGCGGTGCGTACGACGTCAGACGTGATACGGTACGCGCTGTGGCTCATTGGCCCCGCGCCAACGGTGCGCACGGTCTCGAGCGCTTTCTATATGTGTGTCCCTCCATTCCGTGGGTCGAGCGCGGGCGAGGGAGAGGTCCTCACCTATACCGATTGCGCGGTCGTCCCGAATCCCACCGCCACGCAGCTCGCGGATATTGCGATCGCCGCAGCGGATGCGCGTCGGCGGATTGTGGGTGACGAACCCCGCCTTGCACTGCTTTCCTTCTCGACGCGTGGTTCGGGGGGCGAGGGTGGGTCGATTGCCCTGGTGCGTGAGGCGCTGGCCCTGATCCGTGAACGCGAGCCGGGATTACGCGTCGACGGCGAGCTCCAAGCGGATGCGGCGCTTGTCGAGGCGGTCGCATCGCGGAAAGCGCCCGGGAGCGTGATTGCGGGTGAGGCCAATGTGCTCGTGTTTCCATCCCTCGACGCGGGGAACATTGCCTACAAGCTCACCGAGCGCCTTGCGGGGGCTACTGCCATTGGCCCTATCTTGCAGGGGCTGGCACGTCCGGTGTCGGATCTCTCGCGCGGAGCCGACGCGGATACCATCTTTCATGTAGCCGCGCTCGCGGCCCTTCAGTCGCGGCCGGCCTCGTGACTCGCGGGGCAGGCGTTGGCTTCGTGTCCTCTCAGCCGCTAGGAGCGCTCCGGTCATGACCTTTTCGGTCTCGCAGCACGGGGACGTCGCCATCATCGACGTCGAAGGGCAGCTCGTCGTGAGCAACCGTCAGGACCTCAAACAGCGCGTGCTCGACGAGATCGACAAGGGTACCACCAAGGTGCTTGTCGACTTCGCGCATGCCGGGTACATCGACAGCTCCGGGCTTGGCGTCCTCGTCTCCCTCGCGAAACGGATTCGTGAGACGGGCGGCGACCTGCGGCTCGCGAACTTGAACGAGGACCTCCAGACGTTGTTCGAGCTCACTAAACTCGACACCCTCTTCCAGATCTCGGAGACTCGAGACGGCGCGCTCGCGAGTTTTTGAATGATCGCAGGCGAGATGGAGCGGGATTCCGAGACGCTTGAGCTCCGAATCTCGAGCGACGTGCGCCACATCGACGAGGTCGTCGCGGACATCGTGCGGATGGCCGCGTTGTGGGAATATCCGCGCAAACATTTAGCGCTTAATCTTCCGGTCGCGCTCACGGAGGCGTTGTCGAACGCCATCCTCCGTGGCAATCGCGAGGATCCCGCGAAGTCGGTGCGCGTGCGCGCGGAGCTAACCGCCGAGCGTTTGGTCGTTGACGTGAGCGATGAAGGGTTGGGGTTCGATCTTGCGGCATGCACGGCTGACCCAACCGCGGCTGGCAATATCATGCGTGAGGACGGCCGTGGGCTCTTCCTCATGCAGAAGTTGATGACGCGCGTGGAACGGTTCACCGACGGCGGCAACGTCGTGCGTTTGGTGTTGCACCGTGGCTGAGACGCGCGATGCCCTCACGCAAGCGCGTCTCGAGGCGCAGGCTGCCAACGCCGAACTTCTCGAGCGATGGGAGGAGATCAATCTCCTCTATTCCATTGGTGATATCCTCGGCCGCACGCTCAACCTCGCCGATGCCGCGCGGACTATTCTTGCGGCCATTAGCGACACGGTTGGCGCAGGGCGCGGGGCGATCTTTGTGCACGAGGCGTCGAGTGGATTGCTGCACCCGTTGACGGTGCAGGGAGTGGACCCGGCGGCGGTCGCGCCAGTCGCGATCGATCACGATGCGAGCTTGGTTGCTCGCACGTACCGCGCCCGCCACGCGCTGCTCGAGTCGTCGGTCCCGGGTGATACGAGCGACGTCGCGCTGCGGCGCGGCCCAGTGCTCGCCGTCCCCGTCATGTGGAAGTCGCCGCAGGACGGACCGGTAGCGCTTGGCGTGGTCGTGCTCAGCGACAAGCGGAGCGATGCCGGGTTCACCGCCAGCGACGAGAAGCTGGTGAGCGCCATCGCCGCGCAGATTGGCACCGCGATCCAGATCGAAGGCCTTGTGCGCGCCTCGGTCGCGCAGCAGCGGCTCGCGCATGAGATGCAGCTCGCACACGAACTCCAGATGCGGTTGCTCCCCGCGACCAGTGTGGTATCGCCGGAGGCGAGTTGCGCCGCGCGCGTAGCCCCCGCGGAGAGCGTCGGTGGCGATTTCTACCATCTCTTCCGGCTGTCGGAAGGGCGCACGGGTGTGCTTATCGGCGACGTTTCGAGTCATGGCTACCAAGCGGCACTGATTATGGCACTTACCATGAGTGCGATGGCTATCCATGCGCAGGCGACCGTGGATCCCGCTGTTGCTGTGCAGGCGCTCTTTGCCTCACTCGCCGATGAACTGCGGCAGACGGAAATGTTCCTCTCGCTCTGTTACGCTGTGATCGACCCGGCCGCGCGCACCGTGTGCTACACCAACACGGGGCACCCGCATGCCTTCATCATCTCGGAGGACGGGGCAGTGCAGCGGCTCGATGCGACCGACCCTCCGCTCGGGCTCGGAGGCGACGCACCACACTCGGTCACGCGCCCGTGGGTGCCGAAGAGCGACTTGCTGGTCCTTTTCACCGACGGTATCAGCGACGCGCGCGACGACGCCGGCGCCGCACTGGGTGAGGCCCAAGTGCTCGACGTGGTGCGTGCCCGACGCCACGACGCACCGACGCGCGTTGTCGACGGCGTTTTCTCACTGCTCGAGGGCTACATGAGCGGTGCCGTACCGGCGGACGATCAAGCCATCGTCGTGCTCNNNGCCTCGCAAGGCTCTCGGACAACACTTCCTCACCGACCCACGGATTCTCGGTCGGATCGCCGACGCGCTCACTGCCGCTCCCGGTGATACGGTCGTCGAGATCGGTCCTGGTCGTGGGGCCCTCACCGATATCTTGCTCGCGCGGAAGTTGCGGGTCGTGGCCATCGAGGTCGATCGCGACCTCGCGCCCATCCTCGTTCAACGGCATGCCGGAAACGCGGCGCTCACGGTCATCGCGCAGGACGTCCTCGAGGTGAATCTCGCCGAATCGGCTGGCGTCTCGCCCTTCTTGGTGGTGGGGAATGTGCCGTACAACATCACCACGCCGATCCTGTTTCATGCGCTGCAGCGTCCGCGGGCAGCGCGCGCCGTGTACCTCGTGCAAAAGGAAGTCGCGGAGCGCGTGGTGGCCAAGGCAGGCGACGAGTCGTACGGCGCGCTCACCGCGAACGTGCAAGTTGTCGCAAAGGCAGAGATGCTGTTCACTGTGCCGGCTGGCGCGTTCATCCCGCCACCGAAAGTTGAAAGCGCCGTGTTGCGACTCACACCGCTCGAGCAGCCGTTGATTGCGGCCGACGAAGAAGGCCCGTACCGACTGATGGTGCAGGGGGCGTTCGGCATGCGGCGCAAACAGATGCTGCGCGTCGTGCGCGAACTATGGTCGCTTGATCCGTTGGCCGCTGGCGCCCTGCTGGAGACCGCGGGGATTACGCCGACCGATCGTCCCGAAGTCCTGAGTCCCGCCGATTTCGCCCGACTGTTGCGGGCGCGTCTTCAGGCGTCGCGATTGACGAGCGCGTAAGACAGGATTTCCAGCTCGAGTGCCATATTCACGCTGCGGAGCGTGACGTGCGGTGGGACATGCAGGGGCGTGGACGCGAAGTTGAGGATCGCGCCGATACCCGCTGCAACGAGCCGGTCCGTGAGCGGCTGTGCCACCTCGGCGGGGACCGAAAGTAAGGCAATCTCCGCGTGGAGCGACGCGAGGTCAGCTTCCATGTCGCGCTGATCGCGGACAGTCACGCCGTCGAGGGCAAGGCCAATCGATTGTGGATCGACATCGTAGATCCCGACGATCCGAAAGCCACGCTCGCGAAATCCACGATACTGCGCCAACGCGGCACCGATCTTTCCCGCGCCAACAATAACCACCTTCCACGGACGTCCAAGGCCGAGGATTTCCCGGAGTCGCGACGAGAGGTCGTTGACTGAATAGCCGAGCCCGCGCTTGCCGAAGGATCCGAAGAAGGAGAGATCCTTTCGGACTTGGGCAGAGGTTGTGCCCCCCTGCGATGCGAGTTCGCCGCTCGAGATCGTCTGATGCCCATGCGCCTCGAACTCCTCAAGGAAGCGCAAGTACAGCGAGAGTCGGCGGACGGTTGATTCGGCGATGTGCTTCAAGGCGTTGGGTGCTTGTGAATGATTTCACAAAGTAACGCCAATGTTGAGTGGGGGGAAGAAGGTCAGGGGCCCCTGTTATCTTGCCTGTATGGACGGCACCCCCTTTGCAGCGGTCTCCTTCGTCGTGGTCGACGTTGAGACGACCGGTACGAGCCCCAATCACGGCGACCGCGTCACCGAGGTGGCGGCGGTCATCGTCGAATGCCACCCGGATCGGCCGGGGCTCACCGTGCGCGAGGGATTCCACTCGCTTGTGAACCCAGGGCGGCCGATTCCGTGGCATATCACTCGGCTCACGGGCATCAGCGACGCCATGGTCGTGGCGGCGCCAACCTTCGCCGATATCGCGGGAGAGCTTGCGGCCCAGTTGGCGGGCCGAGTTTTTGTCGCGCACAATGCCGTCTTCGATTGGGGTTTTCTCTCGGCGGAGTTCGCACGCGTGTCGCCGACGCCACTCGAGGCCCTCGCTACCGGACAGCTCTGCACCGTGCGGCTCGCGCGGCGCCTCCTCACGCATCTCCCGCGGCGAAATCTCGATGCCGTATCCGCACACTACGGCGTGACCATCGAGGGGCGTCACCGTGCTGCAGGCGACGCGCACGCCACGGCCCAGGTGCTCCTCGGCTTACTGCAGGACGCCGAGCGCGAGGGGATGCACACGCTGGAGGCGGTGCAGGGGATGCTCGCACGGCGCACCGCCGCCGCGCGGCGCACGAGAAGCGGTCTCCCCCGCGCCACCAACGGCGCCGACGGCGTGTGAGGGTGTCTGAGGGTGCCTGAGGGTGCCTGAGGTGCCTGAGGGTGCCTGAGGTGCCTGAGGGTGCCTGAGGTGCCTGAGGGTGCCTGGCGACGCCCCCTCCTCGCTGTTCCGTCCTTGCCAACCGGCTCCTAACTTTCGGTCATGACTCCACCTACCCCGTTGGTCCACACACGCCGCGTTGGCCGTTTCGTGGTGCATGAGATCCAGGCTGGCGGCCAGCAACTCGATGGCGGCGCAATGTTCGGCGTTGTGCCCAAAAATCTCTGGGAGCGCCGCCTGCCCGCCGACGCCCGCAACCGCATTCCCATGGGGATGCGCG
Source organism: Gemmatimonadota bacterium (assembly GCA_026387895.1). GTDB lineage: Bacteria > Gemmatimonadota > Gemmatimonadetes > Gemmatimonadales > Gemmatimonadaceae > Fen-1231. The sequence goes on along the minus strand of JAPLKT010000078.1, from coordinate 46,016 downwards.
TGCTCCTCATCGAGCACGAGAGCGGGCTCGTGCTCATCGACAGCGGATCGGGGAACAAGGAGACCTCAAAGTTCCACGACATCTACGGCATTGAGAATGCCGGTGCGCCGATTGATGGCGTGTCACGCACCGCACTCGAAGATGGCTTCGCGCAGCTCGGGCACCGACTTGGCGACGTGTCGCTCGTGATCAACACGCATCTGCACTTCGACCACGCCGGCGGCAACACGTTTGCCGACGCCACGGGAGCGGTGCATGCGACGTTCCCCAAGGCGCGGTATGTGGTCCAGGCGGGGGAGTACCACTACGCGACACACACCAACGAGCGCACGGCGGCGAGTTATTTCGGCCGCAACTGGGACGCGATTCGCGAGGCGGGGCGCCTCGACCTGATCGAAGGGGACCGTGACATCGTCTCTGGCATCTCGGTGCTGCGGACTCCGGGGCACGTGCCGCACCATCAGAGCGTGTTGGTGGACGGGGGCGGTGAAATCGCCTGTTTCCTCGGCGATGTCTGCCCGACCTCGTATCATCTGCCGTTGCCCTGGATCATGGGCTACGACGTGGAGCCGCTCGTGACGCTGGAGTCCAAGCGGTGGTTGCTCAAGCGCGCGCACGAAGAGCGCTGGCTGGTGGTATTTGAGCATGACGCGACGCACGGCGCAGGGCGTGTGGGGCACGACGGCAAGAGTTACACGCTCGAGGCGGAGTAAAGGGTAGTGGATGCCGCTTGACCTAAGTGGGCGTCCGACATAGCTTTGAAGGACATCGCAGGACAAGTGACCCGGATTGGCTGCCGAGTCCACCCTGAAGGCCTCTCCGCCATGAGCGGAGTTGAGCTGCAGGAGTCGCCGACACGACACGTCACGGGGGATTCCCCGTGCGTGTGATTTGCGTCGCGGACTCCGGCATTGGGGTTCGCGATTTGTTTTTGCTGGACCACGGAGGAGACGAGTATTCAGGACACGACGAAGCGGCCGCCGCGCGTCAACCGGCAGATCCGCATCAGCCCAGTCCGGGTGATCGGCGCAGACGGGGCACAGCTCGGAATCATGGAAGTCGATGTCGCGCTCGGACAGGCTGTCGAGCTTGGGTTGGACCTGGTGGAAGTCGCACCGTTGGCCCGACCGCCGGTCGTCCGGATCATGGACTACGGCAAGTACAAGTTCGAGATGGCCAAGCAGGCGCGGCAGGCCAAGAAGAAGCAGCACGTGATTCAGATCAAGGAAGTGAAGTATCGTCCTGGCATCGAGGACCACGACTTCGAAACGAAGACCCGCCATGCGCGGCGCTTCCTCGAGGAAGGGAACAAGGTGAAAGTGACGTTGATGTTCCGGGGCCGTCAGATTGCGCATCCCGAGCTGGGACGTGCGGTCGTGGAACGGGTGGCCCAGGCCCTGCTGGATGTTGCAAAGATCGAAACGGACGCGCGCCTCGAAGGGAAAGCGCTCACGATGATTCTCACGCCGAAATGACGAGCGAGATACGATGCCAAAGATGAAGACCCATAAGGGCGCCAAGAAGCGCTTCTCCGTCACCGCGACGGGCAAAGTGCGCCGCCTGAAGGCTTACAAGAGCCACATCCTGACCAAGAAGACCTCGAAGCGGAAGCGCAATCTCCGTCGTCCGACTATTGTCGCGACGAACGGCGAAGCCAGGAACCTCAAGCGCCTGCTTCAGGCATAAGGAGACCGATCAATGCCTCGCGTCAAATCCAATGTGGTGCGCCTGAAGCGCAAGAAGCAGATCATGAAGGCCGCCAAGGGTGCGTTCGGCGGCCGTAGCAAGCTCTGGAAAGCAGCCAAGGAGACCGTCGAGCGCGGTTGGGTCTACGCGTACCGGGATCGTAAGGCGAAGAAGCGCGACTTCCGCAAGCTGTGGATCATCCGCATCAATGCGGCGGCCCGTCAGCACGAGATGTCGTACAACGTGTTCATGCACGGGCTCAAGAAGGCCGGTGTCGAAGTCGATCGTAAGATCCTCTCCGACCTCGCCATCAAGGACCCCACGGCATTTGCGCTGCTCGCCGACAAGGCGCGCGCCGCGAACCTCGTGACTGCGTAAGCAGAAATTGCAGGGGAACGAGCGGCAGCGCCCCAACGGGCACTGCCGCTCGTTAGTTTTCATCCCTGTCCCATCACGTCCCACGCAGAGCGATCCCCGTGACCCTCGACGAATTCAAAGCGGCCTGCGCCGCCCTCGCCGCCGACGCTCCCGCGCAGATTGCGGCGGTCGCCGACCTGGACGCCTGGACGGCCCTCCGGAACGCCCTGGTCGGGCGTGCCAGCGGTCGCCTGACCGATATCATGGCCACCTTGCCGCAGCTCCCCAAGGAGGATCGCCGTGAGGCGGGGCAAGCCGCGAACGCCGTGAAGCTCGAAGTCGAAGCACTCCTCACCGCCCGCGAGTCGGGGCTCTCGGCCGCCACCAAGTCGGGCGGAGACCTCGACCTCACGATGCCAGCGCGCCGTCGCTGGGTGGGCGCCGCGCACCCGGTCTCGCAAGTCATCGATGAAATCACGGAGATCTTCCGCGAACTGGGATTCACCATCGCCCTTGGACCCGAAGCGGAGCACACTTGGTACAACTTCCAGGCGCTCAACTTCCCCGACGATCATCCGGCGATGGATCTGCACGACACCCTGTACCTGCAGGGCGATCTCGTGTTGCGCACGCACACGTCGCCCGTACAGGTGCGCACGCTGCAGCAGTACGCGCCGCCCATCCGGATCCTTGCGCCGGGCAACGTGCATCGTCGCGACCCGTTTGACGCCTCCCACGCGCCAACCTTTGCGCAGGTCGAGGGGCTCGTGGTGGACGAAGGGATCACCTTCGCCGACCTCAAGGCCACGCTGACGCACTTCGCGAATCGCTTCTTCGGCTCGACGCGCACCCGCTTTCGTCCGTCGTACTTCCCGTTCACCGAACCGAGCGCCGAGATGGACGTGCTCTGCGGTGTGTGCAAGGGAAGCGGGTGCTCCGTCTGCAAGAACTCCGGCTGGGTTGAGATCCTCGGCAGCGGCATGGTGCATCCCGCGGTGATCGAGTCCGCGGGACTCGACAGCACCAAGTACACCGGCTGGGCCTTCGGCCTCGGACCGGCGCGCACCGCGCTCGCCCGTCACGGCATTCCTGATATCCGCATTCTCTACGATTCGGATGTCCGCTTCCTGGAGCAGTTCGCCCGATGAACATCTCCCACGAGTGGCTCAAGACGCTGGTCCCGCACACCCGCTCCGCGGACGAGGTGCGCGACCTGCTGACCGCGCACGTCGCGACGGTGGAAGGCTTCGAGCACACGCGGTCGGAACTCGCGTCGTTCGTGGTCGCCCGGGTGATGGAGTCGGAGAAGATCCCCGACACAAAACTTTCGTTCAACAAGGTGGACGACGGCAGCGGCACACTGCTCGAAGTCGTCTGTGGCGCGCCGAACGTCACGGTTGGCACGATGTATCCGTTCGCGCGTACGGGCACCACGATGCCAGCGGGGCTCGTCATCGAGAAGCGCAAAATCCGCGGCTTCACATCCAACGGCATGCTCTGCTCAGCACGTGAACTCGGGCTCGGCCAAGATCATGATGGCATTCTGCCCATCGAGACCGCGGCAGCTCCTGGCACCCCGTTGCTCGACGTGTTGCCGATCTCTGATGTGCGGATTGTTGTGGACGTGTTGCCGAACCGCCCGGACTTGCTCTCACATCGCGGCGTCGCGCGCGAAGTTTCGGCGCTCACCGGTGTGGCGATGGTTGAGCCCGCTGACTGGACTGCAGCGGTCGCTATTCCTGCCCCCGTGGTCGGCGAATCGTCGGCAACAGCGGGTGGCGTCGCGGTGCGTGTTGATGATCGCGAGGGATGCCCGCGCTATGGCGCGGCCATCATTCGTGGGGTGAAGGTCGGACCGAGTCCGGAGTGGTTGGTGAAACGGCTCGAGGCCATTGGCTCGCGGTCCATCAACAATGTGGTCGACGCCACGAACTATCTGCTGCACGGCTTCGGCCACCCGATGCATGCGTTCGACCTCTCGAAGCTTGAGGGTTCGACGATCGTGGTGCGCCGCGCCACCGCTGGCGAGACCCTCACCACGCTCGACGGCACGGAGCGCAAGCTCACGCCCAGTATGCTGGTGATTGCCGATGCCGCGCATGCGACGGCGGTCGCTGGTGTGATGGGTGGCCTTGAGAGCGAGGTGACCGACGCGACCACGGATATCCTCCTTGAAGTGGCGAGTTTCCACGCGGGGCTCGTGCGCAGCGGTCGTCGTGTGCTCGGCCTGTCGACCGACGCGAGCTACCGCTTTGAACGCGGCGTCGACGATGCCGCGCTCCCCGAGTTGCTCGCGCGCGGCGCTGCGTACATCGCGGAGATTGCTGGCGGTACGGTCGAGACCACGCTGCTTGTCGGCGCAGCACCCACGCCGCGCGCACGCGTGAGTTTTGCGCCGTCTCGGGTGGCCCGCTTGCTTGGCGACGCGGTGCCGGCAGACGAAGTGGTGGCCTTGCTCACGTCGATCGGCTTTGATGTGCAGGGGAGCGGGGACGCGCTGAGCGTTGCGGCACCCTCGTGGCGCCACGACGTGTCGCGCGATGTTGATCTTGTTGAGGAAGTCGCGCGCTTGCGCGGGTACGATCGGCTCCCCGACAGGCTCACCGGTGCGCGGCCAGGCAATGTGCCCGATCATCCGTTGCACACGATGGGGCGCCGCGTGCGCGATGCGCTCGTGGCTGACGGACTGCTTGAGGTCCGGCCATTGCCGTTCACCACCCAGCGTGCTGAGTCGCAGGCGCGCGTGCTCAACCCGCTTGCCCAAGATGAAGCGTACCTGCGTCTCGACCTGCTCGACACCTTGAGCCGTCGTGCGGAGTACAACCTGAACCGCATGCAGGGGAATGTGCGGTTGTTTGAAGTGGGGACCGCGTTTCTTGCGGGGTCTGGCGCTGAGTCGGTGGGAGGCGAGGAGATTCGCGTGGCAGCGCTTCTGATGGGCGCATCGCGCCCGCCACACTTCACCGAGCCCAAGCCGCCCGCATTCGATGCGTGGGATGCCAAGGCGCTCGCCACTCGCGTCGCGCATGCGGCGTGGCCGGGGGCGACCGTCGAGTTTGCCGAAGCGGTGCGCGACGGTGCGGATCACTGCCTCTGGACCGTTGCGGTGGATGGGAGTGTGCGCGGACATGTGTCGGCACTCACGAGCCTCGACGCCCCCAACTGGGCGTCGCCTGCTTTCGGTGTTGAGCTGACCCTCGGCGCAATGCCGGTGGCCTATGTGGCTCCGACGGGGGAGCATCGGTATCTGGCGGCAGCGGCGAGTGGCCCAGCGGTCACGCCGGTGCGCTATGTGCCACTCCCCGCGATGCCCGCCGCCGAGTTCGATTTGGCGCTGTTGGTGCCGACGCATATCTCCGCCGCTGCGGTCGAGGCACTGATTCGAAATACCGCGGGCGAGTTGCTCGAGTCGGTGGTCGTCTTTGACGAATATCGCGGCAAGGGGCTTCCTGACGGGACCCGGTCCGTGGGCTGGCGGTTGACCTTCCGCCATCCTGAACGCACTCTACGCGATAAGGAAATCGAAGGTCGTCGCGCTATGCTCCTCAAGACCCTGGAGAAGGAACTCGGTGTCGTCCCCCGTTCGGCCTGACGCGGCATTCCGCGAATTAGAGTTGCTCGTCCGTAACCTGGGCGAGGAGTTGTCGGCATTCCGCAAGCGGGCGCAAGCCGCCGAGGCGCGTTTAAAGGCGATCGCCACGAGCGGCGGGGGCGGTGACGCCCGTGCCGAGGAGCGCGTCGCGATGCTTGAAAAGGAGAACGCGATTCTCAAGTCACGACTGGAATCTTCCGCTGAACGGACCCGCGCGATGCTCGATCGGGTGCGCTTCTTGCGCCAGCAACATGCGGGGGAGGGACGATGAGCGCGGTCAAGCATAGCACGAAGGTCACGATCTGTGGGGAGGAATACACGATCAAGAGTGAGGTACCGCCGGAGCGCACGCGCGCGCTGGCCGCTCATGTGGACACCGCCATCCGCACAGTGATTGGGAGCGCGAGCCTCACGGAGTCGCACAAGGCGGCCATTCTGGCCGCACTGCAGATTACCGAGGAGTTGTTTCGGGAGCGTGACGCAGCCGCCGAGGTTGCCCAGTCGATGACGGGGCTCAGCAGCGAACTCCGGCGGTGGTTACCCCCCGGAAAGCGTGGAGAGGCTGTATAGGGTCGACGGGTTCCCCCGCGCGGCAGGTCGGTTTTTGTTCGGGGTGTCCAGCCACGGGTTGGGCACCCCGTTGTGCGCATTGCCAACCTCCCGAGAAAACGGTACTTTCCAGTTGAGGAAGTCTGTTGACGTAGGTCCAAGTCACAAGAGGAGTTAGCCCGTCCCGTTCAGCGCCCTTCGACGGCACTCGACCGGATGGTCTGACACCATTGTGTGGGCTTCGTGACGGAGTTCCGAGAAGGTCCTTGAATACCGTGGCGCGCCCGGCTCGTTTGGCGTGGCGGCGCTGCCTTGGAGTATAGAAATAATGGATCCGATGATGATGCTTGCTATCGCGCTTGGTGTTGTGGGCGCGGTCGGTAGCGCGGTAGCATTCCGCTCGGGACGAGGGTCAGGACGCGCGGCGGAGCTGGAGGCGCGAAAAGCCGCTGGGGATACGGCCGAGCAGTTAGGAAAGCGGATCGTGGGGGAAGCCGAGCGTGAGGCCGATGGCCTTCGCAAGGCAGCGGTGCTCTCCGGGAAGGAAGAGGCGATGCGCGCCCGCGAGACGTGGGAGGGCGAGGCCCGCAAGCGTCGAGACGAGGTCGAGCGCGACGAGAAGCGGCTGCAGGAGCGCGAGGGAGTGCTTGATCGCAAGTTCGAGGTGATCGAGACCCGCGATAAGGATTTGTCGCGCCGCGCGAGCGATCTTGGCCGGAAGGAGAAAACGGTCGAGGAACGGCAGGCCGAACTCGACAAGATGGTGTCCGAAGAGCGGCGACGACTGGAGCTGTTGGCGGGCTTGTCCGCGACCGAGGCCAAGGCTGAGCTTGTTCGCCGTATGGAGGAGGAGGCGCATGCCGATGCCGCCAACCGTCTGCGCGAGATCCGCGACACCGCCAAGCGTACCGCAGACCGCGAGGCCAAGAAGATTGTGGCCTTGGCGGTGCAGCGTATTGCCGCGGAGCATACGGCGGAAATCACGGTAAGCGCGGTCTCGCTCCCCAAGGACGAGATGAAGGGGCGTATTATCGGACGCGAGGGACGCAACATTCGTGCGTTCGAACTCGCGACGGGTGTTGACGTCATTATTGACGACACGCCTGACACGGTGGTGGTCAGCTGCTTTGATCCCGTGCGGCGCGAAGTTGCGCGCCTGGCGCTCGAGAAGCTCGTTGCCGACGGTCGTATCCATCCCGGGCGCATCGAGGAAGTGGTCGAGAAGTCGCGCCGCGAAGTGGACGCCGGCATTGTCGAGACGGGCGAGCAGGCGGCCTACGACGCCAACGTGCACGGACTGCACCCCGAGCTGATCAAGCTCATTGGGCGCATGAAGTGGCGGACGAGCTACGGGCAGAACATCCTGCAGCATTCCAAGGAAGTGGCGTGGCTCGCAGCCACGATGGCGAGCGAGCTCGGCCTCGACGTGGCGATGGCGCGCCGCGGCGCGCTCCTGCACGATATCGGCAAGGTGCTGACGCACGAGCACGAGGGCACGCACGTGCAGCTCGGCGTAGAAGTTGCCACCAAGTACGGGGAGAACCCGTTGGTGGTGAACTGCATCGCCGCGCATCACGACGACGTGCCGCACGAGAGCGAGGTGAGCGTCTTGGTGCAGGCCGCTGATGCCATTTCGGGGTCGCGTCCGGGAGCCCGTCGCGAGGCCTTCGAGACGTACGTCAAGCGACTGGAGGGGTTGGAGAAGATCGCGTCGAGCTATCGTGGCGTGGACCGCGTGTTCGCGATTCAGGCGGGACGTGAGATCCGCGTCATTGTGAATCCGGACTCGGTGGATGACGCGCGCATGCAGTCGCTCACTGAGGAGATCGCCCGTCGCGTGGAGTCGGAGCTGCAGTATCCTGGTCAGATCAAGGTTGTCGCGATCCGCGAAAAGAGAGCGATGGACATTGCCCGCTGACATCATCGACGGCGCAGCCGTCGCAGCCAAAGTTCGCGCCGACGTGGCGCGCGATGCCGCAGCACTTGCGACGCGGGGCATTATCCCCGGGTTGACCGTGGTGCTCGTCGGCGACGACGGGGCCAGTGCTGTGTACGTGAAGGCCAAGGAGAAGGCCTGTCACGAGGCCGGCATGCATGGCGAGACGATCCGCATGCCCGCGTCCACGACGCAGGCGGAGCTGCTCGCTGTGGTCGACGGATTGAACGCCGATCCCAAAATTCACGGGATTCTCGTGCAGATGCCGCTTCCCAAGCAGATCGATCCGCAAGCGATCATTCGCCGGATTGCGCCGCACAAGGACGTGGACGGTTTCCACCCGGTGAACGTCGGCAAGGTGCTGATCGGCGACAGCGACGCGTTTGCGCCGTGCACACCGTGGGGCGCGCTGGTGCTAATGCAAGCGTACAACGTGAGCACGGCCGGCAAGGAGTGTGTGATTCTCGGTCGCAGCAACATCGTTGGCAAGCCGATGGCCTCGCTGATGGTGCAGCCCGGGGTGGATGCCACGGTGACCGTCTGCCACAGTCGGACCAAGGATCTCGCGAGCCATCTGCGTCGCGCCGACATCGTCGTGGCGGCGATTGGCAAGGCAGAGTTTGTCACCGGTGACATGCTCAAGCCGGGCGCGGTCGTGATCGACGTGGGGATCAATCGCGTGGACGATGCCGCGGCCAAGGCGGGATACAAGCTGTACGGCGATGTGCATTTCCCAAGTGCGAGCGAGGTGGCGTCGCTCATCACGCCGGTGCCGGGTGGTGTCGGACGGATGACGATCGCCATGCTGATGAAGAACACGGTGCGCGCGGCCTCCATGGTGCTGGCGTGAACTCAGGGGCGTACCCCGGGACGACGCCAGAAACGGCGCTCTCCATTGCCGCGCTCAACAACGCGACGAAGGATGTCCTCGAGGGTGCCTTCCCGCCGCTCTGGGTGAAGGGCGAGGTGTCGAAGCTGACCGCGCATAGCAATGGGCACTGGTACTTCGCGCTGAAGGATGCGCGTGCACAGTTGTCGTGCGTGGTCTGGTCGCGCGACGTTCCGCGCATTCCTGCCAAGCCAGACGAAGGCATGTCCGTCACGGCATTCGGGCAGCTCTCGATGTATCCGGCGCGTGGCCAGGTTCAGTTTATGGTCACGCAGATGGAAGCCGAGGGGGAGGGGCTCTGGCGGAAAGCGTTCGAGGCGACGCGCGCACTACTCGACAAGGACGGACTCCTCGACCCGACGCGTAAGCGTGCGCTGCCGCGGTATCCGCGACGCGTAGCCATGGTTACCAGTCTCGATGGCGCGGCACTGCATGACGTGCGCTCTGTGCTCGCGCGCCGCGACCCGTCCGTTGCGCTCATCGCGGTCGGCGCGACGGTCCAGGGTGACTCGGCGCCGGCGTCGATTGTTGCCGCGCTGGAGCGTTTAGTGCGGTGGCATGACGCTGACCCAGCCAACCATGTGGACACGGTGATTGTTGGGCGAGGCGGCGGTTCGCGCGAGGATCTCTGGTGCTTCAATGACGAGCGCGTGGCCCGTGCGATTGCGGCGTGCCCGATTCCGACGATCTCCGCAGTTGGCCATGAGGTCGACGTCACGATTGCCGATCTCGTGGCTGACCTGCGCGCGGCGACGCCGAGTGCGGCCGCAGAGGCGGCCGTGCCCGTGCTTGATGAAGTCCGTGCCGATGTCGCAGCGCTTGGGGCCAATATGCGGGATGCTGTGACGGCAATCATGCGGGATGCGACGCGCTCCGTGCGGCAACTATCGCGGGAGCTGGCAATGCGCGCCGAGCGAACGGTGGAGCGTCGTCGCGCGCGGGTTCAGGAACTCGCAGCGCGTATCGATGGGTTGAGTCCGCTGTCTACATTGGCGCGCGGGTATGCTGTGGCGCGCCGTCGTGACGGCGGGGCGCTGCCGTCGGCCGCGGGTTTCAGCGCTGGATTAGAGTTCGATTTGCAGTTCCGCGACGGGATTATCACGGCCCGCACCGGGGCGATCACGCTTCGGGACACGGTCGCTTCCACGGGCACCTCGGTATGACCTTCGAAGAGAATCTCGCGCGACTCGAGGGAATCGCCCAATCACTCGAGCGTGATGACCTCCCGCTCGAAAAGGCCCTCGCACTTTTTGAGGAGGGGATCACCGTACTCAAGGACGCGACGGCAGCTCTGTCGCGCGCTGAGGCGCGGGTGGCAACGCTCGTCGAGCGCGCGAATGGGGTGTTGGAGGTCGAGCATGATGACGGCTGACGCCGAGGCCGTGGACTTCACGAGCGAACGTGCCGCAGTGGCGGTGGCGATCCAGCGGGTCGCTGATCGCTATCTCGATGGCATGGAGCCGCGGGTCGCCGAGGCCGTGCGGTACGCGCTGATGGGCGAAGGGAAGCGCCTCCGCGCGATTCTGCTCATCTCGGCGTATCGCGCTTCGGGTGGGGAAGGCGACGCGAGCGGACTCGCAGCAGCGGTCGAGGTGGTGCATGCCTACTCGCTCGTGCACGATGACCTGCCGTGCATGGACGACGATGATGTACGTCGCGGCCGCCCGACCGTTCACAAAGCGTTTTCTGTCGCGGCGGCCACGACGGCAGGGCTTGCGATGGTCCCTATGGCAGCCCACGCCGCCACAGATGCGGCAATGGAGCTGGTCGGTGACCGACGAGTCGCGGGCGAGATTGTCCGTACGCTCATGTCAGCCTCCGGCGCAGGCGGGATGATTGGTGGGCAGCTGCTCGACCTTGAAGGCGAGGGGAGCGCACTCACTCTCGAACAACTCGAGCGCGTCCATCGGCTTAAGACCGGCGCACTCATCAGTGCATCGGTACGAATTGGAGGTCTCGCATCGGGCGCCAACGACACACAGTTGGCTGCCTTGGAACAGTACGGTGCCTCGGTTGGTTTGGCTTTCCAGATTGCCGATGACGTGCTCGACATCACGGCGACGACGGACCAGCTCGGCAAGACGGCCGGTCGAGACTTGGCGTTGCAAAAAAGTACGTATCCCGCGTTGCTCGGACTGGCGGGAGCTCGCCAGCGGGCCACCGCGCTCAGTGAGGAGGCGTGCCAGGCGTTGCATTCGGCTGGCATCGTCTCACCCGACCTGGATTATCTCGCTCGCTTCATCGTTGCTCGCCGTTCCTGACCGCGTGTTAGCCATCCCATACGGACCTTTGCAGTAGTATTCCTGTCCCCCCTTTGTTGCCGATGACTCTTCTGAGCCGATTGACCGCCTCACCGACCGACCTGCGCGCCTTCACGCTCGAGGAGCAGGTGGCGCTCGCCGCCGAGGTGCGCGCCTTCCTGATCGAGAGCTGCTCGGTCACGGGCGGGCACATTGGCGCGGGCCTGGGTGTGGTGGAACTGAGTATCGCCTTGCACCATGTCTTTGAGACGCCTCAAGATCAGCTCGTGTGGGATGTCGGCCATCAGGGCTACCCGCACAAGGTGCTGACGGGCCGCGCCGACCGGATGGACACCCTGCGCCAGGAAGACGGCCTGTCGGGATTCCTCAAGCGCGCCGAGAGCGACTATGACGCGTTCGGCGCTGGACATGCGGCCACGTCGATCAGTGCGGCGTACGGCATGGCGGTTGGTCGTGATTTGCGCGGCGAGGACTTTAAGGTCGTCGCGATTATTGGTGACGGATCGCTTGGCAGTGGGCTCGCCTATGAGGGACTGAACAATGCGGGCGCGTCGGATAAGGATTTCGTGGTCGTCCTGAACGACAACGAAATGTCGATTGCGCCGAACGTCGGTGCCATGCACAAGTATCTCACGTCGGTGCAGCGCAACCCGATCTACAATCGTGTGCGCAGTGCTATCGGTGAGATTGCTGACAATGCGCCTGGCGTGCTGCACGATGCAGGCAAGTTGCTTCGTCGGTGGGAGGAGAGCGTCAAGAATTTCTTGACCCCTGGCGTGCTCTTTGAGGAGCTCGGCTTCCGGTATTTTGGCCCGATCGACGGCCACGACCTGAAGCAACTCACCGAAACGTTCAAGGCGGTGCGCGAGATGAAGGGGCCGCGCTTGGTCCATGTGATCACGCAGAAGGGCAAGGGATTTCCCGCCGGTGAACATGTTGAGAAGTGGCACGCACTTCCGCCGGGGCATGATCCCACGACCGGCAAGCAGCTCAAGGCCGCGACTGGCAACGCGAACTACACCACCGTCTTCGGCAAGGGGCTTGTCGAGCTGATGGCGGAGGACGATCGGATTGCTGTGATCACGGCGGCGATGCCGAGTGGGACGGGCACGGGCGGGGCGGCCAAGCAGTTCGCATCACGATTCTTTGACGTTGGTATTGCGGAAGGGCACGCGGTGACGATGGCCGCGGGCATGGCCACGCGCGGCGTGCGTCCGGTGGTCGCCATCTACTCGACGTTCCTGCAGCGAGGCTACGACAGCATTGTGCATGACGTTGCGATCCAGCATCTCCCCGTGACCTTCTGCATGGACCGTGCGGGTCTTGTGGGCGAGGATGGTGAAACACACGCCGGGCTGTATGACATCGCCTACATGCTCGCGATTCCGTCGATGACGGTTACCGCACCTCGGAGCGGGGCTGAGTTGCTCGGCCTGCTTCGCTCGGCAATGGCGCACGACACCGGGCCGTTTGCGATCCGGTACCCCCGCGATAACTCGCCCGACGTAGTCTCTGCGATCGCCGAGATCCCCGCGGTGCCGTACGGAACGTGGGAGGTTGTGCGGAGCGGCACAGAGTTCGCGATTCTCGCTGTCGGCACCATGGTGAACCAGTCGCTTGCTGCGGCGGAGCTCTTGGCAGCTGACGGCATGAACGTCACGGTCGTGAACTGCCGCTACCTCAAGCCGTATGACGAGCTCACGCTGGCTGCGATCCTTGCAACGCACCGCCATATCCTCGTGGTGGAGGAGGGGACGGTGATCAATGGATTCGGGGCCTATATGGCCTCGGTGGTCAGCAACCGCGAGTCTGGAGTACGGGTGACGGCGCACGGCGTGCCCGACCGCATTGTGTATGCTGCACCGCGTGCGCGTCAGTTGGCGCTCTGCGGTCTCGACGCGGCCGGCATCGCCGATAAGGTCCGGTCGCTCCACGGTTCCGAAGCTGTGGTGGGGTAAGCCGAATGCGCATCGGCGTCATCGGACATCCGGGGTACGAGGGTCTCACCGAGATCTTGGCGACGCTCGTGCGCGAGGGGCCGAGGCTCGGACTCGAGGTTTTCTATGAGGAGCACATGCGATCGGCGGTTCCGAACGCGCCACTGCTTCCCGAGCCGGCCACGCTCCAGGGGCTGATTTCACTCGGCGGCGACGGCACGTTGCTGCGCGCCGCGCGCTGGCTCGACGGCGCTGAGGCACCAATTATGGGAGTGAACCTCGGACGATTGGGGTTCCTCACCAGCTGCCGAGCTTCTGATTTTCCGAGCTATCTGGAACGTTTTGCCGTCGGTGATTTTGAGACAGACCGGCGTATGGCGATCGATGCGGCAGTGCTTGGTCAGGATGCCGCGCCAGCCAAGCCGATGCGTGCACTCAACGACGTTGTGCTGCACAAGGGTGGACTCGCGCGGGTGCTGCAAGTGCGTGTGTGGGTCAACGGCGAACTCATCGGGTCGCTGGCCGCTGATGGCATCGTGCTCTCGACGCCGACCGGATCGACGGCCTACTCGCTCTCAGCCGGTGGTCCGATTGTCGAGCCGACGATCGAATCGATTTTGATGACGCCGATTGCGGCGCACACGTTGGCGGTACGTCCGATTCTGCTGCCGCCCGACGCGCAGATCGAAGTGCAACCAGATGATGCGCCCGAAGAGATTTTGGTGACGGTCGACGGGCAGCGTGGCACCACATTGGCCGCGGGTCAGCGACTGCGCGTGACGCGGTCTGGCTCCCCGGTTCGCATCGCGCGCTTCTCGGGCACCTTTTTCGCGCGGCTGCGCCACAAGCTGGGATGGGGTGGGGTGGCCGAGCGGGGCGAGTGAACCGTGCTGAGTGAGCTACGGATCAAGAATTTTGCGATTATCGAGTCGGTCGCGTTGCCGTTGGGTCCGGGGCTGAATGTCCTGACCGGCGAGACCGGCGCTGGCAAGTCAATCATCGTGGGTGCGCTCGGGTTGCTCGTGGGTGAGCGTGCGTCGAGCGATCTCGTACGCACTGGTGCCGACAAGGCGACCGTCGAGGGGGTGTTCGACGTGAGTCGGGTCCCGTCGCTTGCGGCGGCGTTGGACGAACGCGGCATCGAGACCGAGGACGGGGTGCTCGTCCTGAAGCGCGAGGTGGCCGCTGCCGGCGGGCGCGCTCGGGCCTGGATCAATGGGTCGCCCGTGACCGCCGCGCTCCTCGCTGACATTGGAACGCTGTTAGTCAACGTGCACGGGCAGCACGAGGCGCAGGCGTTGCTCGATCCCGAGGCACAGCGCGGCATCCTCGACCTCTTTGGTGGCGCGGCCGACGAATCCGCGCGCGTGGGCACGACCTATGCCGAGCTCTCGGCCGCTCGGGCCGCGGTGCGTCAACTTGCCGATCGTCGCGACGAAGCGCACAAGCGCGCCGACTATCTGCAGCACGTCGCCAAGGAGATCACTGCTGCGCGCTTGGTCGACGGTGAGGATGTTCGCCTCGAAGAAGAAGCGCGCAAACTCACTCACGCCGAAGAACTCCGTGGATTGGTCGGGGAGCTTTCTACCGCGCTCGACGGCGCCGACGATGATGAAGGTGCGGTGCGTCGTGTGGCGCACCTGCAACGCGCACTCGCGACATTGCAGCGTATCGATGCCTCGGCGAGTCGCATGCAAGAGCTCCACGACGCTGCGTACTACGCGCTCGAGGAACTCTCGCGCGAGGCGGCGGCCTATGGGGGAACCGTGGAGCACGATCCCGCTCGGCTCGAGGAGGTGGAACGTCGTCGCGATGTGATCTTCCGACTCACCAAGAAGTACGGTGGAAGCATTGCG
>JAPLKT010000078.1:9979-30929 GCA_026387895.1 Gemmatimonadota bacterium | reverse complement strand
ACTTGCTGGATACTGCGTCGCTGGACATGCGAGCGCTTGAGCAACGGGTGAACGTTGCCGTTGCCTCGCTCGCGGCCGCAGCAACAGCGCTCACGAAGAAGCGCCGCGCGGCGGGGAAGGCGCTGGCAGCGGATGTCGAGGCAATGTTCCCCGAGTTGGGAATGCCCGACGGGCGCATGCTGGTGGAGCTCTCGCCGCGTGCGGAGCCTGCGGCGACCGGTGCAGAAGATGTGGAGTTCCGGGTGGCGCTCAATGTGGGACATGATGCCCGCGCGCTGTCGCGTGTTGCCAGTGGTGGCGAGCTCGCCCGAGTGATGCTCGCGCTCAAGGCGATTCTCGCGCGACTCGATCAGGTCCCCACGTTGATCTTCGACGAAGTCATTGGCGGGAAGGTAGGGCTGATGGTCGGTGATGCGATGCGACGTGTGGCGAGCCACCATCAGGTGTTTGCGATTTCACATTTGCCGCAGATCGCGGCGCGCGCACATCACCACATTGTGGTGAGCAAAGGCGCGCGCGGCGGCGTGACAACGGCGGATATTGCGGTGGTGGAGGGCGATGCGCGTGTGCTCGAGGTTGCGCGCATGCTGGGTGGTGATGCCGACAGTTCTGTGAGCCGCGAGCATGCCAAGGAGCTCTTGGCGACCGCGAGCGTCAGCGGCGACCGAACAGGCGCCCGTACCAGCGAAGCTGAATCAGATCCTGCGCCGCGACGGGGAGGTTCCCGCCCGTCCCGCTCGCGCTAACGGTTCGCATCCAGGTGATTTCGTAGGGCATCCGAGCCTGGCCGCGATCGTACGCGGTCAGCGTCGAGTACGAGAGACCGAACCCAAGCCGCTGTTCGCGCCATTGGGTCTCCTGATTGAGGACCGATGCGTCGAGCGTGACGGGTGCGCCATTAAGATCGGTGGTCGTAAACGTTCCGGTGTAGGCGTCCGCGCCTTTGGTGCGCACCAGATACTGGGCGGCGATCCCCACCCACTCATTGAGCGACCAGCGCGGCGTGATGCTGAGTTCCGCGATATCGCCGAGGTCGCGCGTGACCTTCTGCTCGCGATACGACGGCGCAACCGGATGGGCGGAGTCAGTAATACGACGGGTGAGTTCATCGGGGAGTTGCCGATCGAAGCGTGCCGCGATCGTCATCCAGAACTGATTGTTCCACAGCAGGTCAGTCCACGACCGGAGGCCGATGTCTCGCTGATGGTCTCCCGTGCCGAGGTCGGTGAAGTCCGTGGTGAGGTCGGTCGTGCCGGTCGCGAGGCGATAGACCGCGCCAACGGATTGCCGCCACTTGAACCCGGTGGTGGCACGCTGCGCCGCGATATCACCGCGGTACGGATCGACGAGCAGAAACTTGGCCGAGAGTTCAATGTCGCCAATCCCGCGGGTGATGCTTCCGGCGATCGGCTTTGCGTTGATGCCATAGAGCGAGTCGCCAAGGAGGGTGGCGACATCGTGCGCGGTGAGCGGGGCAGCCCCGATCGGTGCGAGCGTTGAAATAGTGTTGCCGAAGCTCGAAAACTCGCTGCGTAGGCCAGCGAGGCGGGTCTCGATAGCGGCTTGCGCCGCACTGCCGGCCACGGGCACGAACACGGCGCCAGGGTTTGTGCGGCCGCCATACAGCGCCGAGAGCGCCGTCATCATGGCCCCGGTGCGGCTGACGAGCGACGCTGCCGCGGCGGTGCTGAATCCACTACAGGCGGGCAACGTGGGGGTGTTGGTGCAGGTTGTGACTCGCGCGCTCAGCGCATTGGTCGCCGCATCGAACGCGCTCACGAGGGAGAGGTCGGTGGTCGCCGCTGCGGAGGTCCGTCGAGCCGGGTTGAGCCCCACGGTCGCTTCGCGGCCGGTGGGGTTCATACGAAGATCGACTTCGGCGTGGGCCGTCACAAAGGGGACCATAACGCCGAGGGTGAGGCGGTTGGTCAGCCCGTACTCGAACATCAACGGCGTCGTCGACACCACGTTACGCTGCCCCACCGACATCGCGCCGAGCGACGCGCCGAAGTTCGCCATGCCGGCGAGCGACCTGATGCTGGCCTGCACCGGCAAGAGGCTTTCGAGGAAGCTCGGTCCCAGCGAGTCGGTCGTGAAATCCAGTCCAAGGGGCTCGCGGGTCCCTTTGGCGCGGCCGGGGCTGTTTTCGCCGTAGCGACTCGACCAAGACGTCCAGTCGGCCATCCCACGCACCCGAAACTGCCCGCGCAGCAACGTCAGGGCGTCCTCGCCTGTGCCAGCAGTTACCTGGCCCAGCGCGGGCGAGGCAGCCAAGGCCAGAAGAAGCAGGGGACGCGCAAAACGGCTAGTTTGCATAGGAGACCTCAAGATAACGCACAGTCCATTTCCGTGACACACGACGCCCTGCAATCGGTTCCTTGGCAGATCACCGGCAACCACTGGTTGTCGCTCCCCTGCGTGCACCCTGCTGACGCCTCCCTCCATGCGATTGGGGTGCTGCATCGCGGTGCCCGCGCGGCGGTAGAGTTTGCCGGGAGCGCAGCTTTCCTCACGGGGACTGGGCCCGCGCTCGCGCGCCCCGTCCTTGAGCGCGACGGGGCCCGGATTGAGCTCGGCGTCAATGGCATTGTCTGGGAGCGCGCGCTGCATTGGCTCCCGACCTTCACCTGTTCGGTCGGCGACTTGGTCATCCGCGGAACGGTGTTCGCCCCGTTCGGACAGGACGCCGACATCGCCGGTGCCTGCTACGCGATCGCGGTCGAGAACAAGGGGACGTCGGACGCCCAGATCGCGCTATCACTCGAGGGAGTGCTTGGCCATCGGCAGCTTCGTGTGGTGACGCCACGCCCGCTCGAAGATGGGCATCGGGTGACGGTTCGCGGGGACGTGGTGATTCTTGATGGCGCCGAGCCGCCGGGACATGTGGCGCTCGCGCTCGCGGCGGATGGGGCGGGGGAGTCGACCGCCGATGTGACCGGCCCGCACAGCTACCGCGTGCGCCGTCCGTTGGTGGTGCCGGCTGGTGGCCGGAGCGAGACGGCGTTTTATATCGGCGCTGGCCCGGAGCGCGACGGCGCGTGTGCGACGGTTGAGGTGCTGCGCCGCCGCGGCTGGAAGCAACTGCTCACCGGCACGCGCGATGCGATTCGCACGCTCGAGCAGACCACCGGCATGGAGAGCGTCGACAGTCTTATCAACCGGAACATGCTCTTCGCTTATTTCTACGGCGTCGGGCGCGCGCTCGATGATGCACACTTTTACTTGGTGCGTAGTCGCGCTCCTTGGTGCACGCGCGGCGTGACCATTCGCGACTGGGAAGCGCTGGCCTGGACTGTGCCTGCGGTGCAACTCGGCGATCCGCCATTGGCGCGCGAGTTGATTTTGCGCGCCTGTGAGATTCACGGGTACGCGCCAGGACGCGGCGTGCATTACTTCGACGGTACGCTGTTTGAGCCCGGATTTACGCTCGAGGGATGCTCGTCGTATGCAATCGCGGTGGAGCGCTACATTCGCGACACCGGCGATGATCAGATCGTGGAGGAGCCGATTCTGGCCGACACCCTGTATCATGTGGCCGACGACCTCGACGAGCGTCGTGATGACATTTTCGGGCTGTACAAGACGGAAGTGTCGCTGAGCGGTGCGCCCGCGCCGCAGCCATTCATGATGCACGGGAATGCCGTGGTTGCGGCGGCAATCGACGCGCTCAAGCGCACGCTGGCCGAGGAAGACGCGTCTGAGCTTCCGGACCCTGATACGTTGCGGTCGACCATCAAGCGCAGCTTCACTGCCGAAGGGGGAGGGAAGCCTGTGTATGTGTCGGCCTCGGATCTCGGGGGGCAGGCAACGCTTGCGGACGACCCGCTGGGGTCGCTCGCCTGGCTCCCGTTGTTCGAGGGCATTGAACGCAGCGACCCGACGTATCGTCGCACCGCCAAGGAGACGGCGGGGCCGCCAGGGCATCTTGCGCGGCAGATTGGGCGGCTCTTTGGGCCGGATGCCTCAAAGATGCTGGAGTGGCTGCGTCGCGCGCCGCTCGATCACGGATTGGCGGCGGAGTTCGTGGACGAGGAAGGGAAGGCTACCTCGTGCGGTGGCGATGCCGCGCTGTCGGGGCTTCTTGCGTACGCGGTCTGGTTTACCGTGCAGACGCACGGGGTGCGTCCGTAGCGGACTACTACACAGCGAAATGTGTCCGCTGCGCTTGTCCCAGCGAGTGCGGCGGTCTATTTTTCACGGGTTGCGGGAATAGCTCAGTTGGTAGAGCACAACCTTGCCAAGGTTGGGGTCGCGGGTTCGAGTCCCGTTTCCCGCTTTGATTTTGAACGACGAAAGGACGGAACAGGCGATGAGCCTCTTCCGTCCTTTCTCGCATCAGCGCAGACTGTGTACGTAGGCCGGGATGGCGAAATTGGCTAGACGCGGGAGACTTAAAATCTCCTGAGGGCAACCTCATCTGGGTTCGATTCCCAGTTCCGGCATTTCGTAGCTCCAGCAACACTCGCGACACCCGCTCAGCGGCCGACCACGGCCTCCTCGACCGGGGTAACGGTCGCCTCGCTGCCGAACAATGCGACGCGGAGTCGCCCCGCGAGGAATGCGTCGAGGTCATCGCCGAGCAACCGCACAGTGCCGGCGCCTGACAACATCGCGGGGCCGAGCAATCGCTTGATGACACGACTCTGCCCGACCTCGCGCCCTGCGGTTCCTGCGTCATAGCGCCGAAAGACCACGGCGCTCACCGCATCGCGCTGCGCGCCGCGTAAGTCGACGTGGTATCGGAGCTCGCTGGTGAGCGGATCAAAGACGAAACGCACGGTGACTTGCTGCGTTGCCGGGCCGGTGGTCACGGTTCCCGCGCGTGGCTGCGGTGCCTTGCCATTCACCAGTGACGGGGTCGTCGGCGGTGGCCGGCGTCGCGCGCCAGCTTGCTCAAAGGCGTAGCCGTACGCCACGAGCTTCGCATCGCTGAAGGCGCGTCCCATCAGCTCGAGACCCGTCGGGAGGCCGTCCGAGGTGAATCCGGCGGGGATCGAAAGGGCCGGAAGCCCCGTCTGTGCCGCGAGCGCGCAGGTGGTGCCAAGCTGCGGGTCGCCGGCAAGCACCGGTTTGCGCACGCTGGTGGGGTAGGCAATCGCGTCGAGATGCAGGCTGTCCATGAGCGCGACAATGCGGGTACGCAGCGCGTTCTGGCGCGCCATCACGCGCCGATGCGACTCAGAATCGCGCGCACTCGCGGTGTCGGCGGTGCGATGTCGAAGCTCGAGCGCCTTGTCGAATAGGCCGTTGTCGAGAATCTGCCCCAGTGAGCTCACCGCATGATCGCTAGGCCGCGCGAAGTATTCCTGCAGGTCGAACCGCGTTTCGAGTGTGATCGCTGAGGTGCTGCCAATGACCTCGTCGAAGTCCGGCATCGCAACGTCCACGACCTCCGCGCCAAGCGCGCGCATCGCGCGGGCCGCAGCGCGCACGGTGTCGGCAACGTCGGCGTCGGCGGTGCGGAAGTACGGTGCGAACACGCCAATGCGCGCGCCGCGGAGGGCGTCTTTGCGCAGCGCCGCTTGGAACTGCGGCAGGGCTCGCCCGTCGAGGCGACGCGTAATCGTGTCGCGCGGGTCAGCGCCCATCGTGACGTCCAATGCGATGGCGAGATCTGTCGCTGTGCGGGCCATTGGGCCGGCGACATCTTGCGAGAGTGAGAGCGGAATGATGCCGTCGCGGCTCATGAGGCCGAGTGTCGGGCGCAGGCCGAAGAGCGAGCCGAACGCCGACGGGATGCGAATCGATCCGCAAGTGTCGGTGCCCCAGCCCACCGCAGCAAAGCTCGCCGCGACCGCAGCACCGGTGCCACCGCTGGATCCGCCTGGGCAACGCGAGAGGTCATACGGGTTCAGTGTCTGGCCACCCATCGAACTGATGCTCGTGATCCCCGATGCGAGTTCGTGGAGGTTGGTTTTGCCGAGGATTACTGCGCCGGCCGCACGGAGCTTGCCCACGATGAAGGCATCGGCGGTTGGTTGGTGATTGGCCAACGCGAGCGATCCCCCGGTGGTCGGAATGTCCTTGGTGTCGTAGTTGTCCTTGAGCACGATCGGAATGCCGTGCAGCGGGCCGCGGAGCTTGCCCGCCTTGCGCTCCACGTCCAACACCGCCGCATCGCGGCGAGCCGCAGCATTCACGCGGATCATGGCGTTGATATTCGGGCCCGCGTGATCGTACGCGCCAATGCGCGCGAGATAGGCCTCGGTGAGCGCCACCGACGTGGTGCGGCCGCTCGCGAGGGCAGCCTGCAGCTCAGGGATCGAGCGTTCAGTCGGGTCGTACGCGAGGCGCGGCGTCTTGGCCGACGACTGCGCGGCACAGGGCACGGTGCACGGGAGGGCGAACAGCGCGATCGCCGCAACGGTGTGGAGAACGGAGCTTGTTAGGCGTGCACGCATGGCGGGAGATTCCCAGTCAGAGTCATGGCATCAGTATCTGCAGATGTCACGCGGCGTGCAACGTGCCCGGTTCCGGATTGGGTGAAATGCGTCGGGCGGTGGGTTAGAGTTCGTTAGCGGTCTTCCAGGAGCACCACATGCCCAGTTCGTATCGAGTCGTCATGATGATCGCCCTCGGGAGTGCCGTGGGGGGCGTGCTGCGCTATCTGGTCGGCAATGCCCTCGGCGACGCGGTGCAAGTGCCCTGGCGCACCTTCGTGATCAACGTGACGGGCTCGTTCGTCCTCGGGGCCTTTCTGTACTGGTCCGAGCGGCAGGGTACGGACCATACCGGACTCCGCGCCTTCGTGGCGATCGGGCTCTGCGGTGGCTACACCACCTTCTCCACATTTTCGTACGAGACGGTGGTGTTGCTCGAGACCGGGGCCTACGCGCGGGCCGTTACCTATGCGCTCGGCAGCGTGGTGACCTCCGTCGCGGCTGTTTTTGCGGGTTTTGGCGTCGCCAAACTCCTTCCATGACACGTAGATAGCACCCTGCCAAGCCTCCTCACTAATCGGTAGATTGGGAGGATGCCCGATGTTGTCGCGCTGACCTCCGAACTCGTCGCCCTCCCCTCCGTCACGCGTGACGAAGGGGCGGTGGTCAGTTTCGTGGCGGATTGGTTGGGTGAGCGTGGCTGGACCGTGCAACAGCAGCCCGTCTCAGAAGGGCGTTTTAATGTCTGGGCGACGCGTCGCGGCGGCGGTGTCACACTCTCCACGCATCTCGATACCGTTCCGCCATTCGTCGCGCCGCGCCTCGAGGGCGGACGCCTGTACGGCCGCGGAAGCTGCGACGCCAAGGGAATCGCCGCGGCCATGATGTGTGCCGCACAAGCCCTCGCCGACGCCGGTGAAGAGCGCGTGGACCTGCTGTTCGTTGTCGGCGAAGAGCGCGGAAGCGATGGTGCCACCGCTGCGAACACGCTCCCCGCGACGAGCCGCTGGTTGATCAACGGTGAACCGACCGAGAGCACACTCGCCGCGGGCTGCAAAGGCGCGCTTCGGCTCACGCTGCGCACGATCGGGCGCGAAGCGCACTCAGCGTATCCGCAGTTGGGCGATTCCGCGATTTCTCGGATGGTCGCGCTACTGGCTGACCTCCCCACGCTGGTGCTGCCGACCGACGAGCGGCTCGGCCCCTGCACGTTGAACGTTGGCACGCTGCACGGTGGCGTCGCGCCGAATGTGATTCCCGGCAGCTGCGAGGCCGAAATCCTCGTTCGGCTCGTGAGCGACGCTGAGTCGGTGCGGAATTCGATTACCACCTGGGTGAACGGCCGCGCGGACATCGCATTTGGCCTCTGTATCCCCGCGCAACATTTTCACATTGTCCCAGGATTCGAGGTGCGCCCCATGGCGTACACCTCGGACATTCCACTTCTCACGAACTGGGGCACCCCGCTGTTGTTCGGCCCTGGTTCCATCCACGTCGCGCATACGCCTGACGAGTTCATCGACGTCGAAGAACTCCGTGCGAGCGTTACCCATTATGAGCGACTCTTGCGGTCGCTCCTTGCGAGCTGAGCTGTGAGCGACTCCCGCATCCCCGTTGCTATCCTTGGCGCCACTGGCGCCGTCGGCCAGACGTTTATCCGACTGCTCGACGGGCACCCCTGGTTCCGTGTGGCTGAAGTCGCGGCCTCCGAGCGGTCCGCCGGGAAATCGTACGCAGAAGCCACGCGGTGGATTGAAGGCAACATGCCAGCGGAGGTCGCGGCGCTGCGTGTACTGCCCTGCGACGTCGCGTCGGTCAAATCCGCCGTCGTGTTCTCGGCGATGGATGCGGCCGTAGCGGGCGAAATGGAGCCGGCCTTCGCGCGCGCGGGACGGTTCGTTCTCAGCAACGCCAAGAACTTCCGGATGGAAGACGACGTTCCACTTGTCATTCCCGAGGTTAACGCCTCGCACCTCGCGCTACTCGCGCGCCAGCGGCGGGAACGTGGATGGAGTGGCGCGATCGTTACCAACGCGAACTGCGCTTCGACAACGGCCGCGGTTGCTATGGCGCCACTCCACGAACGCTTCGGTATCACGCACGTGTTCATCATGACGATGCAGGCGGTGTCGGGCGCCGGCTATCCCGGCGTTCCGACGCTCGACATCCTCGGGAACGTGATTCCATACATCGGAGACGAGGAGCCGAAGATCGAGCGCGAGATACAAAAAATGCTCGGCCGTCTCAATGGGGAGTCGGTCACACCCGCGCCGTTCGTGGTGAGCGCCCATGCGAATCGAGTGCCTGTTGAGAATGGGCACACCGTATGCTTGTCGCTGGCCTTTGAGACCAAGCCAACCGTGGCGCAGGCACTTGCGGCGATCAAGGAGTGGACCGGCGATCCCATTGTCCGTGGACTCCCGTCGGCTCCGGCCATGCCGATCCGGTATCGCGACGAGCCAGATCGTCCGCAGCCACGTCGCGACGTCATGGAAGGCCGAGGCATGGGCACGGTGGTGGGGCGTTTGCGCGAGGACCCGATTCTGCATCTGAAGCTCGTCGCGATGAGTCACAACACCATTCGCGGCGCCGCTGGTTGCTCGATTCTCAATGCCGAGGTGCTCGTGGCCACGGGCGCAATCGCACGCGGTGGCACGCAGTGATCGTCGCTAAGTTCGGCGGCACCTCGGTCGCGGATGCCGCCGCAATCCGCCGCACCGGTGAGATTGTGCGGGGACGTCTCGGACGGGAACCGGTGATTGTCGTATCCGCGCTGGCGGGAGCGACTAATGCACTCCTTGCTGCAGCGGAGCAGGCTGCGTCGGGACAGCTAGTCGCCGCGCTCGAGCACGTGTCGCAACTGCGCGATCGACACCTCGCAACGATTTCGGATTTGCTCGGGGCCGGTCCCGATGCGGATGAGTTGCGCGCAGAGACGAGCTTGATGTTCGACGAGTTGGCGCACCTTACCGAGGCGCTCTCCGTGCTGGGCTTCGCCACTCCCCGTTCGATGGACGCGGTTGCCTCAATGGGCGAGCGTCTGTCGGCGCCTATTTGTGCGGCAGCGTTCTCGCGTATGGGGATTCCAAGTGTCGCCGTTGACTCACGGCGTGTGATGCTCACGGACGACGACTTTGGCCGTGCTGCGCCAATGCCGGCAGAGATCGCCGCTGCCGCCCGTGAGCACCTGTTGCCGATTGTCGCTGCGGGAAAGGTTCCGGTTGTGGGTGGATTCGTTGGCGCGACAACTTCTGGGATTACGACCACGCTCGGCCGCGGCGGTTCCGACTACAGCGCCGCGCTGTTTGGCGCCGCACTGAATGCCGAAGCTATCGAGATTTGGACCGATGTCGACGGGATGCTGACCGCGGACCCGCGGGTCGTGCAGGGGGCGCAGTTGATTGAGCACATTCGATTCGACGAAGCGGCGGAACTCGCGAGTTTCGGCGCGAAAGTCTTGCACCCCAGTACGATTGCGCCCGCGGTGGAGCGCGATATTCCGGTCTACGTGTTCAACTCGACACGTCCGCACGCCACGGGGACGCGCATCACTCGTGATGCGTCGCCGTGCACGGTCCGCGCGATTGCGGGGAAGCGTGGCGTGGTGGTGGTACGTGTCGGGTCGCCGACGATGCTTGGAACACCAGGCGCGTTGCGTTCGATTTTTGAAGTGTTTGATCGCTTCCGGATTTCTGTCGACGTCGTGGCCACGTCCGAAGTCAGCGTGTCGCTGACGGTGGACGACGACCCGTCGCTGCTCAAGGCCGTCGAGGATCTTCGCGGGTTCGGCGAGGTCGTAATCGAGCGCGATCGAGGAATCGTCGCGCTCGTCGGGGCGGGGCTCGGGGGGAGTTCGCCGAGCATGGCTCGTGCGCTCCGGGCGATAGGCGATGAACGGTTGCACATGGTCTCGTTGAGCTCCACGGGCATCAACCTCACGCTGATTGTCGACGATACACAGGTGCATCCCGTGATGCGGATGCTGCACCAAGAATTTTTCGGAGGCGCCACCGAATGACACGCATCAAGCTCGCTATTATCGGTGACGGAAAGATGGGGCGCGCCGTCGCTGCGCTGGCGCCGGATGCGGGTTTTGACATCGTCGCACGGCTCGGCGCTGCCGATGTCGCTGCGGCCGGCGTGACCGCGGTGTTGCTCAACGGCGCAACGATCGCGATCGAGTTCACGGAGCCCGCGGCGGCGGCGGCCAATGTGCGCCAGTGCCTCGCAGCGGGCTGCGCAGTTGTCTGCGGCACAACGGGCTGGGACGCCGAACGTCTCCGTATCGAAGAGGAGGTGCGCGGCGGTCCAGGAGCACTGCTCTGGGCTCCGAACTTCTCGCTGGGTGTGTATTTGTTTGCCCGCATTGCGGAGTACGCGACGCGCTTCGTGGCGCAGGCTGGCGCCGGGTTTGATATCCATCTCTCTGAGACGCATCACAAGGCAAAGTTAGACGCACCCTCCGGTACGGCACGACTGCTCGCAGACCGCGCGACCCCTGCGTGGGGGAGCGACATTCCAGTGACAAGTATCCGCACCGGCAATGTGCCAGGCACGCACGCATTCACGTTCGACGCGCTGTTCGAGCAGATCACACTGGAACATGTCGCGCGTGATCGTCGGGTCTTCGCCGCAGGGGCGCTCCACGCCGCCCGTTGGTTAGTGGGACGCCGCGGTGTGTTTACGCTGGATCATCTTTTCCCAACGACCGAATGACCTCCTCACCGCTGAGTGGATGCTCCACCGCGCTCGTCACGCCGTTTACAGCTGATGGCGCGCTCGACGAAGCTGCGCTCACGTCGCTGGTTGCCTGGCAGGTCGCCGAGGGGATTCACGGGCTTGTTCCGTGCGGATCCACGGGAGAAGCGGCAACGCTGTCGCTTGAGGAGCGCCGTCGGGTGGTGCGCCTCACGGTGGAGACGGTCGCTGGCCGAATCCCCGTGATTGCGGGCGCGGGCGGGAACGACACGCGCGTCGCAATCGAAACATCCAAGGCCATGGCGGCCGAGGGCGCGACGCACTTGCTCCATGTGTCGCCGATGTATAGCAAGCCGCCGCAACGCGGCATCCTCGCGCATTTCCGCGCGATTGCCGACGCGTCGCCGCTGCCGATCGTTGTGTACAACGTGCCGGGGCGCACGGGCAGCAACATCGAAGCCGAAACCACGCTCGCGCTCGCCGAACATGCGAACATTGTGGCGGTGAAGGAAGCCTCGGGAAATCTCGCCCAGATTACGCAGATCATTCGTCACGCGCCGGCGGGCTTTCGCACCCTCTCTGGTGACGATGGCCTCACGCTCGCCGTGATCGCGGCCGGTGGCCACGGCCTGATCTCGGTCGTGTCGAACGCTGCGCCTGCGGCAATGTCGCGCCTCTGCGACTTGGCCCGCACCGGTGATATGGAAGCCGCGCGTGCGTTACACCTTCAGCTGCACAATATCAGTCAGACCGCATTCTGCGAGTCGAATCCGATCCCGATCAAGGCCGCCCTCGCGATGATGGGGCGCATTGGGAATAATCTGCGCCTTCCACTGGTCCCAATGAACAGGTCACATGAACCGGCGCTCAAGGCGGCCCTCGTCGAGGCGGGAGTGCTCTCCGCATGACCTTCTCGCACGCACAGCTTGAGACGCGCATCCTTGAACTCGCCGCACTCCCCGCTGGCACCCCAACGCCCGCTGACGCGGCCGAGGTCATCGAGTCGTTGCTCACCGAGCTCGAGTCCGGAGCACTTCGCTCGGCGACGCGAGACGCCACCGGGCAGTGGAATGCCGTGCCGTGGGTGAAGCGGGGGATTCTGGTCGGCTTCCGCTTCGGTACGATGATTGACCTCTCGCCGAGCGGCGGCGCCTTTTCGTTCGTCGATAAGAACACGATTCCGCCGCAGCGCTTTGATGTCGCCCGTGGGGTTCGGATTGTTCCTGGCGGCTCCACCATTCGTCGCGGTGCCTACGTGGCGAGCGGTGTGGTGTGCATGCCGCCGATGTTCATCAATGTTGGTGCGCACGTCGGTGCCGGAACGATGGTCGACTCGCACGCGCTGATCGGATCCTGTGCGCAGATTGGGGCGCGGTGCCACATCAGTGCCGCGGCACAGGTGGGCGGCGTGCTCGAGCCCGTCAATGCGAGCCCGGTGATCATCGAAGACGATGTCATCATGGGCGGCAACACCGGCGTGTACGAAGGCACGGTGGTACGAGAGAAAGCCGTGATTGCCGCCGGGGTGGTGCTCACCCGTGGTACGCCCGTGTACGATCTCGTGCGTGAAACGGTATACCGCGCCTCCGCCGATGCGCCGTTGGAGATTCCGGCTGGTGCCGTCGTCGTACCGGGTGCGCGCAGCGTGAAGGGCGACTGGGGAGCAGAGCAGGGGCTGTCCGTGCAAACCCCAGTGATCGTGAAGTACCGCGACGAGAAGACCGATCTTGCCACGGCGCTCGAAGGCTGGCTCCGGTGACCAGCCACGGAGCGCGCGCGCCGCGCGTCAACGGCGCGATTCGCGTTCCGGGGGACAAGTCCATCTCGCATCGCGCGCTCATGTTGGCCGCGCTTGCCGAGGGCTCGTCGGAGATTCGTGGAATCCTCCGCTCTGCCGACGTGCGCTCCACGGCGGCGGTTCTCCGCGCCTTGGGTGTCACGATCCCTGATCTCGAAGCCGACGTCGTCACCATCGCTGGCGTGGGGCGTCGCGGCCTCCGTGCAGGCGTGGAGGCGCTCGACTGTGGCAACAGCGGCACCACCGCTCGGCTGATGGCCGGGATTCTCGCGGCCTCGCATTTCACCAGCACGTTGATCGGCGACGCGAGTCTCTCTCGGCGCCCGATGCGGCGTGTGGCGACCCCGCTGCGCGCGATGGGCGCGACGCTCGAGCCGAGTGCCGAGGGCGGCCTGCCCATGACCATTCACGGGCGCGCGCTTCAGGGCACCACCTGGCACTCGGAGACCGCGAGCGCCCAAGTGAAGAGCGCGATTTTGTTGGCTGGTCTCGTGGCCGATGTGCCAGTGGAAGTTCACGAGCCCGCTGCAACCCGCGACCACACGGAGCGGATGTTGCGCGCACGCGGCATCGATGTGCGCAGTGAAGGGAACAGCATCTCGCTTGTTCCCGGCTCTGCACTCCGCGCGGCGGACACCGACGTACCCGGCGATCCGTCGTCGGCCACCTTCTTCGCCGCGCTCGCGGCGATGGCTAGCGGCGGTACGCTCGCGCTCGAACATGTCGGCACGAATCCCACACGTACAGGGGCGTTCGACGTGCTCGCGCGGATGGGCGCGACCCTCAAATTCGAAGCATTCGCGGATGCGGGGGGCGAACCCGTCGCTCGCCTAGTGGTGTCGCCGGGCCTCCTCGGTGCTACGATTATCGAACCGCACGAGGTGCCGTCGCTGATCGACGAACTGCCCATGCTCGCCTGTGTGGCTGCGCGCGCGCAGGGCGAGACACGCGTGACCGGTGCCGCGGAGTTGCGCGTGAAGGAGAGCGACCGCATCACGGCCGTTGTGCAGAACCTACGCGCCGTCGACGTCGACGCCGAAGAGCTCCCCGACGGCTTTGTTGTGCGCGGCTCGGATCGTCCACTCGCGGGCCGCATTGTCACGCACGGTGACCATCGTATCGCGATGGCTTTTGGTGTGCTGTCCGCAGTGTCAGGCGGCGCAATCGCCATAGACGACCCTGACTGTGCCATCGTTTCTTTCCCCGGCTTCTGGGAGCTGCTCACGCATGTCACCCGCTGATCGCATGCTGATCGCATGCTGACCGTCACCATCGACGGCCCCGCCGCGTCGGGCAAGTCGTCCACCGCGCGCATGGTCGCTGCCATCTCGACTCGGGTGCGCTGTATCGGGGCGTGACCGCGGCACGGATCCGCAGCGGTGGGGAACCCGATGGCTGGACCGAGCGGTCGGTGCTCGAAGCCGCCGAACGGGTCACGCTGGCCCCCGGAGCGACCACCTTCGTGGCACATGTCGACGGCGCCGCGTGTGAGGACGAGCTGCGCGGCGACGACGTGACTTCGCTGGTCTCACTCGTGGCTAAGATGCCACACGTGCGCCAGTGGGTGAACCGCACCCTGCAGGCCACCGCCGCATCGCACGCGGTGATCGCCGATGGCCGCGATATGGGGACCACGGTATTCCCTGACGCCACGCTCAAGGTCTGGCTCGTGGC
Source organism: Gemmatimonadota bacterium (assembly GCA_026387895.1). GTDB lineage: Bacteria > Gemmatimonadota > Gemmatimonadetes > Gemmatimonadales > Gemmatimonadaceae > Fen-1231. The sequence goes on along the minus strand of JAPLKT010000078.1, from coordinate 16,379 downwards.
CATCGCCGGCGAGCGGGCCAGGCGCCGCCTGCTCCAACGCACGGGTCGTGCGCCGACACCGGCCGAGCTGCATACGGAAACGGCCGATCTGGAGGCCCGCGATCGCAAGGATAGTGAACAGACGCGTCCCGCCGCCGATGCGGTCTGGCTCGACACAAGCGGGATCACCCAGCTCGAGCAGGTCGCACAGGTGGTGGCCTGGGCCCGAGAGCGGCAGCACGCCTAGGGCGGGCAACCGCTTCGGGTCGTTGACCTTCAGCCCTCACGCGTGCTATGTTGTAAGGCTCCGGTAAATCTGCCGAGGCCTTGTTCTTTTACCCCGTATCCTCGCCGTCGCGGCGAGCCGATCCCCTCCGCGACTTAGGACCCCATGACCGAAGACACGCTTGACGCGCCCCTGAGCTTGCTGTCCGCTCGTGAGAAGCGCGACCTCCAGAAGGCGCAGTTGCGCCCTCTCTCCAATCGCCGCCCCGAGCTCTACGAAGAGGACGAGTACACGTCCGACGAGTACGAGCAGATGATGGACATGTACAACGGCACCCTTGCTTCCATTGAGGAAGGTGAGATCGTTAAGTCGATCGTGCTGGAAATACGTGAGAACATGGTCGTGCTCGACATCGGCTTTAAGTCCGAAGGCACGATCCCGCTCGAAGAGTTCAAGGACATGCCCGACCTCAAGGTCGGCGACGAAGTCGAAGTCCTGCTCGAGCACCTCGAAGACCAGGAAGGCAGCGTCGTCCTGTCCAAGAAGAAGGCCGATTTCATGCGCGTGTGGGAGCGTATCCGCGTCGCGTACGAGTCCGCTCAGCCGGTGGAAGGCACGCTCGTCAAGAAGATCAAGGGCGGCGTCGTCGTCGACCTCATGGGCGTTGATGCGTTCCTCCCGGGTTCGCAGATCGCGCTCCGTCGCGTGCCGAACATCGACGAACTCCTCGGCCAGCGCTACGAGTTCAAGATCATCAAGCTCAACAAGCGTCGCCGCAACATCGTCGTCTCGCGCCGCGTGATTCTCGAGACCGAGCGCGCCGGCAAGCGTGAGAAGCTCATGAAGGAGCTCGAGAAGGATCAGGTACGCAAAGGCGTCGTCAAGAACATCACCGACTTCGGGGCGTTCATCGACCTCGGCGGCGTCGACGGCCTGCTGCACATCACCGACATGTCGTGGGGCCGTATCTCGCATCCGAGCGAGATGGTCCAGATCGGCATGGAGCTCGAGATCAAGGTCCTGGACATCGATTGGGAGCGCGAGCGCATCTCGCTCGGCCTCAAGCAGCTCCAGAGCTACCCGTGGAAGGACGTCGCCGCCAAGTACCCGGTCGGCACGCGTGTCGCGGGCAAGGTCGTCAGCATCACGAACTACGGCGCCTTCATCGAGCTCGAGCCGGGCATCGAAGGCCTCGTGCACATCAGCGAGATGAGCTGGACGCGTAACGTCCGTCACCCGTCGAAGCTCGTCTCCATCGGCGAGGCGATCGACGCCGTGGTGCTCAAGGTCGATCCGAACGAAGAGAAGATCTCGCTCGGCATGAAGCAGACCGAGCAGGATCCGTGGATGGTGCTGCCGCAGAAGTACCCGGTCGGCACGCGCATCCGCGGCAAGGTTCGTAACCTCACCAGCTTCGGCGCCTTCGTCGAGATCGAGCCGGGCATCGACGGCCTGATCCACATCTCCGATATGTCCTGGACCAAGCGCGTCCAGCATCCGTCGGAAGTTGTGAAGAAGGGAGACGAAGTTGATGTGGTGATCCTGAACATCGATGGCGACAACAAGCGTATCTCCCTCGGCCTCAAGCAGGCGGAAGAGGATCCGTGGCTCAAGATCGGCGAGAACTATCCGGTTGGCACCGACCTGAAGGGCAAGGTCGTCCGCCTGATGGAGAAGGGCGTGGTCGCCGATGTCGGCAACGACATCGAAGGCTTCGTTCCGATCTCGCAGCTCAACACGAGCAATGCGCCGATCGCGAGCCCGGCCGATATCGCGTGGGAAGGCATGATCCTGGAGCTGAAGGTGCTCGAGGTCGATCCGATCCACCGTCGCATCGTGCTGGCCGTGACGTCGATCCCCGAAGACCAGCCGCCGCGTCCGGAGACGCCAAGCAAGGTCTTCAGCGAGGACGGCGATAACGCGGAAGTCCCGGTCAACCTCGACGAGATCGCTGACGCCGAGTAAGCCCGAATCGCGTCAAAATGCAGTGACAACGGCCCGGAGCAGACGCTCCGGGCCGTTGTTTTGTAATGCCATATCCGAGGAGGCCTCTGAGCTCAGGGAGCCCCTGTCTTACGGATTCGGGGTCCGAGTCGTAACGTGGTCCATGATTCTTCCGCCCCCCCGGAACCCGTCGATCTCCCTCGCCCCCATGAGTGGTCGCGCCGCTGATTGACAAGTGGGAGTCGGAGAATCGATACGTCGTGGGTCGGGACGGCGACCGAATCGTCGCGATGATCGCGATGCGGCTCGTGCGCCCCTTCTCGTTGGACAGCAAGCTCCCGAACATTGACAGCTATCTCCCGCCTGGCCGCCGACCGATGGAGCTCCGACTCCTCGCAGTGGAGAAGGCGTATCGAGGCACCGCGATCCTTATGCGGCTCCTCCGAACCGCTATGGGGATCGCGCTCGCTGACGGCTACGACATGGCGGTGATCTCTGGCACCACGCGACAGATGCGCCTGTACGAGCACATGGGATTCACCGCGTTCGGTCCGCTCGTTGGCGCACCCGGCGCAGAGTATCAGCCGATGTACGCAAAGGCCGAGCAGCTTCACGCGCAGGTCGGCCGCCTACTCGCACCGGGGCGTCAGAGCGAGCCGGCGAGCTTTCAGCCGGGACCAGTCGGACTGCTGCCGTCGGTGCGCGAACGCATGACACGGCCACCCGAATCGCATCGTGCCGCCGTGTTCGCCAAAGATCTCGCAACGGTTCGCGACGCCCTGTGCGAGATGACACAGGCGCGGCACGTGGCCCTCGCTTGTGGCTCGGGCACGCTCGCGAACGACATGGTCGCAGGGCAGATCGCCGTATCCGGCGAGCATGCGCTCGTGATTAACGACGGCGAGTTTGGCGGTCGATTGGTCGACCACGCACGGAGGCATCGCATTCCACACACGGTGCTCGAGAAGCCGTGGGGCGCATCACCAACCGCAGCAGAAATCGACAGCGCCATGCGCGCAAGTGGCGCTCGGTGGTTGTGGGCCGTCCACTGCGAGACCTCCACAGGCGTGCTGCACTCGCTCCCGATGCTGCACGAGATCGCGAAGCGTTACGGTGCGAGGCTCGCGCTCGATACCGTCTCGAGCATCGGGACTGTTCCGCTCGACCTCAGCGGTGTCGCACTGGCCACCGCGAGCAGTGCCAAGGGCCTCGGCGCGATTGCCGGGCTCGCGCTCGTCCTGACGCAGGAAATCCCGGCTGTCGCGCCTGAGTTTCTCCCGCGCTATCTCGACCTCGGCTTGTACCTCAACGGCGACGGTGTCCCCTTCACGGGATCGTCGCCGCTCGTGGGTACACTCGCGGGCTCGCTCACCGACACCGATTGGCCGGCGAGGTATCGTGCCATCGCGGACGCTGCCGCACAGTTGCGCGCACGGCTCGCAGGCGCCGGGCTGCGCCCGGTCGCTGTCGAAGCATGCGCCACGCCCGCGGTCACCACGCTCGCCGTACCCGCGCATCGCGAACTCACCACGGTCGGCGAGCGCCTCGAGTCGGAGGGGTTTCTGCTCGGATGGCGGAGTGGCTATATGCGCGAACATCGGTGGATTCAGGCGGCCATGATGGGGGCCTTCCCACGCGAGCGCGTCGGGGCGCTCGGTGACGCCCTGGTACGGCACCTGACCTGACGGCGCCCGGAGCCGTGCGAAAACGCGCACCGGCCTCTATTTTTTACGCATGTCGATGCGAGAGAAACTAGACCTGCTCGAGCGCCGTCGCGCCGAAGCCGAGCAAGGGGGAGGCGCGGCGCGCCTCAAGGCCCAACACGCCAAGGGCAAACTGTCTGCGCGTGAGCGGCTCGACGCCTTCCTCGATGAAGGCTCGTTCACCGAACTCGATCGGTTTGTCACGCACCGATCCACCGATTTCGGGCTCGCCGACCAGATCGTGTACGGCGACGGCGTCGTCACCGGCTTCGGTAAGGTCAACGGCCGCATCGTCTACGTCTTCTCCCAAGACTTCACTGTCCTCGGCGGCTCCCTCTCGGAGACGCATGCAGAGAAGATCTGTAAGATTATGGAGCTCGCCATGCGGAATGGCGCTCCAGTGATCGGCCTTAACGACTCTGGCGGCGCGCGTATTCAGGAAGGGGTCGTGTCGCTTGGCGGCTACGCTGACATCTTTCTCAGGAACACCTTGGCGAGCGGTGTGGTGCCGCAGATCTCGGCGATCCTTGGACCCTGCGCCGGCGGCGCGGTCTACAGCCCAGCCATTACCGACTTCACCTTCATGGTTCGCGGCACCTCGTACATGTTCGTCACGGGGCCGAACGTCGTGAAGACGGTGACGCACGAAGATGTCACCATGGAACAGCTCGGCGGCGCCGACACCCATGGCGGGACCAGCGGCGTCTCGCACTTCACCTGCGGCAGTGAGCTCGAATGCCTCGAGCAGATCCGCACGTTGCTCAGTTATCTGCCGAGCAATAATGTCGACGCGCCACCGCGCGGTGCGGGAACCGATCCGCGCGATCGTCGCGACGAAGCGCTGCTCGATCTTGTTCCCGATAACGCCAACAAGCCGTACGACATGCACGAGGTACTCAAGCGCGTGATTGACGACGCCGAGTTCCTTGAGGTACAGCCAGATTTCGCTGCGAACATCATTGTCGGCTTTGCGCGGCTTGGTGGATACAGCGTTGGCATCGTGGCGAATCAGCCCGCGGTGCTCGCCGGTGTGCTCGACATCAACGCCAGCGTGAAAGCGGCGCGCTTTATTCGCTTCTGCGACTGCTTTAATATTCCGATTGTGACGTGCGAGGACGTGCCAGGGTTCCTCCCCGGGCTCGCGCAGGAACACGGTGGAATCATCAAGGGTTCCTCCCCGGACTCGCGCAGGAACACGGTGGAATCATCAAGCACGGCGCCAAGCTGTTGTTTGCCTACTGTGAAGCCACTGTTCCCAAGCTCACGGTGATCACGCGCAAGGCGTACGGCGGCGCGTATGATGTGATGAGCTCCAAGCACATCCGTGGCGACTTCAACGTCGCCTGGCCGACCGCTGAGATCGCGGTGATGGGCCCGAAAGGTGCGGTGGAGATTCTCTTCAAGAAGGAGATTGCGGAGAGCGCGGATCCGGTTGCTGCGACCGAAGAGAAGGTCGCGGAGTATTCCGGGAAGTTTGCGAATCCGTACGTGGCGGCGAGCCGCGGGTTCGTGGACGACATCATTGATCCTCGCGACACGCGTCCGCGGCTGATCAATGCGCTCGAGTCGCTTCAGGGCAAGCGTGATACCAATCCGCCGAAGAAACATGGCAACATCCCGCTCTGATGCTTCGCAAAGTCCTGATTGCTAATCGTGGCCATGTGCGCGAGGCCGACGAAGCGGTACACATCGGCCCGGCGCCGTCGTCAGAGAGCTACCTGAAGGGCGACAATATCATTGCGGTGGCCAAGCGTGTCGGCGCCGACGCCATTCACCCGGGCTACGGCTTTCTCTCCGAGCGCGAGTGGTTCGCACGCGCCGTGCGGGATGCCGGACTCATTTGGATTGGACCGCCAGCAGAAGCGATCGGTGCCACTGGCAGCAAGACCGCCGCGCGTCAGCTCGCGATGGCGCACGATGTGCCGATTGTTCCTGGGACGACCGAGCCGCTGCGGGACGCGGCAGAGGCAGTCGCCACGGCCGCGAAGTTCGGATATCCCGTGCTGCTTAAAGCCGCTGCCGGCGGTGGCGGGAAGGGCATGCGTGTTGTGCGTAGTGCCGACGAGATCGCCGGTGCGCTCGATTCGGCCAAGCGCGAGGCGCTGAACGCGTTCGGCGATGACGCCGTGTATGTCGAGAAGTACATCGAAGGGCCGCGGCATGTCGAAATCCAAATTCTCGCCGACGCACACGGTACCGTGATGTCGCTCGGAGAGCGCGAGTGCTCGGTGCAGCGTCGGCACCAGAAGATGATCGAAGAGGCGCCAAGCGTTGCGGTGTCCCCCGAGCTCCGGAAGCGGATGGGCGAGGCTGCCGTGCGCTTCGCGAAGGCCGCGGGGTATGTGAATGCCGGGACCTGCGAGTTCCTGCTTGATGCGCACGGCGAGTTCTACTTCCTCGAGATGAACACGCGAATCCAAGTCGAGCACCCCGTTACCGAACTGGTGACCGGCATCGACCTCGTGCAGTGGCAGCTGCGGATTGCCGCGGGCGAGGCGATCAACTTTGAGGCGCCCACCGTTCCGCGCGGCTGGGCGATTGAATGCCG
>JAPLKT010000078.1:0-9969 GCA_026387895.1 Gemmatimonadota bacterium | reverse complement strand
CATTCGATATCTGCATGTCCCATCGGGCCCTGGTGTGCGTTGGGATTCTGGCGTCGAGACGGGGAGCGATGTCGGGCTCACCTACGATCCGATGCTCGCCAAGCTGATTGTCTGGGGCGAGGACCGCGCCCATGCTGTGGCGCGCATGCATCGCGCGCTCGAAGAGTTGGTGGTGGATGGTGTCGAGAGCTCGCGCGAGTTCCATCTGCGCGTGATGGAAGACGACGAGTTCCGTCGCGGTGACATCGAGATCCAGTGGCTCGAGCGTCGACTTCCGTCCATCGTTGGCGCGACGGCGTCTGCTGAACAGGTTCGCACCGCGGCGATTGCGGCGGCGTTGCTTGCCGATCAGGAGCGTCGGGCGCGCGCTGGCGGATCATTGGCTCCTGTGGCCGATGTGGCTGGAGCGGCGGCGGCGTATGCGAATACGCCTGCGTCCTCGACTTCGGTGTCGGCTTGGGCCGAGCGTGCGCGGCGCGAGGGACTCCGTCGCTGATGCGCGAGTCCGTGGTGCTGGAGATTGCGTCAATCGCAGCTGGTGGTGACGGCGTTGCCCGGCACGAAGGGCTCGTGGTCTTTGTGCCGCGTGTGGCACCGGGAGAGCAGGTGCGTGCCGACATTACGCCCAAGGGACGTATGGCGCGCGGCATTCTGCGTGAGGTGATCAGGCCCTCGGTGGCGCGCGTGGCGTCGGCCTGCGAGCACTACGTGCAGGATTCGTGCGGCGGCTGTCAGTTGCAGCATCTCTCGCTCGACGCGCAGCGTGAGGCCAAACGCCACATCGTGCAGGATGCACTGACGCGCATCGGCAAGCGTACCGTGGCGCTCCCGGAGATTCGTGGAGGAGCCTTGCCCTGGCGTTACCGCCAGAAGCTCACGCTCGCCATGCGCCGCACCGCGAGTGGATGGATCGCCGGTCTTCACGCGCACGATGATCCCGATCGCGTCTTCGCGCTGCATGATTGCAAGATCGCCGACGAGCGCTTGCTCGCATTGTGGCGCGAAGTGCTCGCTGCGGGCCAGCATTTGCCGGCCGCACAACGGCTGCGTGGAGCGGTCCGACTGATGGGCGAGCACGCGACATTCGTGCTTGAAGGCGGCTCGCATTGGGGCACGCACGAGGCATTCTTCGCCGCCGTGCCGTCAATGGCCGCGCTCTGGTGGGTGCCGGAGCAGGGGACGCGCCGCCTGCTCGGGGACCGCCGCCTGAATGCTGAGCCCGGCGCCTCGTTTGCGCAGGTGAACCCCGAGGTTGCGGCGCAGCTTGAGGACTTTGTGGTGGAGACGGTGCGGACGTATGCACCGCGCACCGTGGTTGACGCCTATGCCGGTGCCGGGGCGGTTGCTCGACGAATCGCCGAGGGCGGGGCAGTGGTGACCGCGATCGAGTTGGACCGCGAGGCGACGGCCTGGAGTGCCGCGCATTTACCGGCTGGCTCGACCGCGATTGCCGCGCGCGTCGAGGAGGCGCTCGAAGCCGCGCTCCCGGCCGAGGTCGTAATCCTGAATCCGCCGCGCACTGGCGTCGATACGCGCGTCACGACGCTGTTGGCCGACGCCATCGGCACGACGCGCGCCATCGTCTATGTCAGTTGCGATCCCGCCACGCTCGCGCGTGACGTGGCCCGACTCCCCGGATGGCGGATCGCGCGCCTGACCACTTTTGACATGTTCCCGCAGACCGCGCACGTTGAGACGGTCTGCGAACTCGTGCCGCTGGAGGCGGTCGCATGAGATATATCGTGGAAATCGATGGCGATCGGCACGAGGTCGTGCTCGACAATGGCACGGCGAGCGTGGACGGCGGCCCGGCGGTGCCCGTGTCGCTCGACGCGCTCCCTGGAACCCCGGTGCATCTCGTCCGGGTCGACGGGGCGGTCCACCGGATGCTCGGGCGGCGGGACGGGGAGCGCGGGCAGTATGCGCTGTCGCTTGACGGCCGCCGGTACCGGGCGGAAGCACTCGACGAGCGCGCCCGAGCCATTCGCGACCTCGCGGTAGCGGCCGCGACCGCCAGCGGCCCACGGCCGCTCGTCGCGCCCATGCCGGGGCTGATTGTTCGCGTCACCGTCGCGGTTGGCGACGTCGTGCAGGCCGGCCAAGGCGTGGTCGCCATGGAGGCCATGAAGATGGAGAACGAACTCCGCGCCCCCGCCGCCGGCACCGTCAAGAGGGTCCTGGCCACCCCCGGGGTGGCGGTAGAAAAGGGCGCCCTCCTGATCGAGTTCGAATAGGGGCACTGGTCGGGCGGCCTGAAGGCGTCTGGACGGCCCTCAGGCGGCGGCGTCCCACCGGTTGACCGGGGCTCCGCCTCAGTCTATCTTAGAAGACTGTCCCAAAACGCCTTCAGTGGCGGCCAAGACCCGGGTTGCATTCCGCACCGGTGAGGCGTTCGACCTCTCGTTACACCGAACTGATGAGCACGTACACGGCACGACCCAGCGACATTGAACACCAGTGGTTCATCGTCGGTGATAACATGAATAGGACCTTTTCGGCAAAACCGGCAGAGATAGAGCGCAAGTGGTACATCGTAGATGCTACCGGCGTTCCGCTTGGTCGTTTGGCAGCTCAAGTCGCGCAAATTATTCGCGGCAAGCACAAACCGACATTCACTCCGCATATGGACACCGGTGACTTCGTCATCGTGATCAATGCGAGCAAGGTGAAGGTCAGCGGCCGGAAGGCGGAGCAGAAGACCTACTTCTCGCACTCCGGCTACATGGGCCACGACAAGCAGACCCCGTTCGCCACGATGCTCGCGAAGCACCCCGAGCGCATCATCGAGAAGGCGGTACATGGCATGCTCCCGAAGAACGCGCTGGGCCGGCAGAAGCTGCGCCTGAAGTTGCGCGTGTACGCGGGCGCCAACCATCCGCACGTCGCGCAGCAGCCGACCGTGCTCACCTTCCCGAAGAGCGAGGCGAAGTAACATGGCCGACACGACGATCCACACGATCGGCCGCCGCAAGGAAGCGGTCTGCCGCCTGTATCTCTCTGCCGGCACGGGCAAGTGGGACATCAACGGGCGCACGCTCGGTGATTACTTCCCGCGCCCGTCGCTTGTGAGCGCCATTCAGCAGCCGTTCACGGCGACCGACACGCTCGGACGCTATGACGTGAAGGCGAACATCGATGGCGGCGGGTCGACCGGTCAGTCCGGTGCGCTCCGTCTCGCCGTTGCCCGCGCGCTCGTCAAGATCGACGAGAACTACCGCGGCAAGCTGCGCGACCTCGGACTGCTCACGCGTGATGCTCGCGCGGTTGAGCGTAAGAAGCCAGGCCGTCCGAAGGCACGTAAGCGGTTCCAGTTCAGCAAGCGCTAGACCCAGGCGGTTTCGCAGTTCGTACCACATCCCTCAGGGGAGTCGAGCCGGGAGCGGGTGCTGCGCCACAAGGCGCGGTCGCTCCCGGCGACGACACTCTCCGACGATACCAACCACTCGCAAGGAATTATCATGGCTCTCCCGACGATCGACGAACTCCTCAAGGCCGGCGTGCACTTCGGCCACCAGACGCGCCGCTGGAACCCGAAGATGCGCCGTTTCATCTTCGCCGAACGGAACGGCATCCATATCATCGACCTGCAGAAGTCGCTTCGGCAGCTCGAACTGGCCACCAAGCTCGCGCGCGAAGTCGTCCTGCGCGGCGACAACGTGCTCTTCGTCTGCACCAAGCAGCAGCTCGGGCAGATTGTCGTGGCCCAGTCTGAGCGCGCCAATGCGCTTCACGTCACCGCGCGCTGGCTCGGTGGACTGCTCACCAACTTTGGCACCGCCAAGAAGCAGATCAAGCGCCTGAAGGAGCTTGAGGCTGGCAGCGTGGCGGGCGGCGATTTCGAGAACTACACGAAGAAGGAACAGCTCATGATGTCGCGCCAGCGCGACAAGCTGGCCAAGAATCTGTCCGGCCTGAAGAACATGGGCCGCCTGCCAGGCTTGCTCTTCGTCGTCGATGCCAAGAAGGAGCGCATCGCGGTCGACGAAGCGAACAAGCTCGGCATCCCGATCATCGCCATCTGCGACACCAACTCGGATCCGGATCTCATCACGGTGCCGATCGCCGGCAACGACGACGCGATTCGCTCGGTTGAGCTGATCTGCGGCGCAATCGCCGACGCAATCCTCGACGCCCGTCGCGAGGCCCCGGCCCGCGAAGAGTCCGAGGAAGGGGAGAGCTACACCTACTCCTCCGACCGTGGCGCCGAGAAGGAGAGCGCTGGTGACCGTGGCGACAAGAAGCGTCGCCCGCGCCGTCGCCGTGCCAAGCCCGAAGCGATCGCTGCCCGCCTGAAGGAAGGCGGCACCGAAGCCGACGCACCGACCGACGCGCCGTCTGACGCGCCGTCTGACGCGCCGTCTGGCACGCCGACTGAAGGCAACGCTAGCGCCGCCGAGTAACCGGTGACCGCGCACTGGTCGGCGGGTCTCCCGCCGACTGGTGCTCTCGTCCCGCCGCTCCAACTAGGGTAAGTTTCTATCGCCGTCGGCATTCCCTCGAATGTCGGCGGCGCCCGTCCACTCGCCACCACCGTTGACTGACTGATATGTCCGAGCCAATCAAGATTACCGCCGCGATGGTCGCTTCCCTCCGTGCCCAGACGGGCGCCGGCATGGGCGACTGCAAGAAGGCCCTCGACGAAGCGAACGGCGATGCCGAAGCGGCCTCGACGATCCTCCGCAAGAAGGGCATGCTCAAGGCCGAAAAGCGCGCTGGACGTGCCGCCGCCGAAGGGCAGATTGTCGCGTGGGTGTCGGATGACGCCACCCTTGGCGTTGCCATCGAGCTGAACTCCGAGACGGACTTCGTCTCACGGAACGAAGAGTTCGTGGGCCTCTCCAAGATGGTCGCGGCGCACGTCGGATTCGATACCTCGCTCGACGGGACCGCCGATATCACGGCCGATCACGCGCTGATGCAGAGCCACTGGCACCACGACAAGGCGCAGACCTTGGGTGAGGTGGTCAAAGCGGCTGCCGCCAAGACGGGCGAGAACGTCGCGCTCCGTCGTGTCGCGCGTTTCTCGAGCGCGAAGGGTGCGATTGGATGCTACCTGCACTTCAACGGCAAGGTCGCCGTGCTGGTTGAGGTCGCTGGCGTGACCGGTGACGTCGGCCGCAAGTGCGCGTATGACGTCGCGGAGCATCTCGCCGCCGGCGTGCCGACGGTCGCGATCGCGGTCAGCAAGGCTGACGTCCCGGCCGACGTTGTTGAGAAGGAACGCCAGTTCCTCATCGAGCAGGCCACTGCCGAAGGCAAGCCGCAGGCGATCGCCGAGAAGATGGTGGTCGGCCGCCTTGAGAAATACTTCAAAGAGAAGGTGCTGCTCGAGCAGCCGTGGGTGCGTGACGACAGCATCACGATTGCGGAGCTCGTCGCCAAGACGCCAGGCGCCTCGGTCGTGCGCTTCGTGCGGTTCCAAATGGGAGAGGCGTAAGCCCCGATGGCCGCCGCGCGCAAGAAACCCCTCAAGTACCCGCGGGTACTGGTCAAGCTCTCCGGTGAGGCTCTCGCCGGCGAGCGTGGTGTTGGTTTCGACTTCACGATGATCACGAAGTACGCCAAAGAGATCAAGCGCGTGAGTGACACTGGCGCGCAGGTTGGCCTCGTCATCGGCGGCGGGAACATCGTGCGCGGGTCGCAGCTCTCCAAGATGGGGATGGACCGCGTCAGCGCCGACTACATGGGCATGCTCGGGACCGTCATCAACGCGATGGCGTTCCAGGACATCCTCGAGCGCGAAGGGCTCGATACCCGCGTGATGACGGCCATTCGCATGGAAGAGTTGGCGGAATCGTTTATTCGCCGTCGCGCGATTCGCCACCTCGAGAAGCATCGTGCGGTGATCTTCGCCGGTGGTACAGGGAATCCGTATTTCAGCACCGATACGGCCGCCGTGCTCCGCGGCATTCAGATCAACGCGGATTTGATTATCAAAGCGACGAATGTTGACGGCGTCTACACGGCGGATCCGAAAAAGGACCCCAGCGCCAAGAAGTACACGCACATCAGTTACAAAGAGGTCATGCACGGCGAGCTGGGCGTGATGGATCAGACGGCCATCACCCTCTGCAAAGAGAACGCGCTTCCGCTAATCGTGCTCAACATCAACCAGCCGGGCGCCATCATCAAGGCGATTCGCGGCGAAAAGGTGGGGACCCTCGTCTCATGAGCAACATCGCAAACATCATGAAGGACTGCCGGGCGAGCATGGAGAAGGCTGTCGAGTCCGCCAAGCGCGAGTTCTCGACCGTACGCTCCGGCAAAGCCTCGCCGAACATGCTCGACCAGATCAAGGTCGAGATGTATGGTTCGTACCTCCCCATGAATCAGTGCGCGCAGGTCTCGGCCCCCGAGCCGCGCGTCCTGATGGTGACGCCGTTCGACAAGGGACAAATCAAGGCGGTCGAGAAGGCGATTCGCGAGAGCGATCTCGGACTCGACCCAGCGATCAACGGCGCCGTGATTCGCGTGCCGCTTCCCTCGATGAACGAGCAGCGCCGTAAGGATCTCGTTAAGGTGCTGCATAAGTTCGCTGAGGACGGTCGCATCGCCGTGCGTCACGCGCGGACCCACGCCCGCGATTTGCTCAAGAAGCTCGAGGGCGTCTCGGAAGATGATGTGAAGCACGCAGAGAAAGAGCTGCAAAAGGCACACGACGATTTCATCGCGAAGCTTGAAACGTCCTCGAAGGCGAAAGAAGCGGAGTTGATGGAAGTCTGATGATGAGCGTCGCCCTCCTTCTGTCCTGCGCGACGTGACACGATGACCGTGTCCGTCTCTGCCGGGTTGCTTGATCAGATCAAGCAGCACGGGGCGATTCCTCGCCACGTGGCCATCATCATGGATGGCAACGGACGCTGGGCCAGTGGGCGCATGTTGCCGCGCCCGCTCGGGCATCGGAGCGGCATGAAGGCTGTCCGCGAAGTCGTGGAAGCGGCGATCGAGGCGGGCGTGGAAGTGCTCTCGTTGTTCGCGTTCTCGCAGGAGAACTGGCAGCGGCCCGCTGGTGAGGTGTCGGCGCTGATGTCACTGCTTGAGGAGTACATCCAAAAAGAAGCCGATGAGCTTGAAGAGCAGGGCGTGCAGGTCCGCATGCTGGGCGAGCTTGATCGCTTGACGCCTCCTGCCTTTGCCGCGGTGGATCGCGTCATGAAGCAGACGGCGCACAATACAAAACTCCGTCTCAACCTGTTCATCTCGTACGGGGCTCGCGCGGAACTCACACGCGCGGCGCGTCTGCTCGCCGAGGATGTCGCGGCCGGCCGCATCACACCGGCGCAGGTCGATGACGCCGCGATGGAGTCGAAGCTCTTTACCGCAGGGTGCCCTGATCCCGATCTACTGATTCGCACCTCTGGCGAGCAACGTATCTCCAACTTCTTGCTCTGGCAGGTCGCGTACACCGAACTCGTTATTAGCGATGTGCTATGGCCTGACTTCGGTCGTCGCGACCTGTATGACGCCATCGCCGAGTACCAGAACCGGGATCGCCGGTTCGGTCGCGTGCGCCCCTGATCTCGACGAGCCAGGAGCGTCAGCCCAGTGTCTGAACTCGCTAAGCGGATCATCTTCTCCGTGATTGCCGCGCCGCTCGCGGTGTATCTCGTGTTTCTCGGCGGGGCTCCGTTAGCGGTGATGCTTGCGGTCGCGAGTGGGCTCGCTGCGCGCGAGTTCTATCGTATGGTGAGTAAAACGGGGAGTGAGCCGCTGTCGGGACACGGGGTGGCGCTCAGTGCTGCGCTTCCGCTGCTCGTGCATGGGAACACGCTCGGACTTTGGACACCATCGCTGACGGTCTTGATGCTTCTGTTCTTGGAGCTGCTGACCGTGGCGCTGTTCACGCGCGGCTCCACAGGGAAGCCGATGGAGGCGCTCGGGAGTACGATGCTTGGTGTGTTCTACACCGGCGGGGCGCTGAGTTTTGGGTATGCGCTGCGGTACCATCCGTACGCCATCGGTGCGACGGCGGGAACGGCGCTCGTGGCGCTGCCGCTGATCGTCACTTGGCTGACCGATAGCGGCGCTTTCATGGTGGGAAAAATGGTCGGCGGTCGCAAGCTGATGCCGTCGGTGAGCCCGGGGAAGACCGTGTCCGGAGCTGTCGGCGGCCTCGTCGTGGGTATTGCGGTCACGGTGCTCTATTCCCGTTTTGTGTTGCCGCCGGTCGCACAGCTGGGGCTCACACTCCAGGGCGCGCTGCTGTTTGGCGCTCTTGTCAGCGGCGCGGGACAGGTCGGTGATTTGGTGGAGTCGATGCTGAAGCGCGAAGCCGGCGTCAAGGATAGTTCGTCGCTGATCCCGGGGCATGGTGGAGTTCTGGATCGCATCGACTCGCTGATCTTCACGATTCCGCTCGGTTTCGCCATGCTGAGTTGGCTCCTGATTCCAGCCCCGAGATGACCCGCGGTATGGCACCGCGTGGTGTCACGATCCTCGGCTCGACCGGATCGATTGGGACGGCAGCGCTGCGGGTGATCTCGCGCCATCGCGACGCGTTTTGCGTGAGTGGACTGACGGCGCATTCGAATGCTGCGTTACTCGCCGAACAGGTGGCGGAGTGGCGCCCTGAATACACTGGACTGGTGAGCGGCGGGCAGGGGATCCCGTCTGAGTGGCAGTCCGGGGAGGACGTTCTCGTGCAGGCCGCGACCGCGTCGGCCGCCGCCGTCGTGCTCAACGCGAAGCACCATGGTGGCGAACTGGTCCCGGTCGATAGCGAGCACACAGCGATTCTGCAGTGCATCGCGGGTCACGGGGCGAGCGCCGTGCGCCGGTTGATTATTACCGCGAGCGGCGGCCCGTTCCGTACTTGGCCCAACGCGCGGATCGCTGACGCGACGCTCGCGGACGCCCTCAAGCATCCGACCTGGAGCATGGGACGCAAGATCACCGTGGACAGTGCGTCGCTGGTCAATAAGGCGCTCGAGGTGATCGAAGCACACTTCCTCTTCGGCGTTCCCTACGACCGAATCGAGGTGGTGGTGCATCCGCAGAGCATTGTGCACTCGATGGTGGAGTTCATTGATGGCAGCGTGGTGGCGCAGCTTGGCGTGCCGTCGATGGAGCTGCCGATCCTCTACGCGCTCTCGTATCCCGATCGGCTTGAGGACGACGGTGTCGCGCGGTTCGATCCGGTGGCCGCGGCGTCGTTGACCTTTGAGGCGGTGCGCACGGATGCGTTCCCCTCGTTCAAGATGGGGCTGGAGGCGGGGCGCACGGGCGGTGTCGCGCCGGCGGTCTTCAACGCGGCTAATGAGGCCGCGGTGCAGCGCTTTCTCGATGGCTCGCTCACGTTCGGTGGTATTCCACGAGCGATCGACTCGGCGCTTTCGGCCTTGGGTGATCGCCCACTTGATGGCATTGCATCGCTTCGCGACGCGGATGCTTCCGCTCGTTCACTTGTGCAGGGACTACACTAATGCTCGCGTGGCTCGCGCCGATTGCGGTACTCGGGATCGTGGTGTTCGTCCACGAACTCGGCCATTTTCTCGCCGCCAAGGCACTGGGCGTATATGCGCCGCGGTTTGCGTTGGGGTGGGGGCCGACGATTCTGCGTTGGCGTCCGAAAGGTTCGGAAACGGAATATGTGATCGCCGCGCTGCCGATCGGCGGCTACGTGCGGATGGCGTCCAGGGATGACGAGGCCGCCTCGATGCTCGAAGGGGGCAACGAAGACGCCAAGCCAGAGGCAGAGAAGGATCCGAACTGGGATCCCGAGGCGATGCTGCCCCACGGACCCAAGCCGGTACCGCCGGATCGCTGGTTCGAGTCCAAGCCGACGTGGGCGCGTATCGTGATTTTGTTGGCGGGCGTGACGATGAATGTGTTGTTGACCTTTAGCATTGCGACCGGGGTCTATTCCGCGAAGGGGCGTAGCTATCTTCCGGCGGTCGTGGACTCGCTCGTGCTTGGGCTTCCCGCCGCGCGCGCGGGGGTGCTCCCTGGCGACAGCATTGTGGCGCTTAA
>JAPLKT010000030.1:16488-22378 GCA_026387895.1 Gemmatimonadota bacterium | reverse complement strand
CGATCAAGAACGACCGTTGGATCATTGAGCAGGCCAAGCGCGGGATGATTGAGCCATTCGAGCAGAGCCAGGTTGGCTCCGGAGTGGTCAGCTACGGCGTGAGCAGCTTTGGCTACGACATGCGTGTCGCGCCGGAGTACAAGATTTTCACGAACGTGCTGAGCTCGATCATCGACCCCAAGCATTTCGACCCGAAGTCGTTTGTCGAGTTCGAGGGCGATGTGTGTATCGTGCCGCCGAACTCCTTCGCCCTCGCGCGGAGCATCGAGTACTTCCGCATCCCACGGAATGTCGTGACGATTACCGTGGGCAAGTCCACCTACGCACGGTGCGGGATTATCACGAACGTCACGCCCTTTGAACCCGAGTGGGAGGGGCATGTCACGTTGGAGATCTCCAATACCACGCCACTGCCGGCCAAGATTTACTCGAACGAAGGCATTGCGCAGGTGTTGTTCTTTGAGGGTGAGGAGCCGATCACCTCGTACAAGGACAAGAAGGGAAAGTATCAGGGCCAGACTGGCGTGACGCTCCCAAAGATCCTCGGCTGATCCCGCGTGACTGACGCAGCCTCCATTCTCCTTCCGCTCCTCGACCTCGAGCCCCTCGAGGTCAATATCTATCGCGGGCAAAACCGCGACTTGGGGACGGGGCGCGTCTTCGGTGGGCAAGTGTTTGCGCAAGCGCTCGTCGCGGCCCGGAGAACAGTCGAGGGGAATCGCGAGGCGCACTCGGCCCACGGGTATTTCATTCTTCCGGGTGATTTGAAGGCGCCGATTGTGTACTTCGTCGACAAGCTTCGCGACGGCGCGAGTTTTACCACGCGTCGCGTCACGGCGATCCAGCACGGCCAGGCGATCTTCAATCTCTCGGCATCGTTTCACATAACAGAGCCAGGGTTTCACCATCAGGATGCAATGCCCGACGCTCCGGCGCCGGAGACGGTGCAGTCGGAGCTGAGCCGAATCCGTGAGATGGCGGACCGGATTCCCGAGCGGCTCCGGCATGTGTTGACGCAGGAACGGCCGCTCGACTTCCGACCGATCGATCCGATTGATCAGTTCATTCCGGACGTGCGGGCTCCGCAGCGCATGGCCTGGTTCCGCGTCACGGAGTCGCTCCCCGACGACGTCTGGGTGCATCAAGCCGTATTGGCCTATGCCAGCGACTACGGTCTTCTCACGACAGCACTTCAACCGCATGGCGTCCCCTTTCGATCGCCGCAGTTGCAGATCGCCAGTCTCGACCATTCCGTCTGGCTGCATCGGCCGTTCCGCGTCGACGAGTGGTTGCTCTATGTCACCGATAGCCCGGTGAGTGCGGGAGCCCGGGGGTTTGTGCGCGGATCTGTTTTCACGCGTTCGGGGGAACTTGTCGCCAGCGTTGCGCAGGAAGGCTTACTGCGAGTGCGGGAGCCGAAGCGGGAGCCGAAGCGGGAGCCGAAGCCGTAGCCTCGGCTCGTTTGGAGATACGCACACGGGCCGCCGCGAATTCCGCGACGGCCCGTGCTGTTTTTGAGGATCATTACTTCGGCTGTGCCACGGTTCGCAGGTACGGTTTCAACGTCTTGAACCCGGCCGGATACTTCGCGTGCGCCTGCTCGTCGGTCACGCTCGTCAGGATGATGACGTCGTCGCCGTCCTTCCAGTTGACCGGCGTCGCCACCTGATGCTTTGCAGTGAGCTGCATGGAATCGATTACGCGTAACACTTCGTCAAAGTTGCGGCCCGTGCTCATTGGGTAGATCAGCATCAGTTTGATCTTCTTGTCGGGGCTGATGATGAATACGGTGCGCACCGTCGCATTGTTCGCCGCAGTGCGCCCCTCGCAGCTCTCCCCCTCCTCGGCCGGAAGCATGTCATAGAGCTTGGCAACCTGCAGCTCGGGGTCTCCGATCATCGGGAAGGTGACCTTGGCCCCCTGTGTCTCCTCGATGTCCTTGGCCCAGATGCCATGATTATCAACTTTATCGACACTCAGTCCGATGATCTTGACGCTGCGCTTGTCGAACTCCGGCTGGAGTCGCGCCATGTACCCAAGCTCGGTCGTGCAAACAGGCGTGAAGTCCTTGGGATGCGAGAACAACACGGCCCAGTGATCCCCAATCCACTGGTGAAAGTCGATCTCGCCCTGCGTGGTCATGGCGTGGAAATCCGGCGCGGTGTCATTGATGCGGAGCGACATGCGGGAGCCTTGGCTGAGGTGATACCGGAACGTAGCGAGCTGACAGCTGGCGGGGTATCGTCTCTGGGAGTAACCTTCTCACTACGTAGTACCAACCAAAACACGAGGATATCCGATGCGTCGTTCGCTCACGATGGTGTTCACTGCGGCCCTGATGGCCGCCCCGATGGTGGCCTCGGCGCAGGGCGCTCCGGCAGCTGACGAGCAGTCGCGCTCGATCAAGGACGGCGGTGTCAAGGTCGCTGGCTGGAAGGGCATGATTGACGGCGCCGAGGCGAAGAAGGGCCTCACGATCGAGAACGCGAAGATTGCCACTGAAGGCAAGGACATTCGTGTCACGACCGGTCCGGCGTCGACCTACTGGAGCGACAAGAACACCGGCAAGGGTGACTACTCGGTCATGGCCAAGTTCACCGAGCCGAAGTTTCAGAGCCTGAATGATCACCCGCATCCCTACGGTCTCGTGATCGCCGGCAACGATATGGGCACGGAAAGCGCGAGCTATCTCTACTGCTCTGCGTACGGAAACGGCACGTTCATCGTCCGTGGTTTCGGCCCAGCTGCCTTTCAGATGACCCGTCGGTATCCTGCTGCGCCCTCGGTCAACAAAGCTGCGGGGAAGGATCAGCCGGTGTCGCAGGACATCGCGATGACGGTCAAGGGGAACACGGTCTCGTGCACGATCAATGGCGCCGAGGTGTGGACCGCGCCAAAGGACTCGCTCGTCATGGCCGGTCGCTTGAAGTCCACCGACGGTGCGTGGGGCGTACGGTCGGGCCACAACACGGAAGTCGTCGTGAGCGGACTGATGGTAATGAAGCCGTAAGGTTCGGCTTCACGGATGTGCAAAGGGGCGGCGACCATACTGGTCGCCGCCCCTTTTCGTACCGTGCGCACAGGTGCGCGGCGGCGTGTCCATCAGACGGCGGCGATCGGGATTTTGAGCTTGATGGCTGCCTCGACGAGCTTGGGGCGATAACTCGCGAGTGCGACGTCTTGTCCGTTGGCGCGAAGGAACTCGACGGAGGCAAGATGAATCGTGTCGATGGTACGAAGGTCAGCGGGGAAGGGCTCCAGCACGCGTTCGAGCACGGGCCTAACCATCTCGATCATTGCAACACGCGAGAGCAGCGCCCTGACGGCATCGCCGTGCGTGGCGCCGAGCTTACGTGCGTTGATGCGGTTCCAGAGCTCGAACTCCAGCAAGCGACTTGACAGCAACCGACGTGTCGAGGTAGATCACCGGTCACCTCGGTCGGCGGCGAGCTCGTTGAGGAGCACGGCCATGGGCGCCACGGGCAGCCGTGGCGGCGCCTCGTTCATCACATAGGCAGGCGGCACCAGCCACCCCTCACGCACCGCAGAGGCAAGCTGGGCGTCAGCCAGCAGCGGGCTACGCCCTGGCCGCGGTGGGACCAGTTCGGCGACGACACGGTCGCGATCGGTGACGAGTACGGTCTCGCCATTGGCGACAAGACGCACGTACTCACTCAGCTTGTTTTTGAGGACCTTCAGGCCGACGCTTCGCATGAACCCAATGTAGCGACCGGGCGCTACGTTTGCAAAACTGAGGTAGGATATATTCATGCGAGGCAACGTACCGAGCACGCCGCGTTGAGCCAGCACCATTCCACCGCAGTACGCATCAAATAGACCCGGACGAAAAAGCCGCTCACGCGTTGGACACGTGAGCGGCTTGAGACGACGCATGCTTGTGGATCAGCGCACGATCACCCCGCTCCCATCTCCGCCTTTTCCTCGCGCTCGTTAGCGGCCGCGACGATGTAGTCACGGTTCATCTGCACGATCGTGTCAATGGAAATGCCTTTCGGGCAGGCTTCCTGACACTCACCGAACAGTGTGCATCCACCGAAGCTCTCAAGATCCATCTGGGTCACCATCTTGAGTGCACGGCGATACCGCTCTGGCTGCCCCTGGGGCAAATGGCCAAGGTGCGTAATCTTCGCAGCGGTGAAGAGCGAGGCCGACGCGTTCGGACAGGCGGCCACGCATGCGCCGCAACCGATGCAAGCAGCGGCATCCATGGCTTCGTCAGCATCCAGCTTGCTGATGGGAAGGCTGTTCGCGTCCTGCGGACTTCCGGTGGGTGCAGAAATGAATCCACCGGCCTGAATGATCCGATCAAAGGCCCCACGGTCCACGACGAGATCCTTGATGACCGGGAACGCCTGCGCGCGCCACGGTTCGATCCAGATTTCGTCGCCATTGTTGAACGTGCGCATATGGAGCTGGCACGCGGTGGTCTGCTTCATCGGCCCGTGCGCGGCGCCGTTGATCATCACCCCGCAGCTCCCGCAGATCCCTTCGCGGCAGTCGTGGTCGAAGGCAATAGGTTCCTGCCCACTCGTAATCAGCCCCTCGTTGACCGTGTCGAGCATCTCGAGGAACGACATCTCAGGAGAGATATTCGTCGCAGGGTAATCGACGATCTTGCCGGCCTTGTTGGGGCCGGACTGGCGCCACACATGCAGCGTCAGATTCAGTCCGCCGGCGCTCACTTGTAGCTCCGCGTCGAGAGATGGACATTGTCGAACACCAGCGGCTCCTTGTTCAGGATCGGCGCCTTCCCTTCCCCTGCGTATTCCCAGGCAGCGGCGTAGGCGAACTTTTCATCATCACGCTTGGCTTCACCTTCTTCCTGATGCTCCTCGCGGAAGTGGCCGCCGCAGCTTTCTTCGCGGTGCAGAGCGTCCGTCACCATCAGTTCAGCGAAATCGAGGAAGTCGGCGACACGCCCGGCCTTCTCCAGTGACTGATTCAACTCGGCGCCGCTGCCCGGAACATTCACATTGTTCCAGAACTCGTCGCGCAACTTTGGAATGAGCTCAAGCGCTTCCTTAAGCCCCTTCTCGTTGCGTGCCATGCCGCACTTCTCCCACATGATGTTGCCGAGCTCGCGGTGAATCGAGTCGACCGTGCGCGTGCCCTTGATGCTGAGCAGCTTGTCGGTCATTGCCTGCACCTTGTCCACCGCCGCCTTGAACTCGGGGTGATCGGCGGTGACTTTCGCGAGCTTGGCTGAGGCGAGGTAGTTCCCGACGGTGTACGGCAGAACGAAGTAACCGTCAGCCAAGCCCTGCATGAGCGCCGAAGCGCCGAGGCGATTGGCCCCGTGATCGGAGAAGTTCGCCTCGCCAATAACGTGCAGGCCAGGAATGGTGCTCATCAGGTTGTAGTCGACCCAGAGCCCACCCATGGTGTAGTGCACGGCGGGATAGATGCGCATGGGCACCTTGTACGGATTCTCATTCGTGATACGCGCGTACATCTCAAACAGATTGCCGTAGCGCTCACGAATCGCGCTCTCGCCCAGGCGATTGATGGCGTCGGCGAAGTCGAGATAGACACCGCGACCACCAGGACCAACGCCTCGGCCCTCGTCGCACACTTCCTTTGCCGCACGGCTCGCGATATCACGCGGGCTCAGATTGCCGAAGCTCGGATATTTCCGCTCGAGGTAGTAGTCGCGATCTTCCTCCGCGATTTCACCGGGCTTCTTGCCGCAGTCTTCTTTCTTCTTCGGGACCCACACGCGGCCGTCGTTGCGCAGTGACTCCGACATCAGGGTCAGCTTGGCCTGATGATCGCCACTCTGCGGAATGCAGGTTGGGTGAATTTGCGTGAAGCAGGGATTCGCGAATGCCGCGCCCTTCTTATAGGCCCGGTAGGTCGCGGTAACGTTACA
>JAPLKT010000030.1:0-16471 GCA_026387895.1 Gemmatimonadota bacterium | reverse complement strand
AACGTTACATCCCATCGCATTCGTGCTCAGGAAGTACACGTTCCCATATCCGCCCGTCCCGAGCACGACCGCGTCGGCCACGTGCGACTGGACTTTGCCGGTCACCATGTCGCGCGTCACGATGCCACGAGCAACGCCGTCGATGACAACAACATCGAGCATCTCATGGCGGTTGTACATGCGCACACCGCCGCGCGCGATCTCCTTTTCCAGCGCCTGGTAGGCGCCGAGGAGCAACTGCTGGCCGGTCTGACCGCGCGCGTAGAAGGTGCGCGAAACCTGCGCACCGCCAAACGAGCGGTTAGCCAACAGGCCGCCGTACTCACGGGCAAACGGAACGCCTTGTGCCACGCACTGATCGATGATGTTCACCGACACCTGCGCGAGGCGATACACGTTCGCCTCGCGGGCACGGAAGTCGCCACCCTTGACCGTGTCGTAAAAGAGGCGCTGCACGGAATCGCCGTCGTTCCGGTAGTTCTTGGCCGCATTGATGCCGCCTTGCGCCGCGATCGAGTGCGCGCGACGCGGCGTATCTTGGAAGCAGAAGCAGCTCACATTGTAGCCGAGCTCGCTGAGGGTGGCCGAGGCGCTGGCACCAGCCAGTCCTGAGCCGACAACGATCACATGGAATTTCCGCTTGTTGGCCGGAAGCACGAGCTTCATCTCGAAGCGGTGCTTGTCCCACTTCTCCGCGAGCGGTCCTTCGGGAATACGAGAGTTCAGGTCCACGAGAGTAGGCTCCTGGTCAGTGGACGAGGCCAAGCTTCACGGCGAGCGGCACGAGGGAGAATCCCCCGGCCACCACAATCGCGAGCACAAGTGCGATCTGTCGTTTGAGCGGATCGCCCGACGGCCGCGCGAGTCCGAGCGTACGGAACGCCGCCCAGATGCCGTGATAGAGGTGCAGCGAGAGAAACCCCATCGCGCCCAAGTAGAACAGCACGATAGGCCAGGTGCTGAATCCGACCATCACATTCCCGAACGTGCCCACCTCGCTGTAGGCAGGATGGAATGTGCCGGTCGTGAAGTGTCCGATGTGATACACGATAAACAGCAGCAAATACACGCCACCGTAGCGCATTGTCTGCGACGCGTAGGTGGAAACCTGCGGTACGCGCTTGGCATACGGCTCGGGCCGAGCGGCCTTGTTACGCATGGTGAGCTGGTACGCGGCGACGGCGTGGAACACCACCGACACGAGCAGCGTGAGGCGCACAATCCAGGTGAGCTCGATGATGTCGTGCTTCAGGAGCTTGCTGTAGGCGTTGAATCGCTCAGCGCCGAGGAAGAGCTGCAGGTTGCCGGCCATGTGGATGATCAGGAAGCCCACGAGGATGACCCCCGTGGCTCCCATGACGATCTTTTTGCCGACCGACGAATCCCAGAACTTTCCGAGGCGTCCCATCAGAGCGTGATCACCGACATCGGCTCACGCACGGCGTCGGCGCTCTTGGCCAGCGCGGCCTTCTCGTCGGCGGTGAGTTCGATTTCGAGGATCTGTTCGATGCCCTTGCGGCCGAGCTTGACCGGCACGCCGAGGAAAAGGCCTTTCATCCCGTATTCGCCTTCGAGCCAAGCGGAGCACGGCAGGATGCGCTTCTGATCCTTGACGATGGCTTCGACCATCTGCACGGCGCCCGAGGACGGCGCGTAGTAGGCCGAACCCGTCTTGAGGAACTTCACGATCTCGGCGCCGCCGTTGCGGGCGCGGTCGACGATCGCATCGAGCTTTTCCTTCTTCATAAGCTGCAAAATCGGGATGCCGCTGATGGTGGTGTAACTGATCAGCGGGACCATCGTGTCGCCGTGTCCGCCGAGCACCATTGCTTGGATGTCGAGGACGGAGACGCCCAGTTCCATTGCGATGAAGGAGCGATAGCGGGCCGTGTCGAGCACGCCGGCCATGCCGATTACGCGCTCGCGTGGGAAGCCAGAGACTTCCTTGGCCACGTAGCACATGACGTCGAGCGGGTTGCTGACGACGATGATGATGGCGTCGGGCGAGGTTTTGGCGACCTGCTCAGAGACCGACTTGACGATCCCGGCGTTGGTGTTGAGCAGGTCATCGCGCGACATGCCCGGCTTGCGAGCGATGCCGGCCGTGATGACAACGATGTCCGACCCAACGGTCTCGTCGTAGCCATTGGTGCCGATGACGCGCGAATCGAAACCCTCGATGGGCGCCGACTCCCACTGATCGAGCCCCTTCCCCTGCGGGACGCCTTCGACGACGTCCACCAGGACGACCGTGCGGGCGAGTTCCTTTTCGGCAATGCGCTGAGCGGCAGTTGCGCCTACGTTCCCGGCGCCGACCACTGTGATTTTGTTGACCATGTCAGTTTCTCACGTAAATGGAAATATTTATGATGATGAAGAATACAAGGCTGGTTCTATGCGAGGCAACGAGGGAAATCGTCACAATGCGCCGCAGCGCGCTCGCCGCCCCGTTGGGTGCGGTTCCGCTCGAAGGGGCTACCCTCCCACCTGCGACAACGCCTTCAGTCCTCCGACCTGCATCTGCAACAGGTTGTGCTCTTTCGGCTTCTCAGCTAACGCCTGGACAAAGAGGGGCTCCAGAGGTGAACCGGCACGGAGTGGATCCCGCAGGTTGACCTCGTGGTCGCCATATAGGCAGGTCCGCAGCCGTCCGTCAGCGGTGAGCCGGACGCGGTTGCAGGTTCCACAATACGTGTGGGTCATCGGCGTAATAACGCCGATCGTCCCTTGGGCGCCCTCAAGCTGATGGTACGCGGCTGGCCCGTTGCCACGTTCGGGGCCTGCATGTGGTGCGAGCGTCCCAACCGTCCGAATCCGAGTGAGAATCTCCTCGCTCGGGACCACGTGGTTCCAGGTGAGGTTCGCCATTTCTCCCACGGGCATCATACCGCGCATCACCACCACGTTGATTTTGACCGGATCGAGCCCCGCCGCGTGCGCCGCGTCGGCCGCATCAACGGGATCAAAGGGAACCCGTCGGCGAGCGATCGCCGCGATGCGATCTGCCTGGAGTGAATCGGCACTCATGTTGACCCGATCGAGTCCGGCGGCTTTGAGCGCAGCGGACAGCTCCGGAAGTTTTACGCCATTCGTACTCAGTGCGATATCATCGATCCCAGGAATAGCCTTGAGCATCGCGATGAGCGTCACCAGGTCGGGGCGAATTGTTGGCTCACCCCCGGTGATGCGAAGGCGCTTGAGACCGAGCGGCGCGAGTTGCCGCACGACGTCGGCAATCTCCTCGTACGTGAGAATATCGGCGCGTGGAAGCCAGTCGAGTCCGTGCTCCGGCATGCAGTAGACACACCGGAAGTTGCAGCGGTCCGTCACACTGATGCGGAGATACTCGATACTGCGTCCGAATTGGTCAATCACGAGGTCGCCCCGACCCATTCGCGGGTCCCATCGGTGTAGTGCTCACGCTTCCAGACGGGGACACGCTTCTTGAGTTCCTCGACGACGTATCGCTGCGCGTCCAGTGCTGGCGCGCGGTGCGCGTGTGCGGTGGCGATGATGACGCTCGCCTCCTGCAGCCTCAGCGTTCCCACGCGATGTTCAACGACGATCGACACGTCCGTGAAGCGAGACGCGGCCTCGTCGAGAATGCGCTGCAGCTCAACAGTCGCCATGGAATCGTAGGCGGAGTATTCAATGCCGCTCACCGCACGCCCACCGTTGGTATTCCGTACGGTTCCCACGAACAGCGTCGTCGCGCCGTGCGCGTCACCCGCGACCTCGGCGAGTAGCAGGGCAGCGTCCAGTGGCCGACTGACAATCGCGGCGCGCATCATCCGCCAGCCACCGGTGGAATAAGGGCGACTTCATCGCCAGTCGACAGCACGGATCCCGATGACGCGTACGCGTGATTCACCGCGACCAGCGGGTGCGGCGGAAGCGCGGCATGGGGCGCGCGGGCGCGAACGGCCGTCACGAGTTCGCCTACCGTCGCGCCGTCTGGGAGATCGAGGACGATCTCCGTGGCGCCGAACGCGTCAGCATAGGTTGCAAAGAGGAGCACCTGCAGATGCAACGTGGACTCCGTGGTGCGAAGGGGCGAACTCCGTAAAATATCACGGGCCCCGCGCGGGTGAAGGCGCGGAGCCCGAAACCTGTCCATCGGCGAACTCGGAGATTGCGTTATTCGCCCGCAAGTTCCGAGATGTCAACATCGGCAACGAGCGCTCGTAGCTCCTTACTCGGCTTGAACACCGGCACTGGGCGAGCAGAGACTTCGACCGGCGCGCCCGTTCTCGGATTTCGGGCCATGCGCGTCTTGCGCTGGCGGATCTTGAAGGTGCCGAAACCACGCACCTCGATGTTCTTCTGCTCCTTGAGCGCATCTTTGATCGCGTCGAGGAACGCATCGACGACGCGCGCACAGTCCTTCTTGGAGATCATCGGTCCGGACGTCTTCTCGACTGCCAGCGTGACGCCTTCTACGAGATCGGCTTTGGTCATGACTACCCTCAAGTGTTCAGAACCACCAGAACTGCCGTAAGTGAATACAGTCTAGGGTGTTATGCGTTTTCTTGTCAAGTTTTGGCCGAGAATCCGTTTTTGACGGCCTTCAGGACTTATGACGTCACAGGACAAGGACTTACAGTGAAAAAGGCCTCCAGCGGGGTGCTGGAGGCCTTCGCGTGGGTTCTGATGGCAGTGTGGGCTCGTTCAGCGTCCCCGAGCATCTAGCGCGGCCATGAAATCATCGAACAGCGGCATCGCGTCGTGGGGTCCCGGGGCTGCTTCTGGGTGATACTGCACCGAGAAGATCGGGAGGGTCTTGTGCTTGAGTCCTTCCACCGAGCCGTCGTTGAGGTTCACGTGAGTGACCTGCAAATCGGGAGCACCGGGGATTCCCTGCACGTTCCCTTCGACGGCAAAGCCGTGATTCTGCGACGTGATGAACACCTTCCCCGTGGACACTTCTTTCACGGGATGGTTTCCACCGCGGTGTCCATAGGGGAGCTTGAACGTGTGTCCGCCGTAGGTCAGTCCGAGCAGTTGGTGCCCGAGGCAAATACCGAAAATCGGAATCTTGGTCTCGCCAATGGCGCGGATAGTCGCAGGAGCATAGTCGACCGCTTCTGGATCACCGGGACCGTTGGACAGAAACACGCCGTCCGGCTTGAGCGCGAGCACCTCGGCCGCTGTGGTCGTGCTGGGTACAACCGTCACCGTGCAGCCCCGCTGCTGGAACAAGCGAAGGATGTTGGACTTAATTCCGTAGTCGTAGGCGACGATATGATGGCCAGTGCCGGTAGCTGCGGCGGCGACCGGCGCCATGACGTATGGCGATTTCGTCGTCACGCGGCTGGCGAGATCGAGTCCGGCCATGGAGGGGCACCCCTCGAGCGCGGCCCTCGCCGCAGCACCGGGCTCGGCACCGCTTCCAATAACCCCACGCAGCACCCCAACAGTCCTCAAGTGCCGTGTGAGGCGACGCGTGTCAACCCCATGTAAGATAGGGAGTTGCGACATCTGGAGATAACTGGCAAGATCGGAGTCCGCGCGCCAGTTCGAAAAGGTGCTCGAGAGGTCACGGACAACGACGCCACTCACCTGCGGGCGCGTGGATTCTGGGTCCTGCCCATTGATGCCGTAGTTGCCAATCATCGGGGCGGTCATCACGACGATCTGGCCGCGGAACGAGGGGTCGGTAAAGACCTCCTGATAGCCGCTCATGTTCGTCGTGAACACCACTTCGGCCACAGCCGGCTCAGGGAGCGGATGCGACAAGTGCCCAGCAAAAAGGGTTCCGTCCTCGAGGAGGAGGAACCCTTTAGGTGCATGCAGCATGCTCACCGTGCGTTGCCTTGGCGTCGTTACGGTTTCTTAGGAGCCGGAGCGGCGGCGGGAGCCGTGGCGGCCGGCGCAGCAGCGGCCGGCGCCTTGGCGTCAGCCTTGGGAATGGCTTGGAGCGGAACAGCACCACCAGTTGCTGGCGTTGTTCCAGTCGGCGCGGCCCCGGTCGGCGCTGCAGGCGCTGCCGGAGCGCTCGCGGGCGCCTTGGGAGCGCTAAACGACTTGTCGAGCACCGAGGTCGGCGTACGACCGCGGCTCGCCATGATCGAGAGGATGAACGAGATGCCGATGAAGAGGCCACCGCACCACCAGGACAGCTTGGTGAGCAGGTTGCCTGCCTGGCGTGTCCCCATGAACTGGTCGGACGACGAGGAGGCGCCACCGAAACTCGCCGCCATACCGCCACCCTTCCCGCTCTGCAGGAGGATGACCGTGACGAGAATCATGGCATCGAGGATCAGTACAATCAGGAGGAACGTGGTCATCGCGGATTCAACGAGGGTCTGTCGAAAAGAGGCAAGCCTAGAAGAATAGCAGACTTAGCGCGGTGTATCAAGTACGTACGAGGCCAGACCAGCCGTCAGCTTCGAGGCTGGCGCCTCCTACTAACAGGCCGTCAACCTGGGGCGCGGCGAGCAAAACCCCCGCATTCCCGCGATTTACGCTGCCGCCATAGAGGATAACCACAGCCTCGGCCCGATCGACGGTAAGGGTTTTGAGCTCGCCTCGCAGCGCACCGTGAGCAGTCGCGGCGTCGTCAGCTGTGGCGGTCTTCCCTGTCCCGATGGCCCAGACGGGCTCGTAAGCAACCATACAGTTGGCCACCTGATTAGGGGCGAGTGTTGCGACGGCGGCGCGTAGCTGCCGAATGATGACGGTATTGGTCTCGCCGGCCTCCCGCTGCGCGAGCGTCTCGCCGACGCAGATCATCGGGGTGAGGCCAGCCCGGAAGGCAGCGAGGACCTTCTTGTTCGTGTGCTCCTCGGTCTCGCCGAACACGTGCCGACGTTCCGAGTGTCCGACCAATACATAGCGGGCTCCAGCAGCGCGGGACATTGGCGCCGAGTTCTCGCCGGTGAAAGCACCGGCGTCCTCCCAGTGGATGTTCTGAACCCCCACGGCAATATCCGGGCGATCCCTGGTGGCTTCCACGACCACGCTCACAGAGAGGGCCGGCGGGAAGAACAGCACCTCCCTATCCTGCTGTCGCGGGTAGGACGCCATGAACTGCTTCATGAACGCCTTCGCGTCGGCTGGCGCTTGGTTCATCTTCCAATTCGCAGCGAATACGGGGTGTCGCATCAGCGCTCCTGCTCGTCGAGGCACTCGACTCCGGGAAGCTTCTTCCCCTCCAGAAACTCGAGTGAGGCGCCGCCACCAGTGGAGACATGGCTCATCTGATTCGCGAGTCCCGCTTGCTCCACTGCGGCGGCTGAATCGCCACCACCGACGATGGTGATGGCCCCCTTTGCAGTGGCTTCAGCCATCGCTCTCGCGACGGCCATGGTACCGGCGTCGCGTGGCGGCTTCTCGCACACTCCCATCGGCCCGTTCCAGACGATGGTTTTGGCGGTGAGAATAGCGCGGGCATAACTCGCCGCGCTGTCGGGGCCAATGTCGAGCATGGCCTCGTCCTCAGGGATGGCATCACGCTTTACCGCGTGTGCGCTCGAGGCTTCCTCGATGCTCGGCGCAACCATCGCGTCATGTGGCAACGTGAGGCGGAATCCTGCACGTTCGATCAAATCCTCCGCCATCTCGACGCGTTCGTCCTCAACCAGACTCTCGCCGGTCTCGAGTTCCATTGCTTCGAAAAAGGTACAGGCCATGGCGCCTCCAATGAGAATGCCATCGACCTTTGGCAGGAGCGCCTCGATGACATCAATCTTCCCGGAGATCTTGGAACCGCCGAGTATTGCTATGAAGGGGCGCTTCGGCTTCTCGAGTGCGTGCCCGAGGTAGTCGAGCTCCTTCTGCATCAGCAGGCCGGCAACGGCTGGGCGCAGGAAGGCCGCGACCCCAGCAGTGCTGCTGTGTGCCCGGTGCGCGGTCCCAAAGGCGTCATTGACATAGAAGTCGCCGAGGCGCGCCAATGCAGCGCTGAGCGTTTCGTCGTTCTTCTCCTCACCGGGGAGAAAGCGGGTGTTCTCTAGGAGAATCACCTCGCCGTCTTGCAGAGCGTGCGTGGCCGCAACGGCCGCGTCTGAGTCGGTCTCCGCGCAAAACTGTACCGGAGAACCGAGGAGTGATGCGAGATGAGCGGCCACGGGCGCCAGCGAATATTTCGGCTCGACCTTTGCTTTGGGGCGGCCGAGATGCGAGAGGAGCACCACTCGTGCGCCACCGGCGATGAGGAACTTGATCGTGGGAACGGCCGATCGAATCCGGGTATCGTCGGTGATACGATCACCGTCGAGTGGGACATTGAAGTCCACTCGCACGAGGGCACGATGCCCCTTGAGTTCGTCGCTCCGGAGGTCGCTGATGGTGCGCTTTGCCATGAGACGGGTGCCTGTAAGGGCTTAGAGACGCGCGCCGAGAAACTGGATGAGATCTACGCAACGACAGGCGTAGCCCCACTCGTTGTCGTACCAGCTGGAAACTTTCACCATGGTACCGTCGATGACGTTGGTGCACTTGCTGTCAACGATCGACGAATGGGAGTTCCCGATGTAGTCGGAGGAGACGAGCTCCTCTTCGCAGTAGCCGAGAATCCCCTTGAGCGCGCCATTGGCGGCAGCTTGGAAGGCCGCGTTGACTTCTGCGATTGTGGTGGCCTTCTCCACTTCAACCGTGAGTTCAACGAGGGAAACGTCTGGTGTTGGGACCCGGATCGAGATCCCGTCGATTTTTCCCTTCACTTCCGGAATGACGAGCGACGTGGCAATCGCCGCGCCCGTCGAGGTGGGAATCATGGAGAGCCCAGCGGCACGCGCCCTGCGTAGATCCTTGTGCGGGAGGTCAAGCACGCTCTGGTCGTTCGTGTACGAGTGGATCGTGACCATGGACCCGTGCTTGAAACCGAAGTTGTCGCGAATAACCTTGACGAGCGGTACGAGGCAGTTGGTCGTGCACGACGCGTTGGAAATGATGTGGTGATTGGCTGCGTCGTATTTATCGTGGTTCACGCCAAGGACCACCGTCAGATCTTCGCCTTTTGCCGGCGCGGAGATGATGACTTTTTTGGCGCCGCCCGCGATGTGCTTGGCAGCGTCGGGCGCGTTCGTGAATCGTCCAGTGCTCTCAACAACGATATCAACGCCGAGCGCTTTCCAGGGGAGCGCGCTCGGGTCCTTTTCTGCGAAGATGCGAATCCGGTGACCGTCGATCGTGATGGAGTCGGCGTCGTGCGTCACCGTGCCCTTGTAGGTACGGTGCACGGAATCGTACTTGAAGAGATGCGCCAGGGTTGTGGTATCGGTGAGATCGTTGACGGCGACGAACTCGATTGCCGCTCCCGATTCCATTGCCGACCGAATGATTTGACGGCCAATGCGGCCGAATCCGTTGATGCCAACCTTGAGGGCCATGGGACGGGATCCTAGAGGGGAAGCGTGATGTTATGCGGTGGTGCCGGAACGGGCACGACCGAACGTCAGGTAGCTGATAGTGCGCGCGCCCGCCTCGAAGAGTACCGAGGCGCATTCGTTGAGCGTGGCCCCCGTGGTCAGGACATCATCGACCAGGACAAGATGCTTTCCGCGCAAGGACATCTGCGCGTCAGGCGGCGACGCAAACGCGTTCCTAATGTTCGCGGAACGCTCTCCGGGAGTCAATCGTGTTTGGGTCTCTGTGTTGGCGATTCGCATCACTAATCCAGCGGCCACCGGAATCCCCCAGAGCGGCGAAACGGCTTCTGCGATCAGGAGCGATTGGTTGTACCCGCGATCGCGCTCACGGGTGGCGTTGAGTGGAACCGGCACTAAAACGGCACGCTCCCGGAGAACATCCGGCGGAAATGATAGGCGGGCGAGGCGTTCCCCTATATCACGCCCAACGCCGCCCCACCCGTGGTATTTGAGCGCGGCCACGATGCGGCTCGCCGTTGGATCAGGCACCCAACAGAGGGATCGTGCCGATCGCACGTAGGGCGGCAATAGGACGCAGAAATGGCAGGTGCCGCTGAGGTGTGGATGCCCGCATCGCGCGCACTGTGGTTTCGCGAGGAGCGCGATTCGGCTCCAACAACGCCCGCAGACCATGCCCCGATCGGAAACCGAGGTCGGACGATCACAGGCGACGCACACGCGGGGGAGCAGGAAATCGAGCATCGCGACGGCGGCTGCCGTAGCGGCGTTGCGGGGCGCAGCGCCGATCACCGACGTTCTCCGATGGCGCTCCAGATCACCGTTCGCATCTCCTGCGGCGATAGCTGGTGGTCAAACCAGCGTGAGAATGCGAGGGCCCCCTGCTCCACTAGCATGGTGAGACCGTCCGTCGCCTGTAGCCCACGGGCGCGGCAGGCAAGTACCCAAGGCGTCTCGCCACGACGATACACCAAGTCGAGCACGCTCGCTCGTGGCCCAATTGCATGCGGGTCAACGGGCAACTCTTCACCTGAAATCCCGATCGGCGTCGCGTTGACGACGAGGTCTGCCTCGGCAAGAACCGCGTTCAGGTCAGTGGCAGCGTGCGCCATTGAACCGAACTGCAGGGCGAGTGCTTCCGCACGTGCGGGTGTCCGTGCGACGATGTCGACGCGGCCGACCGTGAGTTCCTCGCAGCCTGCGAGCACCGCGCTGGCGGAACCACCTGCACCCAGGATCACCACTCGTGCGTGGTCAGGGAGCAGGGGCACATGCGTGCGTACCGCGGCGACGAAGCCGCCGACATCTGTATTGTCACCGAAGAGGGTGCCGTCGTCCGTCCAAAATGTGTTGACCGCGCCCACGCGAAGGGCAATCGGCGTGAGCCAATCGCAGTGCGCGGCCACGGAGATCTTGTGCGGAACCGTCACATTGCCGGCCGCGCCGTCGACCCGTAGTTGCTCGAGATTGCGTGCGAGCGCGACTGGCGCGACGTCAACCGCTTCATAGCGTAATGGGATTCCGGCATGCGTGAGGAGCGCGTTCTGAAAAATCGGCGATAACGACTGCTCCACCGGATGCCCGAGAAGGACGAGTCGTTTTGGACGAGTCATCAGTTGGCGTCGGAGGAACGCTCCGTACGGATGCGATCGAGCGCTCGCGCGACTAAGCGTTCGAGTTCATCTGCCGTGGCGCGGTAGGTCGCGAGGTCGGAGCCGAACGGGTCCGAGACACCGCCCCCGGTGTTCTTGCCGAGCGCGAAATCGTGTAACAACCAACTCTTGCCACTCCCACCCAATGCATCCACGCGATCGCGATGTTGGGGGCCCATTGCCAGCACGAGAGAAGCCTGTGCCACAAGTTCAGTGGTCAATGTGCGGGAATGATGCGCCGCGAGCTCCAGCCCGCGCTCGATACCCACCAGCAGCGCCCCGTCCGACGCCGGCGCACCATCCCATGCGCTAACGCCCGCACTCGAGACATCGATGGCGATGCCAAGGCGCGACGCCTGCTGACGAGCGATTGCCTCAGCAAGTGGACTTCGACAGGTGTTCCCGGTGCAGACGAAAAGTAGGTGCACGCTACCGATCTCCCACGATGTCCGGACACGACTCGCGGAGCAGCGCCGAGGAGATCGCGCCGGGACGGATGACCCGTACATGCTTTGACGTGCAATCCACGACCGTGCTCGGATCACTCGGGCTCAGCTCGCCGCCATCGAGCAGGAGCAACTGGCCACGGGCAATCTCGCTGGGCCATTGCGACAGCACATCGGCCGCTTTCATCGCGGGTGGAACACCCGGGCGGTTCGCGCTAGTCGAGGTGAGAGGGTCACCAAGCGCGCTGATGAGTCGCTGCAATCCTGGGTGTGAGGTCCAGCGAACACCGATTCCGCCCTCGGGACCACGGAGCCGCGGTGGGATACGACCTTCGCCGCCCTTGAGCACGAGGGTCAGCGGCCCTGGCCAGTGCTTGGCGGCCAGTATCGACGCTGACTGCGACATATGCAGGCCCATTCGCTCAATCATCGAGCTGTCGGAGATCAGCAAGAGAAATGGTTTCGTGGGTGGACGACGCTTGAGCGCGACAAGCTTTTCCACCGAGTCGTGGTCCATTCCCCCGCCAAATCCGTAGACGGTCTCTGTTGGATATGCGAGCACGCCGTGCCGTTCGATCTGCGCGAGCACCGCACTGATCGCCCCCTCGACATCGGGGGGCGACCAGAATGTAACACCAGAGGGCTCTCTGTTCATCGCTGCGCTATTCGCTCAAAGCAGAGAGTGCTTCGGCGCGCGGGAAATCCGACTCTTCGGTGACCTTCATGGCGCGCTCGCTGCCTCGCACCACCACAACCGGGACACCGATGCGCTCGCAGAGCGCGGCATCGTCTGTCGCCTCGACTCCAGCGGCACGTGCGTCGAGGTGCGCGCGTACGATCACGTCGCGCGGGAACCCCTGTGGCGTCTGCGCGCGCCAGAGATTTTCGCGCGATACGGTGCGAACAATGCGTCCGTCGGCGTCGACTTCCTTGAGCGTGTCAACAACGGGAAGCGCGGCGATGGCGCCATGTCCCTTTCGTGCCTCAAGCACCACGCGATCGATCATCTCAGCTGTTGCGAGCGGACGCGCTGCGTCGTGGATCAGCACGTAGCGGCATTCGCTGGGCAAATCCTCAAGTCCGTTGAAGACCGACTCGGCGCGCACTTTTCCACCCGGGGCAATCAGCATGCGATCCAGATCGCACTGGAAGAGCCAAGGCGGCGGGTCGCCCGCGTAGCGCTGCGGCAGAACACAGACGACCATCGCGACATCCGGGCGCGCTTGGAAGGTCTGCAGTGAATGCAGCAGCATGGGCTTGCCCGCAACCCAACGGAGTTGCTTCAGCTCGCCAGCTCCAGCGGCCTGCGTGCGGGTGCTGTTCCCTCCCGCGACAATCACGACACCCACATCACGCTCGCTCATGTGGACCTCAACGGAAGAGCATGCGGAACAGTGCCCCGATGTCGCGCACACCTTCGACGCGAATGTTCTTCGGGACTCTCTTGGGAACACTCCGTTCGCCAACGTACGCAACCGTCATCCCCATTTTCTCCGCCTCGGCAATGCGCCGCTCAACCTGAGACACCGCGCGAATTTCGCCGCCGAGTCCGACCTCGCCGAGGAATACCGCATCGCGTGGCAGGGGCTTGTCGTAGACACTGCTGGCGAGCGCCGCGGCCACGGCGAGATCGCCGGCGGGCTCTTGGACGCGGACACCACCGACCACGTTGAGGAAGACGTCGAGTTGGGCGAACGAGAGGCCGGCGCGCTTGTCGAGCACGGCAAGCAAGAGCGCGAGCCGGCGGCCGTCAAAGCCGGTAGCGACGCGTTGCGGGGTGCCGAACCCCGCCTTCGCGGCGAGTGCTTGGACTTCCAACAACATGGGGCGCGACCCTTCGAGCAGTGCGGTGACTGCGCTGCCGCTGGCGTGGTTGCCGTCGCGGTCGCCGAGGAAGAGCGCACTTGGGTTCTCGACCGGAATGAGCCCCTGCTCCGTCATCTTGAACACGCCGATCTCGTCCACGGAACCAAAACGATTCTTGGTTGCCCGCAGCACGCGGTGGTCAAGCGATCCTTCTCCTTCGAAATAGAGCACGGTATCGACGATGTGCTCGAGCGTTTTTGGTCCGGCGATCCCGCCGCCCTTTGTCACGTGACCGACGACGAAGACCGCGGTGCCGCTTTCCTTGGCAAATCGCATGAGGCGTGCGGCGCACTCCCGTACCTGTCCCACGTTGCCGGGTGCGCCTTCGAGATCCCCTGTGAAGACCGTCTGAATAGAATCGACGATCATCACATTCGGCTGGCGATCAGCTGCCGTGGCGAGAATCGTCTCCAGCAGCGTCTCACCAAGCAGTGAGACCTCGCCGGAGTGCGTGCCGAGGCGATCCGCACGGAGCTTCACCTGCAGCGGTGACTCTTCACCTGACACGTACAGCGTGCGAATCCCCATCCCTTCGAGTTGCGCCGCGACCTGCAACAGGATGGTGGACTTCCCGATGCCAGGTTCACCGCCGACAAGGACCATCGACCCGGGCACGATGCCACCGCCGAGTACGAAGTCGAACTCATTGAGGCCGGTGCGGAGGCGTTGATCTTCGGCGCCAACAACATCGCGCAGCTTCGGCGTCGGCGCGACGGCGCCGCCGGAGCCGAACGCCCCGGCGCCCGCCTTTCGCCGCGCCGCGCCTCCCTCAATCGAACGAGGAGCCGCGACTTCTTCGCCGAGGGTGTTCCATTCACCGCAGGCATCACACTTCCCCGACCATTTGGGGAAATCTGCGCCGCACTCAGTGCAGCGATACACCGTCTTGATGCGAGCGGCCACGGCGCGCGTCCCTACTGACCCGGTTCGCGGTTGGTGTAGTTCTCGAAGCGCGTGAACTGCTTCCGGAAATTGAGGCGTGCGATTCCCGTGGGTCCGTTACGCTGCTTGCCGACGATGATCTCGGCCAGCCCTTCAAGTGGGATGCCGTCGCTGGTCTTGTTCGGATTGCCCTGCTCGTCGACCGCGCGCTCGTAGAACTCGGGACGGTAGATAAACATTACGAGGTCCGCGTCCTGCTCGATGGCGCCCGATTCACGGAGGTCAGAGAGCTGCGGGCGCTTGTTCTCACCCGTCCGCTGTTCTGGCGCTCGCGACAACTGCGACAGCGCGAGCACCGGTACCTGCAGTTCTTTGGCCAGGATCTTGAGCGAGCGCGAGATCTGCGAGATTTCCTGCTGACGGCTCTCGACGCCTGGCGGCCCGGTGACAAGCTGCAGGTAGTCGACGATGATCATCTTGAGGTCGTGCTGCGACTTGAGTCGGCGTGCACGCGAGCGAATCTCGAGCAGGGAAAGCCCCGGCGAATCGTCGATCCAGATGGGTGCCTGTCCGAGCAATGCGGCGGCCTTGGCCAGGTTGGAGTGATCCTGGCTGGTGAGTTTGCCCGAGCGCAGGCGCTGGGCGTCGATGTACCCCTCGGAGGCAAGCATACGCATCACGAGAGACTCTTTACTCATTTCTAGCGAAAAGATCGCCGTCGGAAGATTGCGTTCGACAGCGGCGTATTGCGCAACGTTTAGGACAAAGGCCGTTTTTCCCATCGACGGACGGGCCGCGATGATGACCAAGTCGGAGGGCTGGAAGCCCAACGTCATGCTGTCGAGTTCGGCGAATCCGGATGGCACGCCCGTGAGCGGTCCGCCCTCTCGGAGCGACTCAATTCGCTCCATCGCCGGCCAGAGCAATTCCTTGATGCGCGTGAAGCCGTCTGAGCCGCGCTGCTGGCTGACCTGGAAAATCTTATGCTCGGCCAAGTCAATCAATTCGCCCGCGTCCGCGGCCGATTCGTGCGCTTCCGTTACGAGATTTTGCGCGACTTCGATGAGGCGGCGGCGTAATGCTTTCTCGCGAACAATCTTGAGGTGGTACTCGATGTTCGCCGCGGTCGGCACGATGTACAACAGGACACCGATGTAGTCCTTGCCGCCGGCAGCCTGGAGCGAGCCGTGCTTCTCGAGCTCGTTGGAGAGCGTGAGCGGGTCAACGACCGCCCCACCCTGCGAGATCGCGAGCATCGCCTTGAAGATTCGGCGGTGCCCTTCGCGGTAGAACATGGATTCGTCCACCATCTCGAGGGCACGCACAATGGCGTCGCCGTCGAGCAGCATGGCACCGAGTACCGCTTGTTCGGCATCCTCCGAGTATGGAGGACGCCGGTCTCGGAACGGATCAGACCGATCCGGAGACGCCATCGAAGATTCGCCGAGCGAGCTGGACATCTTCCCAGGTTGGGCGCTTCCAGTTCGGATTCCGAAGGAGCGCTGCAGGGTGATAGGTAACAATCAGGGGAACCCCGTGAAAGCGGTGCACCTGTCCCCGCAATTTACCCATTGGGGTGTTGGTCTGCAGGAGCGTCTGGGCGGCAAAGGTCCCAAGGGCCAGAATGACCTTGGGCTGGAGGAGCTCCAGCTGCCGCATCAGGAAGGGGCTGCAGGCGGTGATTTCGTCGAGGGCCGGGTTTCGGTTCCCCGGGGGGCGGTGCTTGAGGACGTTGCAGATAAAGACGTCCTCCCGCTTGAGTTGAATCGCCTCGAGGATCTTGGTGAGGAGCTGCCCGGCAGCGCCCACAAATGGCAGGCCAGACTCGTCCTCGCTGGCTCCGGGAGCCTCACCGACGCAAACAAAGCCCGCCTTCGGGTTTCCTTCGCCCGGAACGGAGTTCAGCGCGGTACTGTGAAGGCCGCATGCCTTGCAGGCAGCAATGGCCGTCTTGAGCGCGTCCAGCGAGTCGAGATGGGCGAGCGGCCCCATCATGTCGCCCATGGCGCTTCCGATGACCAATCCCTTTGCCGGTTCCCCAGCAGTCGAGCCCCCGACCGGCGGTTTCGGCATTTCGTATCGGCCGACCTTTTCCTTGGGAGGCTCGTTGGCGTCGGACGGGGTGTTCGGGGTGTTCGGGGATTTTTCAGGGTTTTCACGAGGGGTGGTCGGGCTCGGGGTTTGCCGTAGGGCCCCGCCCGCCCCTCCCCCCCCCCCCCCCCCCCCCCCCCCCCCCCACCTTCCCCCTGAACCCCCCCCCCCCCGCCCTCCCTCGCCTCGCCTCCCCCCGCCTCCC
>JAPLKT010000034.1 GCA_026387895.1 Gemmatimonadota bacterium | reverse complement strand
GTGTCTGACATCTTGAAGGCGTAGGTCCAGTTGGCCGAAACGGCGGCACCGGTCGCACCGACGGTGAGCTGCTCCACCGGCTTGCCGAACAGCTTGGTAGCCGCGGCATTTGAGATTGACGCCGCCGCTGGGGCCGCAATCGGGGCCGTTTCCATTCCGGAACGGGGCGCGAGTGCCGCGGCGACTGCCGCCGGGGTCATCCCGTCGAGGTTTACATAGAGGACCGCAACAGCACCAGCGGTCACAGCGCGCGCGTCACGCGGGGCGCCTGCGCCACCAGCGCCACCAGCGCGACCACCGCGGCCGGCCGCTGCTGCGGCCGTTGCCGCATCAGCAATGACTGCGGCTGCCGCACCAAAGCGATTCGGAACGGAGTCGCACCGTTGGACGGTCGCTGTGCTCGCGCCGCCTCGCCCGCCAGC
The DNA here is from genome assembly GCA_026387895.1 of Gemmatimonadota bacterium. Classification (GTDB taxonomy): domain Bacteria; phylum Gemmatimonadota; class Gemmatimonadetes; order Gemmatimonadales; family Gemmatimonadaceae; genus Fen-1231. The sequence continues at coordinate 25,754 of JAPLKT010000034.1, read as the reverse complement.
CGCCGCTGCTGGGCCGCCAACGTACACGGCAATCTTCCCCTTGAAAGCGGCCGCGTCGAGCGCGGTGGTCTCCCCCCAGCGCCCCGCGAACACCACGGGAATATTCGTCAACTCAGCCTTGCTCCCAATCCCACTGCCTGCATTCGGGACGAGCGGAATGAAATCGGTCGTGAGCGCCATCGCCGCACCATCGGCAATCAGCGTTGTCTTCGACGCATCGAAGGCACTCGGGCCGTAGGTGAGATTCTGGAACCAGGTGCCATTGTCGCCGGCTGGCTTCAGCCCGAGTCGCTTGAACTCGTTCGCGATGTAGCCGGTGGTCTTGTAGTTGGTCGGATCGCCAATGCGACGCCCGAGCATGGAGTCGTCGGCGATGCCATACAGACGGGTGCGCAGATCGTTCGCCGTGATCTCTTGCGACGTCGGTCGTGGAGCCCACTTATACGGCCCTTCGTCCGGCCAGACCGGCTTCACATTGGCAGACCAGGTGGTAACGGCCGGCTTGGACTGCGCGCCAACGGTGGCGGCAATGCTGCAGGTGCAGCTCACCAGGGCAAGGACACGGATGAAACGGGACACGGGCATCTCCAATGGTCGGGTATAGAGACCTCAAATGTGCCGCTCGGTGGGCAACCCGGCAATGCGGCACATATCTCTAACGCAGACCCTCCCCGGACTGATGACGCCCAGTGGCCCTCAGTCAGATTGGCAGTTCGACCAAAACGGCCTCAGCCACGCCGTCCAGGATGGTCAGCCGAGCCACACTGGGCATCAAGTTGAATCGCCGAGCTCCGGCCGCCCCAGGATTCACGATGAGCTGGTTCCCGACCCGCTCGATCTTCTGGATGTGGGTATGCCCGTAAATGCAGACATCGGCGTCATAGGCCGCGGCGACCCGATCCGGCTGTGGACGGCCCAGCTCGTGCCCATGGCTCACGTGCACCCTGAGGCCGCCCAGGACGAGGTCAATGGCACGCGGCAGGTGCAGCCCAAACGGGTCATCGGTGTTCCCGAGGACCGCGTGCACCGGCGCAATCAGCGCCAGTTCGTCCAAAATGTCCTGATCGCCGACATCCCCCGCGTGGAGAATCAGCTCGACCCCGGCCAATGCCTCGTGTACGGCCGGACGGAGCAGGCCGTGCGTGTCGCTAATCAGCCCGATGAGCATCCGGAGTCTCCCCCCAGCGCGGCGCGAGCGTCTGCGGGATGTCCAGATGGTCCAGCACGCGTGCGACCATAAAGTCCACCAACTGGGCGATGCTCGTGGGGCGATTGTAGAACCCCGGCGCGGCGGGCATCACCACGGCGCCAGCGCGCGTGAGACGCAACATGTTCTCGAGATGGATCACCGAGAGCGGCGTTTCGCGCGGCACCAGAATCAGCGGACGGCGCTCCTTGAGCGTCACATCAGCCGCGCGTTCCACGAGCGAGCGCGAGGTCCCCGCGGCGATTGAGGCGAGTGTCCCCATCGAGCAGGGGCAGATGACCATCCCGGCCGTCTTGGAGCTGCCAGAGGCGGGCGCAGCGCCACGGTCGGCGTCGTCGTACACGGTCACAAAGCGATCGAAAGCCGCCTCACCGATGTGCGCACGCAGGCCGGCGACGTCTTGCACGTCGCTCTCCGTGCGGAGCAACCGGAATCCGTGCGCCGACACAATCAGTCGAACCGGGCGTTCGGCCAGCACGAGTTGCTCCAAGAGCCGGATGCCGTACGGCGCGCCCGAGGCGCCGGTCAGCGCCATCACAATCGGCAAGGAGGTGCTCATCGGGTCAACCGCTCCGCGAGCACGAACGCAAAAAAAGTGCTTGAGAGTGCCATATTCACCGTGAAGAACGCTTTGTCGACCTTCGAGACATCGTCAGCGGAGACCAGCGTGTGTTCGAAGGCGAGCATGCCAGCGGCGACCAGCACGCCAGCGGCGTACAGCCACCCAGCCCCGGTCACAGAGCCCACAGCCGCCAGATGCAGCACCGTCACCACGTGCAGCACACGCGCCACGAGCAACGCCCGGTGCGCGCCAAGCGTGGCCGGCACCGAATGCAGCCCATTGGCGCGATCAAACTCGATGTCTTGGAGCGCATACAAAATGTCGAATCCGCCGGTCCACGTCATCACCGCCACGGCGAGCGCGACAAGCATCCACCACGGCTCCGCCCACTGACCGGTGACCGCCAAATACCCACCCACGGGGGCGATCCCTAAGCCGAGCCCGAGCACCAGATGCGACCAGCGCGTGAAGCGCTTGCAGAGCGAATAAAAGAAAATCCAAGCCGCCGCCAGCGGCGAGAGCGCAAAGCAGAGCGGGTTTAGTCGGTACGACGCGTAGGCAAACAACACCAGCGCAACCACAATCGAACCCCACGCTTCGCCGACCGACATCGTACCGCTCGGAATCTCGCGCATCGCGGTCCGTGGATTCGCCGCGTCAAACACACGATCCGTCACACGATTGAACCCCATCGCGGCAAAACGTGCGGAGGTAAAGGCGAGCACCACCCAGCCGAGCACTGACCACGTCAGCGGCGCATGATACGTCGCGAGTGTAACACCCACGAGCGCGAACGGCAGCGCGAACACCGTGTGCGGCAGCTTCACGAAGTTCGCATACCGCACGAGCCGCGACCCACCGGCAAAGGTTTGCCCTTCGCGCACGACCTCGGCCCCGCTCGGGCGCGCCGCCTGCGTCACTGAGCGCCGAGCCCGAGCTTGGGCCACATCGCGTCAACCTTAGCCCGCGTCGCGGCATCCATCTCAATCACCTGCGGCCAGTTCCGCGTGTACCCTTCCTCTGGGAACTTCTTCGTGGCGTCGAGTCCCATCTTGCTCCCATACGTGAACGCACGACTCGCGTGATCGAGCACGTCCACGGGCCCCATCGTAAAGCGCACATCACGCTCGGGATCGATGTTGTTCAACGCCACCCACCACGCTTCCTGCGGATTCCGCACATTCACCCACGAGTCCACAATCACCAGCACCTTCGCGAGCGACATCAACCCCTGCCCCCACATGGCATTCATCACCTTGTGGGCGTGCCCGGGATATTCCTTCTTGATGCTCACGAACACAAGGTTGTGAAACACCCCCTCGGCGGGCATGTGATAATCCACGATTTCGGGGATCGTCAACTTGAGCAGTGGGAGGAAAATCCGCTCCGTGGCGTGACCGAGGTAGAAGTCTTCCATCGGCGGACGCCCAACGATCGTCGCCGCGTACACCGCGTTGCGCCGCATCGTGACCGCCGTGATATGCACCAGTGGATACAGATCCGCCTCTGAGTAGTAGCCGGTGTGATCGCCAAAGGGACCTTCCGTCACCAGCGCTTCCGCCGGATCGATATAGCCCTCGAGCACAATCTCTGCGTCGGCCGGCACTTCGAGATCGCAGGTCAGCGCCTTGGTGAGCTGCACCGGCGCCTTGCGCAGAAAACCCGCGAAGATGAACTCGTCCACGGTCGGCGGCAGCGGTGCGCTCGCCGAGTACATCGAGGCCGGATCACCACCGATGCCAATGCACACCGACATCTTTTCGCCCTTCTCCGCCATCTCGCGCCAGTGGGCAGCGCCAACCTTGTGACGCTGCCAGTGCATCGCGACGGTGTCCTTTCCCATCACCTGCACACGGTACATGCCGACGTTACGGATGCCGCGCTTGGGATCCTTGCTGATCACCATCGGCAGCGTGATGAAGGGACCTCCGTCATCGGGCCAGGTGGTGAGCACGGGAATCTTTCGCAAATCGATGTCATCGCCACGCCAGACAATTTCTTGGCACGCCGGTGTTCCACTCTTCATGCGCGGCGGGAACTTGGCCACTTCCAGCAAGCGCGGCAGCAACGAGAGCTTGCCGAGCAACCCTTCGGGGACTTTAAGGTCCATCAGCTTGGTAATGCGGTCCCCGTGCTCGTCGAGCGTTTTCACGCCGAGCGAGAGCGCCATCCGGTTCATGGAACCGAAGAGGTTGATGGCGACCGGGAACTGGGAGATAGTGCCGTCGGCGAGCACCGGCTTCTCGAAGAGCAGTGCCATCCCGCCCCCGGGCTGTTTGCTCACGCGGTCGACAATCTCGCACATCTCCAGCTCGACCTTCACAGGCTCGGAGATGCGACGCAACTCACCGATCGCGTCGATGGCGTCAAGGAATTCGGAGAGCGTATCGATAGACATGGTGTGCTTAGCCCTTCGTACCGTGATGAATGGCGGCAATCCCGAATGTCTGCGGCGTATAGCTGACCGCCGTGAAGCCCGCGGCGCTCATGCGACGCGCCAGTTCTTCAGTCTCAGGAAAGTTCGCTACGGAATCCGGCAGATATTTGTAGGCGGTACGGTGTCCGCTGATCAGCCCGCCGATCACCGGCAACACCCGATGAAAGTAGAACAGGTACGCACCACGCACGATCGGCGCACGCGGTGTCGAGAACTCCAGAATCACAAACCGTGCTCCCGGCTTCAGCACGCGGTACACTTCGGCGAGTCCGGCATCGAGCGACGCCACGTTGCGGATGCCAAAGGCCACAATCGCCCCTGCGCAGCTGTTGCTCGCGAGCGGAAGTGATAACGCATCGGCCACCACCGGCGCCAACACCTCAGGACTCGCCTTCCCCTTGCCCGCGCGTAACATCGGCTCGGCGAAATCCGCGCCCACGATGTGACCGCGGAATCCGGGACGACGACTCAACTCCGTCCCCACGTCGAGCGTTCCCGCACAGAGATCGAGATACGTGCCGTCGCTGACGCGCTCCCAGTTGAGGGTGCGCAAGGCGACCTTCCGCCATTGGCGGTCGATCCCGAGCGAGAGCAGGCGGTTGAGCAGGTCGTAGCGCGGCGCAATCTCCGAGAAGATGCGCTGCACATACTGGCGCTTGCCCGGTGCTCCGGCAGCGGCAGCGCGCGCTTCCTGCGCTTCCTGCGCTTCTCGGGAGGCCTCGATTTCAGTGGCGTTCATTTCCTCTCAAAGTTGCCCAGTTGCGAGAGGTCGGGCAAGTTACAGTCACGAGCATGACCACTTTTCTCGATCTGACGAACGCCCCCGACGCAGATGTGGTCACGCTCGCCCAGCAGGGCCGCGAGGACGCGTTCCGCGAGCTTGTCCGTCGCTATGAGCGCCCGGTCTTCTCGCTGATTTTCCGCATGGTGCGCGACAGCGCGACCGCCGAAGACCTCTCCCAGGACGCCTTCATCAAGGTCCTGAACAATATCGACAAGTATAGGCCCGAGTTCAAATTCTCGAGCTGGCTCTTCAAAATCGCTCACAACATCGCCATCGACTTCCTGCGGCGACGGCAGCTCGACACCATCTCGATCGACGGCTCCCCGCACGCCGCCACCGCAGCCGAAGCCGAGGCGAGCGCGTTCGACATCGACGCCGGTGGCGAGAATGCGCTCGACGCGATGGCCGCCAAGGAACTGGGCTCAGCCATCGAGCGGGCCATCGGCGCGCTGCGCCCTGAGTACCGCGCCTGCATCATGCTCCGGCACGTCGAGGGGCGCTCCTACGAAGAAATCGCAGCCACCCTCGACCTCCCGCTGGGCACGGTCAAGACCTACATCCACCGCGCCCGCTCCCAACTGCGCGAGGCGCTGGAACACCTGCGCGAGTGAGGCGAAGAAACACCGAATCTCGACACTGTAGTCGCACTGAAACTGGATTCCGAACCGACTCGTACGGCCTTTTAGGAGATGATGATGCAACAGCGCCACCTACTGCCAGACGAAATCGACCAGCTGCTCGACAGCGAGTCGAGCGTCGACGTCGCGCCGCTTCTGGCGCACCTCGATGCCTGCTCTGCCTGCGTGCAACAGCTGGCCGACGCACGGGTTGTCTGTGACACGATTGAGCAGCTCCAGCACTTTGCACCATCGCCGCGCTTCACCGCGTCGGTTATGGCCCAGGTGCGGGTGGTCGAACCGTGGCATGTCGCGCTCACCACCAGTGCGCAGCGACTCATCCCCGCCTCGCGTCCCATGCGTGTAGTGATGCTCGCCTCCGGCTCGCTCATGGCGCTTGGCCTCTCGGCGGGCGCGGTGTGGCTGTCGACGCGTCCTGACATGACGCTCTACGCTGCAGGGCTCGCCGCCAGCCGAGTGCTTCGCGCGCTGCTGGATGCGACGGGCACGATCATCAACGACACATTCGGCCAAACGGCGCTTGACGCACTTCGTTCCGGCTCGGTGTCGCGCGCGGGACTCGGTGGTGTGGTGGTGGTGACCGCGATCGGCGTGGCGACCATTGGCCTGCGGGCCGCCGCCACGTCGGCGCGCCGAGCGCGGGAGTAGTACGATGATCACTCCACTTCTCCGCGTCGTGCGTAGTGCCGCGGTGGTGCTCGCGCTGGTTGTCTCCGCTTCGCCGGGAGCGGCACAGAACACGGCGGCTAACACCACGCAGCGCGCCGAGCTCGCGGCTGTCCTTACGACGCTGCGCCGCGACGCTGAGACCAAAGCACTCCCTACCGCCGACGCGTTCACCTTTGGTGATCGCGAGGTGCTCCCTGGCGCTGAGCCAGGTCCTGTGGCGGTCGCCAACGGCACGCTGCATGTCCGCGGCACCGTAAACGGCGATGCCGCGAGCTGGCACGGGAATATCGTCGTGCACGAGGGCGGACGAATCACCGGCAATGCCTGGGCGATCGGCGGCAAAGTGCTGCTCCTGGGCGGGACAGTGGAGGGCGACATGCGCGCCCTCGACGGGGATTTTGGGCCACTGGAACGGGTGCCGGCGAGACTCGACGGTGCCGCTGCGGTGCTGCACCAAGGGGCACTGGCATTTGGGTGGCTTGTGGTCCTGCTCGCCGTCGGCATTGGGGTCCTGGTGTTCGCCTCGCCGAATCTCGACACCGTGGGTGACGGCATCTCGCGCGGATTCGGGCGCGCCTTCTTTGCGGGGCTCGCGGCGCAGTTCGCGTTGCTCCCGCTGATGATTCTCATGATCGTGGCGCTCTGCCTGACCGTACTCGGGATCCTGCTCATTCCGTTCGCAATCGTGGCGTACGTGCTCGCCGCCGCAGGATTGGTGACATTGGGGTACCTGGCGATGGCGCAGGTCACGGGACAAGCATTTGTGGGCGTGGGCACCGGAGCCGAAATTGATCGCCGCACGAAAGCTTTCAAGTCAATGCTTCTTGGGCTCGTGGTACTGCTGGCGCCGTGGTTCGTTGCGAGCGCTCTCGCCTGGTCGCCGAAGGGGGAACTCGTGATGCACAACCTTGCCGTCGCAATCACCTGGGTGGCTGGGACGGCAGGGCTCGGCGCGGCGCTCATGTCACGTGGCGGTAAGAAGCGCCCAATGCGCGCGGATCCGAATACGGCGACATCCACCGGTTGGGCGACACCGACTCCCGTCGCTGGCGTCGCTGGCGTCGCTGGCGTCGCTGGCGTCGCTGGCGTCGCTGGCGCACGGCGGCCTGAGTCCTACACGACCGGAGGAACTCCGCAATGATACACCGTGCCCTGCGGCTCACGGCTGCGAGCCTCGTGTTTGCGGCACCGTTGTGCGCCCAACACTGGCGCACGCTCGATGCGTCGCGTCAGCTCAAGGATTCGTCGGCGGTGATCGACGTCCGCATCACATACGCGGCCGGAAAGCTCACCTTGCGCCCCGTGTCGGGAACGAACGCGCTCTACAACATGTCGCTCAAGTACGACGCCGCGCATGGGGAGCCGGTCGCGAACTGGGATGCCGCACGCAACGCCTTGCAACTTGGGGTGAAGTTCGTGAAGGGATCCCGGAATCGTGGCGATTCCGATGGTGGCGCGCTGCGTACCGACCTCTCCACCGTGCCACCACTCTACCTCACGCTCGAACTGGGCGCCGTTGCAGGCGACCTACAGCTCGGAGAGCTTCGGTTAGTCGGACTCCGACTCAAGGCCGGCGCCGCCGATGTCTCTGCGCACTGGGACCAGCCGAATCGCGAACGGATGCACGCCCTCACGATCGATGCCGGGGCTGCGAGCCTCAAACTCGTGCAGGCTGGCAACGCCAACACGGATCGGATTGTCGCCAACGTTGGCGTCGGTGCCCTAGAGATTGACCTTGGCGGCAACTGGACGCGCGACATCGACATGACGGCAAATGTCGCGATGGGAAAACTTGATCTGCGACTCCCAAATGACGTCGGCATCATGGTGGAATCGAACGCCTTTCTGGTGGACTTCGACAAATCTGCCTTCCGCAAGCGCGGCAACGATTGGTATTCCGAGAACTACGACGCCTCGCCGCGAAAAGTCCGACTCCGGCTAAACGGCGCGATGGGCAGCATCAGCATCACGCGCGACACCAAGTAGCACACACGGTAGGACTTTCACGCGCCGCCTTCCTCCGAGCGCGCAACGCAAGAATCGCCCGCCGGACTCAGTCCGGCGGGCGATTTCTCTTGCTGCGATGTCCTGCGAGGTGCTGCGGGGTGCTGCGCCTACTGGACGCAGGCACCCTTGGGGTTTGGCTTCGGCTTGTCGACCACAACGCGGTGATCGAGGTTCGCGATCTTCATGGCACTCGCCATCACGAGTCGGCTGACGTCAGCCATGTGATCGTAGTCGATGTACTGCGGCTCGTCGGTCACCTGATGGTAATCGGCGTGGCCACCAGTGGTCATGAACACCACGGGGATCCCGTACCGCGCATACTCGTAGTGATCGCTGCGGCAATAGATATTCTGCGGATGGCCGTCGGCGTCGATGTTGTAGTCGAACACGAAGCCGAGCTTCTCTGCCTTGTTCACCGCTTCGACCAGGTCGCCGAGTTCGGTGGAGAGGCGACGCGAGCCTACGAGCTGCAGGTAGCCCTTGCCGCCGTGCAGGAGCGAGCCGTCCTTGGCTTCCCCGGTGGCGTCGGTGGAGCGACCACGGCCGACCATGTCCATGTTGAGCTGTGCCACGATCGAATCGCGCGGCACCGTGGGGTTATCGGTGAAGTACTGCGACCCCCACAGACCGGCTTCCTCACCGGCATGCCAGACGAAAATGATCGAGCGCTTGGGCTTCACGCCCGTCTTCGCAAAGGCCTCGGCGATCTCCATTACGGATACGGAGCCGGAGCCATCGTCGTCGGCACCGTTAAAAATCGAGTCGGCGCGCGCGCCGCCGTGGAGCGTATGCAGCGAGTCCGTCAGTGCCTTGACCTGCGCCGTCTGCTCGGGAGTCGCAGGGGTAGGCGGGTTATCGGCGCCCTGCGGACGCACGATCTGCATGAACGCCTTGACCGAGTCGTGATCTGCGGGGCGGCTCGCGCGGAAGCCCACGTGATCGTTGTGCGCGCCGATTGCGACGTACTGTCCCTTCAGCTTCGGATCCGTGCCGGGGAGAATCGCCACGACGTTGCGGCCGAGCTCCTTGAAGGTGTCGATGAACCGAACGTTCGTGGTGATGGGCTTGCCCACCGTGCCAACCTTCGCGTCGGCCAGTGGCCCGCCGAGCATGGCTTCGGCGACTTTCTGCGTGAGCTGAATGCGCACAGCGGCCTCGGCGTCACCAAGGAAACTTGGGCGCGTCGGATTGATGGCGGCCGCGACCGTCTGTGGCGGAATCGCCGCTGCGCCAATGGTGATAGTGGCCGCAGCCTGCGGCAGCACCGCCTGCCATGCCTTGAACGAAGGCGAGGCCATCAGCGCGGCCTGATTGAAGCCAGGGCCGGGCTGGAAGCCGCGCAACATCACGACCTTTCCCTTGACCATGTCGACAGTGGGGACGTTGTCCGTGTCAAACTGCATCCCGATGTAGACCACGGCGGTGTTCGTGAACTGCGTGACATTGCGACCCACCGAGCCGGCCATGAAATCGGTGCCGGCCTTGAAGGTCTTACCGTCAACGAGGAGCGTCGACGACGTGTCGAGCGCGCGCAGATAGAGCGGCAGATTCTGGAAGTAGGTGCCATTATCGCCGGCGGGCTTGAGTCCCATTTTGCGGACTTCGGCCTCGATATACGCCGTGCCCTTGATGTTCCACTCGGTGCCCACCTGACGACCCATCATGGAGTCGTCGGCGAACTTGTAGAGGCGGGTCATCAGATCGCCGGCGGTGATCTCCGGCTTGCTCGCCGGTCCGACGTACTTGAGCGGGAGTTCCTTTGCCTGCGCGAGCAGCGCGGCGGGGAGGAGCGCCGAGGCGAGCATGAGGCGCGCCGAACGACCGAGAATGTGCGAGTTCATGTCGAAAGAGTTGGAGAAAGGAGTCCCAAATCGGGGGCGGACACCCACCATGACGGATTTCCCGCCCGAAAGGTTTCCCCCGAAGGGGATAAACTTCCGGTTACAGCTTTTCGGCGATTGCGGTCAGCTTGCGCGCCGCCGAACAGTTCGGATCGGCAAGCACGATCGGCTTGCCGCCGTCGCCACCTTCCATGACCGGTGGGTACAACGGCACTTCGCCGAGCAGTGGTACACCGAGTTCGGTCGCGAGACGACTTCCGCCACCGGTTCCGAAGAGTGCGATCGGCTTGCCGGTGTCTGGGCTCTCGAAGTAGCTCATGTTCTCGACAATCCCGATGACCGGCACGCCAACCCGCTCGAACATCTTTGCGCCACGGAGCGCGTCACCGACCGCCACTTCCTGCGGCGTGGTGACAATCACAGCCCCACTGACCTGCGTGGCCTGCACGAGCGAAAGCTGCGCATCGCCGGTGCCTGGGGGCATATCGACCAAGAAATAGTCGAGCTTGCCCCACGCCACGTCGCGCAGGAACTGCGTGATGATCTTCATCACAATCGGGCCGCGCCAGATAGCGGGCTGATCGCGTTCGATCAGGAATCCGATCGAGATCAGCTTTACACCATACGCCTCGAGGGGGATAATCTTTTCATCGTCCACCGGCGGGGCGGAGTTGACGCCCATCATGCGCGGAATGTTTGGCCCGTAAATGTCAGCGTCCATCAGGCCGACCTTCTTGCCCATCTTCGCGAGTGCGCAGGCGAGGTTTACGGTGACGGTGGACTTCCCCACCCCGCCCTTGCCCGACGACACGGCGATAATCTTGCCGAGGTTGGGGTACGACACCGGTGTGGGCGCGCTGCTGCGCGCCTGGGCCGGAGCGGCATCCATCACTGGGAGCGCGCGCCCCTTACTCGGCGTAGCGGCAGCGGCGTTGGCTGCGGCGGCGTTGGCTGCCGTTGACGCGGCGCGCTGCTGCGCGAACTCGGTGGCATCCTTCACGTCGACGCGCACATCGGTCACGCCAGGGAGGTGCTCCACGATCTGACGCGCAGCGCGCGCGAGCGTGGCTTCGTCGACGGCCGCGAGCAACAATGTAAAGCGCACCTTGCCGTCGGTGGTGGTGGCAACGTCGCGCACCTGACCGCCAGCCATGAGATCGGCGCCGGTGCGGGAATTAACGATGGTAGCAAGCGCGGCTTCGACACGCGCGGGAAGTGACTCAGTCATACCCTAAATCTAGCGTGGGCCCGCAGCCGTCAGGTGCACCTTTGCCGCCGCAATGACCTGCGCCTGCACCTCAGCCAGCGTTCCCGCCACCAGGGCGCCCGAGGCCTTGGCGTGTCCTCCACCACCAAACTGCTTTGCCAGCGCGTTCGCATCGACGTTCCCAGCGGACCGGAAGGAGATTTTCACCTTGCCATGTCCGAGGTCGCGAAAGAGCAGTGCGAGGCGCACCCCAACGATGGACCGCGGATACTCGGCAATACCGCGAGGCGCACCCCAACGATGGACCGCGGATACTCGGCAATGCCCTCGAGGTCCTCCCCGGTGACGTTGTACTGCTCCAGCGCGCCAGCAGCCACCGACACCCACGCAAGGCCGAGGGTGTCATCCGTTCCCAGGGTACCGAGCGCGTCGCGCAGTAGCCCGAGCCGACCCTTGGGCACGGAGGCATAAATCCGGCGGTACATCTCCTCCGGATTCACCCCAGCGGCCAAGAGGCGCGAGGCAATCGCGAGGCAGCGCGGCGACGTGTTGGAGAAGCGAAATCCCCCGGTGTCGGTCAACAGCGCGGTGTACAGCGCGGTCGCAATCTCCGGTGTGATCTCAAGCTCGAGCACGCTGGCCACGTCCCAGATCAGCTCGCCAGTGGCGCACGCCTTGGTATCGGTCACGAAGACCGTTCCGGGGGGCTCGTCGCTGGGGAGGTGGTGGTCGATCGTCAGCGGGGCGGGCGTGAGGGCACGCACGGTTTCCGTGAGCACGCCAAGCCGTTTCACATCACTGATGTCCAGCACGATTAGCCGGTCGATCCCCTTAAGAGCCTTGGCACCCTCAGGCGTGCGATCCTTAACGCCATCCGTGAGCAGCCAGTGGTACATGGCCGGCCATGGGGTGGGATTCACGATATGCGCGGTGATGCCGCGCTGCGCGAGCAAGAGCGCCAGCGCGGCCTCGGAGCCACAACCGTCGCCGTCGGAGTTCATGTGCGTACTGAGCGCCACCCGCTTGGCATCGCCCAACTCAGCCATCAAGGCGAGAATAGCGGTGCGGCGGTGCTCGGGGACAGCAATCGGGTCGGTGCGCATAGCGTCCTGTATCACGCGAAGGCTCGGAAAAAGAGAACGGCGCCCGGAGACCCGGGCGCCGTTCAAATCTAACGAATCCCTCTAATCTCAGCCCTTGTTCAGCAGGCTGTGCTTCTGGCTGTAGGCAAAGTAGATCACCATGCCGATCGCGAGCCACACCGCGAGGCGGACCCAGTTCGTCCAGCCGAGACCGTAGATCATGGCACCGCAGGTGATGACACCGAGCGGGGCAACGATCCAGACCGCAGGCACGCGGAAGGCACGCTTGAGTTCCGGGCGCTGCTTCCGCAGGATCAAGATGCCGACGCACACGAGAATGAAGGCGAACAGTGTGCCGATCGACGTCATCTCGCCCACGATGCTGTCCGGAAGGAATCCGGCGAAGAGCGAGGTGAAGCCGAAGAACAGGAGGTTCGACTTCCACGGGGTGCGGTACTTCGGATGCGTGTCCGAGAAGATCTTCGGCACGAGTCCGTCGCGGCGCATCGAGTAGAAGACACGCGACTGGCCGAGGAGCATCACGAGGATCACCGAGCTGAATCCGGCAAGGATCGCGATGGTCACGAACTTGGCGAGCCAGCCGTAGCCGATGAAGTAGGTCTCGATCGCCTTGGCCACCGAGGCCTCACCACCCGCGCCGCGGAAGAACTCCACCGAGGCCACGCCCGAGAGCACATGGGCGAAGAGCACGTAGAGAATGGTGCAGATGACGAGCGAACCGAGAATACCGATAGGCATGTCGCGCGACGGGTTCTTGGCTTCCTGCGCCGCCGTCGACACTGCATCGAATCCGATGTAGGCAAAGAACACCACACCGGCCGCGCCGAGCACGCCCATGATGCCGCCGTACGCGTGCGTCACACCCTGCGCCGTCGTGAAGGTGGTCGCCTCTGGGATGTACGGCACGTGATTCGCCGGGAGAATAAAGCCCCAGCCGATCGCAATGACCAGCATCACGATGCAGACCTTCGTGATCACGATGATGCCGTTCAACAACGCCGATTCCTGCGTGCCGCGCACGAGCACCAGCGAGAGCACGCCGAGGATGAAGACGGCCGGCAGATTCATGATGCCGTGCACACCACTCGTAGAAACCTCGAACGCCGAGTGACTCCACTGATAGGGCACGGGACTGACCCCGAAAATACCGAGCAGGTTGTTGAGGTACTGGCTCCACGCGATGGCTACCGTGGCGGCGCCCACCGCATATTCGAGCACCAAATCCCAGCCGATGATCCAGGCGACCAGCTCGCCCATCGTCGTGTAGGAGTAGGTGTAAGCGCTACCTGCGATCGGAATCATCGAGGCGAACTCGGCGTAGCAGAGGCCGGCGAAGGCGCAGCCGATACCGGCGACGATGAACGCAAGCGTTACCGACGGACCCGCACGCTCGGCGATTGCCGCCGCCGTGCGGACGAAGAGACCCGCGCCGATGATGGCGCCAATGCCGAGGCCGACGAGCGACCACGCACCCAGTGTGCGCTTGAGGCCGCTCTCGCCGCTGGCCCCGCTATCGGCCATCAGACGGTCGATCGACTTCGTACGCGTCAAAAGACTTGCCACGCAAAACCCCCTTTGGAGTGTGCTTCGGTGGAAACCGCGATGTCACCTACAACACCGGGGTCGGACGAATGGCGCAAGGAATCGCCGGACGTCGCAACCGTCAATCTCGCCGAACGGTGTGCAGAGAGTCAAGCACGGAGCCGCGATTGGGCTTAGTCGGGCGCTAACCGTTGCATGGTTAACGCTCGGTCCGGCTCAAACGCTGTAGTTCGGCGCCTCGCGAGTGATGGTGACATCGTGCGGGTGTGACTCGCGCAGTCCGGCTGCGGTGATGCGCACAAACTCGGCTTCGGTGCGGAGGGCGTCGATCGTCGCGCACCCGGCGTACCCCATGCCGCTGCGGAGTCCGCCGACCATTTGGTAGAGCACGTCGCCCGCCGGTCCCTTGTAGGGGACGCGCCCTTCGATCCCTTCGGGGACGAACTTTTTGGCGCTCATCTCGCCGTCCTGGAAGTAGCGGTCGGCGCTGCCGTCCTGCATGGCGCTCATGGAGCCCATGCCGCGGATCATCTTGAAGCGGCGGCCTTCCATCAGGAGCGACTCGCCTGGCGATTCCTCGGTTCCGGCGAGCATGGACCCCATCATGACGGTGCAGGCACCGGCGGCGATCGCCTTGACGATGTCGCCGGAGTACTTGATGCCGCCGTCGGCAATGACCGGGACGTCGCCCGCGCCGTCGACGGCGTCGAGCACCGCGGTGAGCTGCGGAACGCCGATCCCGGTGACGACGCGTGTGGTGCAGATCGAGCCGGGGCCGACCCCGACTTTCACGGCATCGACGCCGATGTCCACAAGTGCACGCGCCGCTTCACGCGTGGCGATGTTGCCGGCCACGAGTTGCACGTCCGGAAAGAGCTCGCGGACCTTGGCGGTCGCGTCGAGCACGCCCTGACTGTGACCGTGTGCGGTATCGAGCACGAGTGCGTCAACGCCCGCCTCGACCAGCGCGCGTGCACGATCGAGGAAGTTGCCACCGGCGCCGATGGCGGCTGCGACCAGGAGGCGACCGTGACGGTCCTTGGCCGCCATCGGATACTGACGGCGCTTGAGGATGTCCTTGACCGTGATCAGCCCAATCAGCTTGCCGTTGGTGTCCACCACTGGGAGCTTTTCGATGCGGTGCTGCCCCATGATCTGCTCGGCGGCGTCGATCGTGGTGCCGGCGGGGGCGGTAACGAGTCCTTCACCGGTCATCGCCGCGGCAACCGGGCGGTCGAGATTGCGCTCGAACTGCAGGTCGCGATTGGTGATGATGCCAATGAGCTTGTCCTGCTCATTGATGATCGGCACACCGCTAATGCGGAACTTGGCCATGAGCGCGGCCGCTTCGCGGATCGTGGCGCTGGCGGGGAGCGTATACGGCTTGAGAATCATGCCGCTCTCGGAGCGCTTCACGCGATCCACTTCGGCGGCCTGACGGTCGATCGACATGTTCTTGTGGAGCACGCCGATGCCACCCGCGCGGGCCATCGCAATGGCCATCTCGCTTTCGGTGACGGTGTCCATGGCCGCGGAGACCAGCGGGACGTTGAGTGTGATGCCGCGCGAGAAGCGCGTCACGGTGCTCGTGTCTTTGGGATGGACCGTGGAGTGGCGCGGGATCAGGAGGACGTCGTCGAACGTGAGTCCGGCGTCGGGGCGAATGCGGCCGGCGCCAGTTGGCGCGACAGCGTCACGCGCGCTCTTGCGCGACGGCCCGCTGCCGGTCTGTGCCGGTGCGGGCCGAGAGGTCTTCGGAGTAGTCGAGGGTTCCATGGTACAATTTACTTCGGAAAAGCCCCGACTGGCAACTGGTGGCGCGCGCCTTAGGGTTTTGGGTCGACCGGTGACTGGGGGGCGGGGCTCGCAGCCGGCGGGCTTGCTGGGGCGTTCACGAGATCCCCCGCGACCGACTTTCCCGCGGCGGCCACCCCGTTCAGGACGCCCATTGCCAGGCTCAGGAACCCCATCGTCTGGGCGACGGTCGAGGCCGACATCTTTCCCGCTCGCATCGTGTCCTCCATCCCCTCGGCGAAGCGCTGAAACACGCTCGGCGGGGCCGGCTTCTGCTCGGCGTACTTGGAGCTCAGGAACTCGGCGTAGTCGAGCACTTGGTAGACCTTCTCGTCGCTCATGGTGCTGAGCTGGCGCAGGAGACGTTCCTTCAGGAATTCGTTCATCGTTCGGTCCTCCGACAGAGATGCGTAACCACTGGGCCGCCGGCGAGCGACGCCCCGTGCGACTCACCCGCGCCAGCGCTTGCGGGCCCCGCGTACATCAATGTGTACGTAGGCAGCCGTCCCCAAACAACCGACCAGCCGCTACCGCTTTCACCCACCGCGCCTGAGGCGTCACCAAAAACGAAATCGTTGAGTCGAGCGAGTCTGACACGGAGCGTTCCGCCACGCGAGTCAGCAGCTTCGTTGAGATCCTGTTCGTCGCCGCCTCTGCACGACCCCACGTCTGGCGAGTTGGTTTGCGCGGGTTTGGCGCGCCAGCAGCTGTCTTCTGCGGACTGCCTGCTCAGTGAGTTTGCCTCGACCGCCGATCGATTCGCCGCGATCTTGAGGTCACAAGATTCAGAACGGCGACCGAAGGTGCCTGTCTGAAATCCTCTCTCGTAAATGGTGTTTAGATCCGCCTCGAAAATTTCTACCGCTGCTATGGACCGCGCGTTGTGGTCCTGTCGAAAATCGAGAAAGCAGAGTGCAAAATCAAGACGGAGGGAACGCGCGCCTATCTTAATAGCGTTCCGAGTCGTGCGAAAATTCTCGGTGCCGCGAGCAAAGACCAGCGTGAAGCACAGGCTACACTACTTGGATGCCTCCACGAGTATCTCGGACGGCTTGCCCCTTTTTTCACGAGGAGTTCGGCACATGAAACTGCAAACCGTTGTTGCCCACCCCTCGCTCCGTGCCGCAGGAGTCGCTGCCTTAGCAGCACTTGTGTGGACGGTCGCGGCGTGCTCACCCGAGCGCACGGCCGGAGTTCGGTCCACGAAACTCAAGCTCAGTTCGGAGTGCTACGCACAGCTCCGCGCGGAGGGAGACACCGAAGGTCCGCAGGCCCGACCCCAGCGCGGCGGCCTGACGGTCGCACGCAACTCGGCGAACTCGTGTCAGGAGCTCGGAGCCGTTGTTGTCGTGGCCGACGCCGATGATGCCCGCGCAAAAGCGTGGATGTGCCACAATTTCACCTGGTGCAACGGCGAGCCAACGCAGACGGACAAGGGGTGGCGATTCGCGGTACCCGACGGCCTAACCTACGGAGGGCCTGGGGATCCCGTCCAAACGGCCTCGGCTCCATTCTCACCTTCCAAGAACTGGAGTTCGTCAAAGACAAGAGCCTTGAGCAAGACGCGCTTTACACTAGCGATAATCGACGGCACTACCTGCGAAGCCTCGGCCAGTCTGTCCAAGACGCAAAGGACAAATCCAACGGATGGGAAGAAGCGATGTTGGGACACGCTCGAGATGCCGCACAGGCGAACGATCGCACCGCGGCGCTGAGCTTTCTGGCGATGGCGCTGCATCAGATCATGGATTCGTATTCGCCTGCTCACGCCGATGAGAACGGAAATCCGCGCGCCTATCCTGGCCCGGGGCACACGTTCTTCTTGGCTGGCGGCGAGAGCTTCCAGAAGCTGAAGGAGTCCGGCGCTGGGCCCTTCATTGCGTCCCAGATCCAGACGGCTTACTACAGCGTCTTTCAGACCCCCTGATTCCGGAGCTGAGAGGCGGCCACTAGGCTCGTGGGGCTTCGGTAAGTCGCCGGCAGCGCATTGAGGAACCCGGCACACTATTGACTCAGGGTGCGAGATTCTGTATTTCCTAATCGTCATTGCGCGCGGGAACCGTGCCGAGCAGCTACTTTTGCCGTGCGACGCAGTCGTGGGGCAAGCGATGTCGATGAACGCGGTGTATGACGCAAGCACGACGTAGCGTCACGCCGGACCTCCACGATTGTGACGCCCGGTTCGGCGTGGCGTTACGGCCTCACAAACCACCTGATGGACTGGGCGCTCCAGCCAGGACTCATTTTGCCGTCAAATCGAGCGGGCGTGCACCGTTATGCGCGAAAACGCGATCAGGTGACGTGTGCTGAATCATCCTCGCCCGCGTGCGTCCAGACTACGGCTTCTCCTTCTCCAGCGACAGTGTTTCGACACATCTTTGACCGTCAATTGCACTGGGTCTTCGGTCGCATACTCATCGCGTTGCTCATGTCCCCTCCGCTGGGCGCCCAGAGCCCAGCGCTGCCAATCAAGTACTCCGGCCCCCCGACAAAAGCTGAGATAACGTCGGGCGACCTAATGACACGGCTGTACCAGTTCGCCGACGACTCCATGCAGGGTCGGCTATACAGCACCACTTTCGCCAGGAAGGCCACGGACTACGTAGAACGCGAGGTCGGCCGTCTCGGGCTGCTCCCTCTGGGCGAGAACGGCACCTTCTATCAGACCGTCCCAGTGGTGATACGCGCACTTGACCCCGCGAGTACGATCACGGTTGGAAGAAGACAGTTTCGCGCCGGGAAGGACTTCGCAGCCGAGGCCGCGACAAGGAGGTTCACGCAACTGCACGGGGTTCGGCCGCAGTACCTTGGACTGATCTACGATACGTCTCGCGTGCCCAGCGTCGAGCAACTGGCTGGGAAGGTTGTTCTCGTCAGGGAAGCGTTTCGCCTCCCGGAGGACCGCAACCGACAGGGAGGCTTTCGAGTTGCTGCGACTCTACCTGGCTGGAATCGCGCGCTTGCCGCGGCGGCACAGGTCATCCGAATCGTAGGCGATTCGCTCGTGCCGGACTACAGAGGCTTCGGGGCAATGCAACCTCGCGGACCCGAGTACCTCGCGGACGAGGAGGGACGACTCGGATTGCGAATCACGACCCGTTTGGCGGAGGCGATTCTTGGAGGGAGCCTAAATGACGACCCAGCGCCAATCGGCGGGAATGCGCTGACCACGAACATCCAGTTCGTGGACCGCAAACTTGATGTCGCGCGGAACGTGATCGCTATGGTACCCGGCCAGTCTGGGTCGAACGGAGAGTATGTCGTGCTGAGCGCGCATTCCGATCATCTCGGCCTATCTCTGTCTCGGGAGGAGCACAACGCGGCAAAAGCACGATCGTTGTTTTTCTTTCGAATGGAACAGGATTCCGCCTTCCCGAAATCGCCGGCCGACAGGGCTGGCGTTCTCGCGGGCCTTGTCGACAGCTTGCGACTGCTACACGGCGGAGCACGCGTTGACTCAGTCTACAACGGCGCTGACGATGATGCTTCGGGGGCAGTGGCGCTCCTAGAGATCGCAGAGTCCCTTGCTTCGGCGCGTGTGCCGCCAAAGCGCAGCGTCCTCTTCATCTGGCACACGGGCGAGGAGTCCGGACTGATCGGTTCTAGATACTTCACCGAGAATCCGACCGTCCCGCTCGACTCCATCGTCGCCGTGATAAATCTCGACCGAGTCGGCCACGGAAGCGTTGACGATCCAGCCTCCGTTGATAGCAGTGGACGGATCTTTCCCGGAGGTCCGGGATACCTCCAACTTCTCGGCGCACGTCGGCTTTCCGGCGAGCTCGGAGATGCCTTTGATCGAGTGAACTCGGCGCTCCACCTCGGATTCAACTTCGACCTTTCAGAGGACGCCCCCGGCCATCCGCAGCAAGTATACTGCCGATCCGACCACGCTTCGTACGCTCGATTCGGCATCCCGTCAGTCTTACTGACTACAGGCGGGAATATCGACTACCACTCGGTAACGGACGAGCCCCAGTACATCGACTACACGCATTTGGCCGCTATTACGCGACTCGTTATGGCCACCTCGCTCGAGATCGCGAACCTGGATCATCGCATTCATGTCACCATGCCGAAGCCGAATCCGAAGAGCGCATGCGTGCAGTGAACGGAGCGGACGGTGCAGGCACACGGGGAGCCGCGTGCGGTCACCCGCGCCAGCGCTTTCGCGCCCCGCGCACATCGATGTGCACGTACGCCGCGGTCCCTGCGTTGCCATAGAGGCCGAGTCCGCCCACCAGCGCGGGGTAGTCGCGCTCCACCATCTCGACCGCCCGGGAGACGGCGAGGACGTCGAGATAGGTAATCCGGCCATCTTCGTCCACGTCGATCGCGAGGTCGGCGGCGTCGCCGTATTGGTGGCGGCTGTCGCTCGCTGCACGGGGGACATGCCGATTGTGATACGGGGTCCGAAAGCCCGAATGCAGCGACACCGGCATGTCGTGCTCGCGCGACCCGAGATAGCGAAGCACGAGCTCAACTTTGTCGAGCACGCGGGTGTCGAGCGCCACGTAGCGAGGCCAACTGGTCTGGCCGTCGTGGGTAATGAAGTCGGAAATTCGAAAGTGGGCGCTGATCGGAATGTTTTCGACCGCTTGGCTCACCTCGATAAACCCACGCGGCGGCGGCGAGGCGTCACCGGGGGTGTGCTCCCAATTATACGTGCCAATCTGATAGCCATTCAGCGCGCTCCGCTTCTTGGCACTGAAGGGTACGAGCACGCCAACCACGACCGAATCGACAAAGCGCGAGCCGTCTTTTCGGGTCACGGCGAGCCGATAAAACCCGGGGCGTGAAGGTGCCGTCACGGTGGTACTGACGGTGGCCTCCGCGGGAATGGAGCGGTTGGTGTCCTCAGCGCGCACCCAGTCGAGCGATTTGATGGAGTCGAGCGCGCTTGCCTCGAGCGGGAACTCCCACCGTTCGCGTGGCATCCGCAGTTGCAGACGCACCTCGCCGCTGTTCCCAAAGGCTTCCGGTGACGCGTGGAGGGTATGCTCGACCGGGACATCACCCGTAGGCGCTGCCCCGAAGAAAAAATTCGCGGGTGCCAACAGCGCCGCGAGGCCAATCACGATGGCCCCAAGTCCCACGAGGGCGAGCGTGAGCAGCGAGTTGGGGGAGTCCGACCGGCGCAGCACGCGTTAGTAGATGTAGACAACGGTGCCGAGCGGCACCAAGCGATACAGGAGTTCGGCGTCTTCGTTGCGAACACGAATGCAACCGTGCGAGGCATCGTGTCCAATCGAGCTTGGTACGTCGGTGCCATGAATGCCGTAGCCATCGCCAAGGTAGAGACGATTGCTGCCGAGCGTGCCGTAGTATTTGCGCTGGTTGGCTTCGTAGGGCGGGATCACGAGGGTGCGACCGACGATAATCTCTTGTCCTTCGCGCACTTCGATAGGGACTTCAGTCCCGTCCGGATAGCGCGTGACCACATTGACGCCGGACCGCGTCATAGCGAGCACCACGCCATTGCCGGCAGCGATCGTCTTGCCCGGTTCGAGGTGCGCGATGCGGAGGCCCTTCTTGCGGGCAACTTCTACAAAGTGCCAATCCGGGGGCACCCACGCCGGCTCGACGTCTTTGCGTTCCACCACCAGACGCCCGCGCGGTGTTTCGAACTTCCAGCGCTGGCCGCCTTTTCCGGTCTCGAGATTCTTGCCGGTGCCCGTGGCGACGCGTGTGGTAAAGAGCACCGCCGACCCTTTCTTGAACCAGAGTCGATGCTCGGCCACTGAAATCACAATGAACGGCCGATCGCTTTGCGTGGAATCGTTGTCGAGCGCTTTGACGCGCTCCAGGGTATCGCGACTCACCCCAACATCGCGGCGGATGTTGTCCAGCATCGCGAGGTTGTCCTGGTAGGCCGCGCGCGTGACCTCGAGGCGGAAGTGCGCGCGCGCACCGTCCCAGTAGAGGAACGCGCCAAGTGCGACGAGGGCCGGCACAGCCAGCGCCGTGACCCAGGCGGCCGCGCCACCGGTTTTGAAGAAGCCGTCGCCGCGTGCCATCAGTAAAAGTATACGTGCTGCCCGGGCCGGATATTCGGCTTGAGCAGTTTGAGGTCGGCGAGGCTCACACGCAGCTGACCGGCGCGCGCAGGACCCGCGACGCCGTCGGCGTAGATCATGGTGCCGCCACTGAGCAGCACGAGCGTGTCACCCACAATGTCTTCAATGGTGCGGTCCCCGCGCGGTGCGGCGAGCGGCACGGAGTCGCGCGGACCGGTACGGATCCATCCGTTGGGCCCAGTGACGGTGGCGATACTGAGCAGCACCGCCCCTTCTTGCTCGAGGTGGAGGACATTGCTGTCGAGCGCTACCGAGAGATGCAATCCGTTATCGATGCGCGCTTGTCGACGCGCTAACTCCACCACAACCTGGGTGCGATTGCTGTCGGCGCGCATGGCTGCATCGATGCGCTCGCGCTCAACGCCGCTGAGTTGCGTGCGAAGCCGCGTCGTTTCGCGCCCGTCAAGCACGCGTTGCGCGAGGAGCCAGCCATTGCCAACCAACAGCAACAGGGCCACGCCCCACACAAGCCGCATGAGGCCGGGACGCTCACGCCAGAGCGTGCGCCAACCATCCTCCGGGGGAGCGCCGGGAGCGGTCACCGCTTGGTAATGGAGATAAGGTCGAGGATTGGCGCGCCGGACGGCTCGCTCTTCCCGCTGCGCACTTTGGCATTGATGATGACGGTGGTCATCGGCGGGAACGTGGCCGCAACTGTCGCGAGCGACGGCGGGATCGCGAGGTAGAGCAACGCATTTTCACTGCCCGGCCCGCGCGCGAGCAGATACGGCTCATCGCGCGCCATTTCGCGGCGGAGCGGATCAGCCGTTTGCAGCGAGAGCACCTGCACTTCCCATCGGACCGACCGGCCACGGGTCCCGGCAGGATCGGCATGCAGATCCGCCGCTGTGAGCCCTGGCACCGAGTCCATCGTGGTGAGATCGCGTTCGTTGACCCACGCCTCAAGGCGGACTTTGACCCATCCGCGGTCGCGCGCGATCGGCTCGAGGGACGCCTTCGTACCCAGATCGCCAATGGCATCGCCGTTCGGCGCTATGAGCAGGCGCGCGGACTTCGCAGGGTGCATGGTACCACCATTTGGGGGCTGGTGCTGCGGCTGGTGCTGCGGCTGGTGCTGCGGCTGGTGCTGCGGCTGCGGGTGGCGCTGCGGCTGGAGCTGGAGCTGGGGCTGCGGCCTTCCGCTCCTCCTTGCCAGCTACCTTGCCGAGGACAGCCGTGGGAACCCACATCGATCGCTTCACGAGGGTCCAGTTCCCTTTCTGCTCCACGGTGCTGACGCCGACCCCAGCGTGCAGTTCGGCGAGCATTTTCCCCTTTTTACTTGGCGTGGCCCGCACCCGGAGTGCGCGCTTGCCATTGACTGAGGCGGTGAAGCTGTCCTTGCCGCCGCCGAGTCGGGAACCGTCGACCCACCCTTCAATGGTAATTTGGGTTTCCCCGCCTTTGGTAGCACCAACGACGATGGGTGCGCCGGCGCTCACGGCGCCCACACTCGGGCCGCTCGGGGTACCGCGCGCGATTGCGCCCGTGCTGAGGGAACGCTGGGCAGCCGCCGGGGAAACAGCGGCTATGGCACAGAGTAGAATCGCGCGGCAGAGACGGCGAATGTGCATCGCTGGTTTGGGAGCGTGACGAGAGGTTAGATTACTAAATTACTTCGAACACCACACGCCGACCTACGATGGCCCGCTCGCAGACAGACAACCGACCGGTCGTACTTGTCGTGCTCGATGGTTGGGGCTACCGCCCCGACCGTACGGGCAACGCTTTGGCGCTCGCCGATCTCCCGACGTGGGATCGGCTCTGGGCCCGCGCGCCGCGCACCTTGCTCGACGCATCGGGGCTATCTGTTGGACTCCCCGAAGGGCAAATGGGCAACAGTGAGGTCGGGCACCTGAACCTCGGGGCCGGTCGGGTGGTGATGCAGGATCTGGTCCGGATCTCGCTCGCCGTCAAAACGGGTGATTTCTTCCGAAATACCGCCTTCCGAGATGCCTGCGCCCACGCCAAGACCAGCAATGGGACGCTGCACCTGGTCGGGCTGATTGGCGACGGTGGGGTCCACGCGCATCAGGACCACCTGATTGCGATCGTGGAGCTCGCAAAGCGCGAAGGGGTTGGCCGTGTGGCCATTCACGCGATGCTGGATGGGCGCGACACCCTCCCCACCTCCGCGCTCGGCTACATGGAGCAGCTGGTGAAGGCGTTGGCCGGCCGTGCCGAGATCGCCAGTGTTGGGGGCCGGTACTTTGGCATGGATCGCGACAATCGGTGGCCGCGTGTCGAGCTGTTTTATCGCGCGGCCGTGGACGGCACCGGCCCGAGCGCGACCGACCCCGTGCAGTTTATTCGTGACGCGTACAATGCCGGCGAAACCGACGAGTTTATCAAGCCCGCCGTGATCCTGCGCGACGGGGCCCCCGTGGCGCCTATGCGCGACGGCGACGCGGTGATCTGCTGGAATTACCGCTCGGACCGTATGCGGCAGATTGTGCGCTGCCTGGCCATCCCGGGTTTTGACGGCTTTGACGTCCGCGGCCGCCCGTCGCTGCATGTTGCCACGATGACGCAGTACGACGCCACTTTTGGACTGTCCGTGGCCTTCCAGCCCTTCTCGATGGCTCGGATTATGGCCGACGTATTATGCGATGCGGGGATGACCACACTCCGCACGGCCGAGACCGAGAAGTACCCCCATGTGACATATTTCTTTAACGGGGGCGAAGAAAAGCCATATCGGGGGGAGGAGCGGGTGTTGGTCCCTTCCCAGACGGTGGCCACGTACGACCTGATGCCCGAAATGTCGGCGCCGGGTATAACCGATGTGCTCTGCAACGCTATCGAGGCCCGATCGCATCATTTTACCCTGTGCAACTATGCCAACGGTGACATGGTGGGACATAGCGGGAACCTTGCCGCGACCATCAAGGCGGTCGAGGTGGTAGACCAGTGCTTGGCGCGCATTGTCGCGAGCGCCGAGAAGTCGGGGACGCGACTGCTGATTACGGCTGACCATGGGAATTGCGAAATGATGATTGATCCGGCGACGGGCGGACCGCATACCGCTCACACCACGAACCCTGTGCCATTCATGCTCATCGAAGACGGAGCCACGATTCCGCTGCGTTCCGGCGGCGCCCTCTGTGACGTCGGACCGACTGCGCTCGCGCTGCTGGGCGTAGAGCGCCCAACCGAGATGACCGGTCGCGATCTGCGTGTGCTGGGAGGTGTCGCGTGAGCCGTTCCCTTCTCCCCCGCACGGCCAGCGCGATGCTGTTCGCGGTCGTGTTCGCAACACCGGTCGCGGCCCAGTCGACGATTGTCGGCACGGAGCCGGCCAAGAGCCCGTTTCAGAGCATTGTCGACCCGACGCGCGTTGGTGGGTTCGGCGGCCTGCTCTTCGTGACCGACAATGGCCCGGGCGTCACGCCGAAGAGTCCGATCCCGATCGTTGGCATCCGGTACGACTACCACATCACTGGCCCCACGTACTTCAACGCGTCGCTCGCCTCGGGGCACACCACGCGTACGATTCTCGACTACAACAAGTCGGCCGCCACGCGCAATATCGGCGAGAAAAACACCTGGCTCATGGCGCTCGACGTCGGCTTTGACCTCGCCCCCACGGGCGATCGCAGCTGGAAGGGGATTCAGCCGCTGACGCATCTCGGCGCCGGCTATGTCCTCACCCCGGGCGACACCCGCGAAGACGCCTCTGGCTACACCTTCGGCGGCAAATTCTCGGTGTCGATGGGCTTCGGCGTGCGCTGGGTCACCGGCAAGAACCGCGAGCTGCGGGCCGACCTCGGCTGGCGCCTCTGGAAGATGACGTATCCCGGCACCTATCAATCGACGGTCTCCGACCCGATTGCCATTATGCCAACGGGTGCACTCGACTCGTGGACCGCGAATCGCATGCTGACGG
>JAPLKT010000097.1:7019-9326 GCA_026387895.1 Gemmatimonadota bacterium | reverse complement strand
AGGGCGGTTCGGAAGGTGATTCGGGCCGATTTTTGCCCCTTGGTGTAACTGGCAACACGTCTGCCTCTGGAGCAGAAGAGTCTAGGTTCGAGACCTAGAGGGGCAACTGCAAGCGGGTCAACCAGTTCGGTTGGCCCGCTTTGTTGTTATTTGGCGCGGGTCCCCCAGATTGGTCACTGAACATTCGCGGCGCCGAGGCCCCGTTGCCAGAGAGTCCGAAAAGAACCGAGGCGCAGCTGGCAGTCATCCGTCACGTGTGGAATCACTTCCACGCGACGCGCGAGTGGCCGCTTGCCCGGAAAGTCGAGGTGGAACTCGATCAGCTGCTCGATAAGGAGCGTGGACTCCGCGCCGTGTGCGATGCAATCGGCCGCGATGCGATCGTGTGCGAGGACCTGCTATCCGCAGAGGCGAAGGTGAAGCTCCGCGTTCGGGGCGTAGCGGAGTGCCCGAATACGGGCCAAGAGGTGGATGCATTCCTCACTCTCCTGCGGTACGCGGGGGTGCGATACTCGGAAGATACGAACGCCGAGATCGGCGTCGCAGATTTCGCGGAGCGTTCCGGCATCGCCGTGGACCTTGCGAAGCGGGCATTTCAGTACGCGCTGCTTGACGGTGGACGGTTCTGGCGGAGCGGCGGTGGCGGCCAGTTCACCTTGGACCGATTCTCGCGGCGTCTGCGTCAGGTCAAAACGCTCGACGAACTCGATGAGCAAATCCGCCTTGATTTCGCGGAACCGACCGCTCCGAGCTTTGGTCGCGCCGCGCCGCAACCGTCCGCCGCCGGCCGCGTCCTTTCCGACCTGCCGCAGGTCGAGGACGCGGAAGTCGACGCCGACGCAGTCACAGGCGGGCCGAGTCGAAAGGCGCTAAACGCGGTACTCCCCGCTATGATCGTTGCCGCCGAGTCTGCGACGATGCCACTCGGCCTCGTTATGGCCGACCTCGACTACTTCAAGAAGGTGAACGACACGCACGGTCACATCGAGGCCGACAAGGTTCTCGCTGAGGCTCACGCAGCTATGGAAGCGGTCGTGCGAGGTAAGGGCCGGGCCTATCGGTTCGGCGGTGAAGAATTCATGATCGTTCTGCCGAATCACGACTCGTCCGAGACCGTGGCGGTAGCAGAACGGGTTCGGCGGACTATTGAGAGTCAGAGACTCAACAACATCGCGGTCACGCTGAGTCTTGGGGTCGCAGCCTTTCCCTCCGACGCCACCGAACTCGAACCGTTACTGAAGCTCGCCGACGAAGCCGTCTATGAGGCGAAGGAGAGTGGTCGCAACTGCGTGCGGGCCCACGGTGGAACTGGCAACATACCCGATTCACTGCGCGAGTCGGCGAAGAAAGAGACTGGACCCGCCGTGACGCTCTCCATCACCTCGCGGGCTGACCGAATGGAGAGTGAGAGGCACGAGTACACCATCGAAGTGAAGGTGGCGAATGACAGCGCGTCGGTACTACGCGACTGGACGATTCAGGTAGAGCTGCCCCGAGCCGTTGTGCCGCCCAATGAGTCGAACATGTTCCGAGTGGAGGCGCGCCGTGACACCCGGCTCGCCACGTATCGAATGACTCAGGAGCAGCACAGCGGGAAGCCGATCTACCCCGGAGATCACGAACTACCTGTGTTCAACTTCCATTTCGTAATGACCGGAGACTCGCACGATCTCGGGGAGGCGCTGCTCGGAATTCCGGTGACGGCAACACTCTTTGTCGGAGACCGAATAGTCGCCGAAGCGAGCAGGCCGTTTAGCGAGCTCCAGCAGTACTAGGCCCGACCCAGCTTGCGATCACTTACTTAGGCGTGTCGTTCGCGAGCCCACAAGGGATGCCCGATTCGGCGGAAGCAGGAAACGGAGAGCTGGCCGCGCTCAGTGCGAGCCTTAGAGCCTGGTCGAACCAGCGCTTCGAAGACCGCGCTCCATTCTGCCCTATGGATCTCGTAGGCGTTGTAGTCTGAGTCGAGAAGGACCAACAGCACCGCATCACACGGCTTGGACCGGTCGATCTTGCCTAGACGCTGTCCGTTCCGGCTGGGGTCGACGACACACCGACCCTTGATCTGTAGCCGCTCCGTCTTTCGCGCTCCAATGATTCGGGTTGCATCGAAGCCAGCCGTCCGAACAGGTGCCGGCGTCAGCCGAAGAATCGTGATGGCTTCATACTCCGCAACTTCGCCGGTCACACCTAGCGGACGTCCTGTCAGCGTGTAATAGCGCTTGGCGAGCCGCTTGGCCTGCAACAAGAGCCTCAATAGCTCGCTGCTTTCCGTCGTCGGAGGTCCGACCGCAGGCGACGTGCGAT
>JAPLKT010000097.1:0-7011 GCA_026387895.1 Gemmatimonadota bacterium | reverse complement strand
TCTGCCATTGCAGAAAGGGGGTTCGAGTGACGCCGCGATGACGGCGCGCGGTATCGTGACCGTATGCAACAATATGTCTGGCTATCCCATTGCGAATACTTTCGCGGGGCCACTTCGCTCATTCGATCACTGCGCCACTCGCGGCGCCTCGGCGGCGTCCATCGCCTCATTCTCGAAGCCGCGAGGGGCGCCTCCAAGGACCGTCAAACGGGTGCCGACGGATGCGATTCGGTTGCAAACCCATGGAGCGCCGTCACCAGTGCGGATTCTTCAGACTCAAGGGACGCCGCTGCCAAGTCAAAGGCCAGCGAGTAGTAGGTAGTGTCCTGAAGTTTGCCGTGCCGAACGGCGAGCGAGCGCTCTCCGTCGGACAAGTGAATTATCGCCGCCGTCGAAGCGCGATACCTGACAGCGTAAGGGATCAGTTGGTTCCAGTCCTCTCGTTTTGTTGCGGCTCGGTACTTCACATCGGCGACGACTGGCCACGCATCCTTCCGTTGAATCACTAAGTCTGGCTGTGCAGTCGGTGCAGTCGGCAGCTCAGGATCGTCAAAGAACGACTTTCGCCCGGGAGGCACCTTTCCACTGAGCGCCGTGCAGTCGGAAGTCGGAATGCCTCGGAAACCCGCTGAGACGACCTCTCGAATGTATTCCTCGAACAGGTCCTCAAAGTTGAGGACAAAAGACGCAGCGTCGAAGTCGCCATGCCGTCCGTCAAGTGACAAGCTCTTTCCGGCGAGGATCACCGCTGCGATTCGAATCGGTCGGCGGTAGTACTCGCGACTCGACGAATGAACGCGCGAACTTGCCTCGAGCGCGGCCGCCGCCGCGATAGGAGACACCTCCGACTGAACAGCGTCAAATCGTCGGATCGTCCGATTTACGTCGCGGAGTAGCTGTGCCGGAGGAGACGCCGTCCGTGACAGACGACGTGCTCCGTCAACTAGCGCCGTCTTGATCAATCGATTGGCAGGCGTATCGACAGTCTGTTCAAATCGGGAATGAACCACGCGGTGCCGAATGCCGCGAGCGAACAGCCGGGAGTACGTCGCATGTACGTCAATTCTTCCTCTCGGGCTGGAAGAAACCGCTTGACGCCGAACATATCGCCGGTCCATTCCAAAGAGGTCGACGGGCTCCAGTGCGGTCACAAGGCCGCGCAGGAGTAGTTCTAGTACGCCATTCGCTCCTTCGGAAGCCCATGCATATCCACGGTCCACGCCGTCAATGAAACCGAGGCTACGCTGAGCAAGGTCTATAACTCTGGTGAGGTTGGCTACCGGTAGCCGAGGCTGAACATTGATGGTGATTCCCGGGCAGATCGGTATCAGTCCGATGAACGGACCGGCGGTGAGGCGAAGTTCAGTTCCTTTGAAATGAAACGAGAAGTATCCCCGCTCCTCGACCTGAGGATAGAGAACGAGTTTACCGCCGTGCGAGAGGTCTGAAAGCGGAATACTCGTAGTGCCCCGAGTCGCGACATCGATGACGCGACTGTGAAACTCGCGTGCGGGGATTACCGAGTATGTCACGTCTCTGGCACGGAGGCATGGTCAGATCCGTCCGACGGTGCTGGCGCGACACTACTCCTTCCTTGTCGTATCGAAAAGCCCGGTTGAAGACGTGTTGAAGCTGATTCTTCCAGAGGCGGCGGAGGCTTGGAACGTCGCGGACGTTTCGAAAAAAAGCATGCCCAAGCGCGTAGTCGCTCTGCACCGACACAAAGAACTTCAGAATGGCGCCGCGAAGCTCACCGGATACCGAGTTCGCTTGGAGAAATCCGTCGAGAACCGTGCGGTCTGGGTTCAGATAGACCTTTCCCCAACGTCGGTCGAGGGCTCCATCGATTTCGTCGACGGAGCGGTCCTCAGGGTTCATGGTCGCCAAGAACAAGAGATTGTTCGGAATCGACATTGCTCGGCCCGATTGCAGAAAGAACCGCTGACCGCGCAGCGTCGTCTCCATGTAGGTCAGGGCCTCGCCCATTACGCGCGCAGGGTCGGTTCGGCTAAGCTCGTCGATCAACATGACATGAGGCCCGCCCGTGTTGGCAGCCCGCATGGCCATCACTAGGAGGTGCCTATTCTCAATAGTAAATCCGCCGCGACCGTCCGAGGTAAATCCCTCGACGAAGTCCTCATACTGATACGAGGGATGAAACTGAACTTCGCGGATTCGCTTCGGGTCTCCGGCAACTAGCCGGAGCGCGATTTGTCGAGCATACCAAGTCTTTCCGGTGCCGGGAGGACCGACAAGCACGACTCCGGCGAAGCCATCCTCTTCCAACAAAGCGCGAACTTCTTGGAAAATCGGGTCGGTTTCGGGAATCGTGCTCTCAGTGGCCTCCTCGGACTCGCGCTCAAATGGCAGGTACATCTCCTCAGTGGCCTCAACGGGTTCACCGTACTCGCGAACCCATGTGTCTTCGTCGAGTTCTCGGACAGCCGGTTCCGTCGCTAGGACTTGGTCGAGGAAAGGGATGTACGACTTGTTTAGCGCGTAGTCGTCTCCGTCCTGGTCGATGACGCCGGTTTGAACGCCAGCTCTGCCCATGATGTACTTGGGCTGGCCAATCGCACCAGTAAGCGGCAGCCCGTACCGGTCATCAAGCGTTTCTAGCGGCGCATCTGCCAGAACGTCCTTCCGATACTTCTGAATGCTGGAGATAGTTGCGGGGATGTCTTCTTTCTTCTTGAGTCGAAAGACGAATCGGGCCAACTCATCCTTCGTGATTCGATTGTCCAGCGCCCGCATGAGCCGATAGATCGTCCAGTACGGAAACACATTGCTTTCGCTAATGCTTCGCGCGAGATCGGGGTTGCGCGGTGGGTGGTTCTGCGGATTGTTGAGTGGGTATCGGCTCAGGAGTTCGATGAGGTAGTACGGGATCGTGCGCAGCAAGTTGGGCACTTGCTCCAGTAGCACAGCGGCCTGGTCCCCGGCAGGTGTGCTCCGCAAAATGCGCGTCCCGTCCTTTTCTTCGACATACATCAACCCGAACTCTTGAAGGGCTGCAATGTGATTGATGAAGGAGCCGCCCTTTCGAAGCGCACCGCGTCCCTTGCTTTGCAGGCGTGGCGAGAGTTTCTCGTACGCGGCGTCGATTGCCTCGCGGGCCTGCTCGTATTCTTCATCACGATGGGGGTACGCGAGCTGGAACATCCGGACGCCGGAAGGGGTGAACAGATTTTCTCGCGATTGTTTCCAGTAAAACTCGCCTGAGTCGGCGTCGTCGATGTGCGCGTCGTCAGCTGGGTTGTCGTCGACCTCCCTCGCTTCGTCCTCTGCGTTCTCGGCCATTAGTTGCCTTGCTCGTAGTTGTGAGATCAATCACCCAGTCGTGATGAACTTCGCCGCCGCGTCCGGCGCGCGGAAACCGCATATGCTTGTTCCGAATCTCGTATGCGAAAGTCTGTTGGGCTGAAAAACCGGCGACAACGGCGCAATCGCTCAAGAGCTCATGAGTTGGCACGGCGACTCCTGCCAGCGTTGAGTCGCCCACCACAAGCACATAGTGCGCGTGGCTGCGTAGAATCTTTCGCATCCCGTCGAAGTGGGCAAGCATATCGCCGAAATAGCGAATCATCACATCTGCCAAGAAAGGGCTTGTTTCGGCCACTTCCTTGACGTATTTGCGCACCGAACCCGGTAGCCGGTCAACGGGTGGCACGGGCGCAGAATTGGGTCGGTCCGTTCCGATGTACCTCAGTTTGAACTGATTCTGCTTCGACTGTGTTTCCAGATCCCATGTCTCGCCAATCCAGAAGAGCTCGGCCATCTGGTTGTAGATGTAGTCAACGCTCTTGATGTACGGTGGAGAGGTTATAGCTAGGTCCACTTTGGGGAGGTTAGCTGCGCTCCAGACCTTCGGTAGGGACCGCGCATCAGCATTGTCGAGCACTGTGGCCGAGCCCTTCTCGGAAACAAGCTCGCCGAGCTTGACCATCCTTGTCGCGTAATCACGAACGGTATTCAGGAACAGCGGCTTAGCTGGCTCCGGCGTCTTGTGATGGGTGTGCGACACGTACGTCTTCATGGTCTGGTTGTCCGCGTTTGAGGCCCGACGCACGACGGCGGAGAAACAGATCAAGAGAAAGTCAAATAGGTCTGGTTTGTCGCGATACTCTTCGACAACCGCACGAATCGCGGACAAGTCGCGAATCGCCTTGTCGTTGAACCAATGCGCGATTGTCGCGATCTGTGGCTTGTGAGTTCCACGTTTCACGGCCCGAAGACGTGCTTCGATCGTCTCAGGGAGGCGGGCAAGCTCCTGTTGGGGTAAGAGCGTGGTCTTCACCTTGCAAATAAGCCGCGCAAGTGGGTCAACATCGATTCCGACGCCTCGTTGACCGTCTAGAAGACATTCGACAAGCGTCGTTCCAGACCCAACGAATGGGTCTAGCACGAGCCGGCCTTCGTTGCGCTCAAGGTGACGGCGCATGGCCCAGCGAGGAATTTGCGGAATGAACTTGCCGGCATACTTATGAAACGTATGCGTCAAGTATCGAGACTCGTGATTCCGAATGACAAAAACCTGCCCGGGTGCGACATCGCCAAGTGGCAAGTCGTCGACCACCGTAGGAATCACCGCCGGGACTTCGCTTTCGGGCGAATCCCAGAAAGAAGGCTGACGAGAAATCTTCAGTTTCCTTGGCGCGCTCGGAGGGAGCTAGCGCCCGCGCTGCAAGGTTATGACGCTCTCACGCATGTATTGTCCAATCGGCGCGAGGCCTCGTCGTTGCTGAGAGCTTGTGGTCAGGTGGCGCGCAACCGCTACCTCGGAGACGTCAAACCCAACGCTCTCCGCCATGCTTGCGATGAGAAGGTCGCTTGGAATGAGGGTGCCGCCATACGCTGAATTGCCCACCACTATCACGCAACGACCGTTCTTCTTCAACACTCGTCTCAGTGAGACTAGCGTGGCCTGAATGTCAGCGAAGTAGCCGCGAACCACGTCAGGAAGCTGCGGACTCCAAAGCGGTCCGCGTGCCATCAACTGGGCTAGAGTTTCCACTGACTGTGGATACGGCTCGGTTACGGGGTCGAGTAGCGACTCAATGCGGGACCGGATGCCGCGTTTCGTAAGGCTTCGAATATCGGGATACTGGCGAATGAAACCAGCCATCCACAGTTCGAGCTTGTACGCCTTGATGTAGTTGAAGCAGTTGCAGTAAGGCGGCGAAAACAGGGCGAGGTCGACGGACTGGGGCCGAACGTGCGCGGCAATGTTGCGGACGTCGTCATGGACCACCCGCGCAGACGCGTGTGTGGAGGCGGACGAGGCGTCTTCGAGCATCATCTTCAGGTGTGTGAGCAATGCTGTGCGGACATAGTCAAACTTGTCACGGGGAAAGCGCTCACTCTCCCACTCGTCGTACGGGCGAACCGAATACTCATTCCCGCGCATTCGATTTCGGTACTTTACGCCGTTTCCTTCTCGGAAGACGTTTGACACGTCCTCCAGGATCGCGACCCACGCAAGCATCAAGAAGTCGCGCGTTGCGGCTTCGGCCGTCCGGTCGATGGCGGCGCGGAAAAGCAGAAGTGCTTCGAGAATCTTTGGATGAAACAGCTTCGGTAGGATTCTGATCACCGGCGCCTCCGCTGGTGTCGACTCCACTGTCACACGTCGAAGCCTGCTTATCGACGCCTTAATGTCTCTAAGGGCAGCCGCGTTGTACTTGTGCGTCTTGACGCGCGCGACAAAAGCAGCGAGGGGGCTTACATCCATGCCCACCGAGGCTACGCCAGCGCGCTGCGCGGCGAGGAGCGTCGAGCCAAATCCGCAAAATGGGTCGAGAATCAGCGAATCTGAGGAGCGTATGTACTGACTACATAGGGATACCGTGTATCCCTCACGATAGCTAAACCAGCGTTGAAATGGCGAACCTGCGTCGGATGGCCGCACGTATGGGCCGAGGTCGGGGCGCGCTACCACGGGGAGTCCGCTTTCGAGGCCGCGAAGAATCCTCTCGTTCTCGATCATACGACCCGCAGCCGAGTCATGAGACGGTGTTTCGGGCGCTAGCCTGCGAAGTGTCACGCCAGACGTGGACAATGCTGGTGCTGAGCGCTGTGACACTCTCTGATTCACAGTCGCAGCGGAAGAACGCGCGGGTCGTACCACTCCTGCCGCGGTCATGCCCGGGGGCGCGACTTCGAACGCGCTGACCTTCGACGAGTAGTCGCTGAGCTTTTCGCCGCAACAAATGTCTGGGCGCGAGCGACGAGCCACTCCTTCAACGTTAGGCCGTGTCGCGAAAGCTTCGCATACAAGCCGCGCTTCAGCGCTGGCTCAATCTCAACAACAATTCTCCCGCTGGGTCCGCGGCTCATGGAGGGGGCTCAGGTGGGTTTCTCTATGTTATGTAACATGCACGGGAGATGCAATGGCGTGGCGTGCTCGCTTGTATCGGCGCGCCGCGAGGCCTCGACTAGTTTCGGCGCTGACGAGGAGTTTTTGCTCGCACGATTGACCCGAATGGGCGCCAAAACTCACCTAGGCTCACGCCGAGGGGAACAAGTAGGGCGGCCAGCGCCTCAATGGTGATTCCGCTTTCACCACGCTCAATGCGCCCTACAAACGTGCGATGCAGGCCCGCGCGGTCGGCGAGTCGTTCCTGCGACGTGATTCCGGCGCGCTCTCGCAAACTGCGGAGTCGCTCGCCGATCTGTCGTCGAAACGCGGCGTTCTGATGCTGGGCCATGACGCGCCCACGCTACTTCTATGCTCGTCCATCTTGCGACAGCATAGAAGTAGCACTATGGTTGCGGGCGCGATGTGATGTGCGCCGGTATCGCCATCCGTGGAGCCATGCTAACCCTCGGTACTCTCCCCGCAGCAACCCATCGTTCGCTCACCGCGTTCGTGCTATTGGTAGCGCTTTTCGGGTGCGGAGGAGTGAGCTTCACCCGATTTCGTGGACGCCTTACACGCTCTAAGTTCGGGGCGGAGGTGGCGCATGAAATCGAAGGGGAAGGCAGGACCAGCAGGGCGGCGTGAGCGCCGCG
>JAPLKT010000140.1 GCA_026387895.1 Gemmatimonadota bacterium | reverse complement strand
TGCGGACGCAACACGCTTGCGGCGCGCGCCGCCGTTGCTGCGAGATCATCGAGATGCATTGCTGGGTCGATTGCCATTGTCCAGCTCCTCTCCATTCGGAGATTAGGTTCGTGCAATCAGCGCGGACAGTCGGGCCTGTGCAGACGCGGCTCGCACGCCAAGTGTCGCAGAGTCGTCGGCCGCCGCTTCAAACGCGAAGGTGATGCAGGCATCCGCCACCAAAAGGTCGAGTGCTACGGGACGCGACGCCTCGCTCTCGAGCACGCGACGTGACAGCCACTCAGCGGCGTGTGTAAATGCGTCGACATGTGGAAGTGCGTCCCATTCAGGATGCGCGGCAAAGATCTCACGCAACCGCCGAACAAGCGCCGGAGGTGCTTCTCCCGAGCGCTCTGCGGCCCACTCGGCGTGCGTCATGCGAGCCCAGCGAGTACGGCGCTGATGATCTCGCGCGCCGCATCGAGTGTTGCAGCCAGGGCGTCGGGCGCAACGCCCGCCTGCGCCATGTGCGGCTTACCGCCACCGCGGATTCCCGTCTTGGCGCCAACGGCCTTCACAAGATCGCCCGCAGCCACTCCCTTTTCACGGAGTGCGTCGCTTACCACTATGACCAGCGCCGCCTTGCCGTCCTCGAAACTCGCGCCGAGCACGCCGACACCGCTACCGATGCCGTCTCGCACGCCGTCGCCGATGGCCTGGAGTTCCTTCACATCGGGAGCAGGCACGGTTGCCACGAGCAGCTTATGCGCACCAATGTCGACCGCCTGCGCGAGCAGCCCACCACCCGACGCATCGCCGCCACCAGAGCGCCGCAACTCGGCGACCTGCTTCTCCAGCGCCTTCTTGTCCGCGAGCAACGCATCGAGACGTTTTTCGAGTACGTCTTGGGTCACCGCATGCAAGTTGACCTTCAGGCGACCCGCCACGGACTCGAGCGCCTGCTCGCGGCCGTGCATGAGTTCAAAGGCCTTTGGCCCCGTAACCGCGACCACGCGTCGGACACCAGCCGAGACGCCATTCTCCGACACGATCCGGAAAAGGGCGATCAACCCGGTATTGCTGACATGGCAGCCGCCGCAGAGCTCCGTGGAGAGCGCCGGGATGTCTACCACGCGCACCACGTCGCCGTACTTCTCGCCGAAGAGGGCCATCGCTCCCGCGGAGACCGCGTCAGCGTACGCCCGCTCGGTGATCGTGACATCGACGTTCTGCCAGATGGCCTGATTCACCCAGCGCTCTACCTGCTCGAGCTGCTCGGGGGTCATCGGCCCGTGATGCGTGAAATCGAAGCGCAGACGGTCGGGCTCCACCACCGAGCCCGCCTGATGCACATGCTCGCCGAGCACTTTGCGAAGCGCGGCGTGCAGGAGGTGCGTACCGGTGTGATTGCGCTCGGTGTCACGACGGCGGAGCGCCGGCACTCGCGCGGTGACCGTGCCGAAATCCACCGACCCGTGCACGACGCCAATGGCGGCGATGCGCCCGTCGAACTTCTTCACGTCGTCGACATCAATCTTCCAACCGTCGCCTTCGATCGTCCCGTGATCAGAGACCTGCCCGCCAGACTCGGCGTAGAACGGAGTCTGTTCGAGGATCACCGCGGTGCGGCCCTCGCCCAGGTGACGCATGGCGGCGACGTTCGTGGTGCACTCGACGGCGTGATAGCCGATGAAGGTCTGTGCTGGCGACGCGTCAGTGGAGCGTACCCACTTGTCGTCGTCACCGAAGTCATCGGCCACGACGGAGATCTTGCGCGACTTGCGCTCGTCCTGCGACTGCTTGCGCTGCGCACCGAGTGCGGATTCGAAGCCGGCGATGTCGACGAGGTAGCCGCGCTCGCGGGCCATCAGCTCTGTGAGATCGATCGGGAAGCCGAAGGTATCGTACAAGCGGAAGACATCCTCTCCCGAGATTGTGCCGCGGATTTCGGTGCTACCCTGCGTGGATGTGGTCGGCGCGAGTTCCTCGAACCGCGCCATGCCGCCGTCGATCGTGGCCAGGAAGCGCTCTTCTTCGGCGCGCGTGGTATCGATGA
>JAPLKT010000029.1 GCA_026387895.1 Gemmatimonadota bacterium | reverse complement strand
CAAGCAACGTGACCGCGCCATTCGACACGAATGAAGCGATCAGCCCATCGGCGTACGCGCTGATCTGTACAACACCACGCCCGATAAAGACCGGGAGGAAGTTCGAGAGAATGGCGCGCACGTTGCGGTTGCCAACAGCGAGCGACAGGCGCAGGCGACGCTCCACACGGAGCAACGTGGGTAGCTGTACCGCGACCTGGGCCATACTTCCGACCACCGACGCCCACGCGACAAGCGTGACTAACTGCACCGCCCCGCCTATCGACTCAGCGAGCTCGGGTCCACGCCACACGAGCACCGTGATCATGACAACATTCATGGCAACCGGCGAGGCGTACGACAGAAAAAACTTGCGATGTGCGTTCAACACGCCCAGCGCCCAGGCCGACATGACAAGCAGGCCGACACCCGGGAACATGATCTGCACAAGCAGAATTGTGAGGTCCCGCTTTTCACCGGTAAAACCACCGGCGATGAGCGGAATCACGTACGGCGCCGCGACAATCCCAACGAGCACGAGCACCGTGCTGGTCAGGGCGAGCAGCGCACCGATTGCGCCGGCAACCTTCCCCGCCTCTTCCTCATCACCCTGCGCGAGCAAACGCGCGTAGACTGGAATGAACGAAGCCGATAAAACGCCTTCGCCAAAAAGATTCTGAAGGATATTGGGAATGCGTATCGCAGCTTGCAGGGCGTCGTTGACGGCACTAACCCCCAAATAGTGCGCAAGGAGGCGGCCGCGCACGAGCCCGAACAGTCGACTCAGCAGGATACCCGCCGCGACCAACGCGGCGCCCCCGCTGCTGCGCCGTTCGCCGACGCTCACGGCGTACCGATTAATGATCCAGCGTGCATCGCCGCCCCGGTACGCAACTGCGCCCAGAGGGTGTCCCCGTGCCGCGCAAACATCGGAGCAAAGTTCAGCGAGCGCTCCTGCCGCTCTCCGCGCGGCAAGACTGCCGCGCGAATCGCCGCAAGGTCGGCAATCGCCTGCGCTTCGCCGCGCGTCGCTGCCGTCCGCACTCGCCGTTCCAAGCGCTCGATACGATGATGAAGCTCCTTCTTCGCACCCTGAATC
Organism: Gemmatimonadota bacterium; assembly: GCA_026387895.1. Classification (GTDB taxonomy): domain Bacteria; phylum Gemmatimonadota; class Gemmatimonadetes; order Gemmatimonadales; family Gemmatimonadaceae; genus Fen-1231. Next base: position 22,241 of record JAPLKT010000029.1, on the reverse strand, counting down.
ACGGCGGCATCAACAAGCGGGCGTCCCTTCTGTGCTTCGTCCAGCGCGACCAGCTGCTGATCGACAATCGCCTGCATCGACGCCAGAGCATCGCGTACGCCGGCAGGCATCGCCCGTTCCCCAATTCGGCGCTCCGCGACGTGTGGTGCACGAATATCCTCAAACACCATGCCAAGACGCCCGAGCATACGATCCACCGCTGGCTCAATGACGGTGGCTGACCACCGGGGCACCACCAACGGCACCGCCAAACCTAACGCCTCAGCGGCGGCACTGACCTGCGCGAAATAGGCGATCTCACCGGGACCGCCAACGTACGCGACCGTCGGCATGATCTGGCGCTCGACAACCGGACGCAACAGCACATTCGCGGATAGCACGAGATCATCACGCTGCGATGCTTCAATCGCTTGGGCGAGCGGCACACGTTCCTTGCGCCCGTCAACACTGCGGAACACGAGCGAGAGTTTTGCCACGCGCGCAACTTGCGCACGGTATCCGCCACGTTCGATCGACACAGATCGCAGTGCGACGGCTTCATCGACCACCGCCGCCCGCGCCAAGGCATTGACGAGCGTCGGACGCGCGGCCGCACGAACCGCTGGGTGCCACGAATCGAGCACCGCAATACCCATCGGCTGTAGCATGTCGCGCAAGAACTCGACGTACGCACTTCCAATCGTCGCATCAGCGCGGTACGCGCGCTGGAGCGATACGAGTACCTCGCGATGCGCCGCGGAACCGGCGGCTTCCAGCAGCACACGCATTTGATCGGTGACATCACCCAGCGGTGCCTGCGCCATCACCGTCCCATCCGCGACGCGTTTAGCCAGCGACAAGCGGTGCACGCTGTTATCCAGGGAGACGTCAGTAAAACAGGCTTCCTCGAAATCCGCATCATCCGTGGCCGCCCAGAACACCGGCGCTACCGGAACGCCGAGCTCGCGCTCAAGTCGGTCCGCGAGCGCTAGTGCCGAGATCGCCTTGAGCCACGTGTACCCCGGCCCCCCAAACAATCCTGGCTGCTGCCCGGTGGTCACCACGAGCCCATTGTTCGCCGCAACACGGGCCATCCGCTCGTGCGCGGTACCCGAGAGCTGTAACGCGGGACGCAGCGCATCCAGCCAATGCGCACCGTCGAATCCGCGGCGCACCGTCTCCGCATGAGCGCTCCATTGCTCCACGCCGCGCGGCCGAGCCGCGAACCATCCGAGCGGCGCGCGGCGCGCTCCCATCTAGGGCAGCGCGCGTTAACGCACCGCCACCGACGGGTTCCGTCACTACTCGTGGCGCGCTCATGCCGCGCGCTCCCGTGAACATCGACCCGACATCAGTCTCACTTGTTATACGGTTCCCCGCGCCCAATGGTACCGGCGCGGTAGATCTGCTCCGACAGCACCAACCGCGCCATTTCGTGTGGCAATGTCCACGGCGCTAATGACAACTGCGTACGCGCGGCCTTCACCACGTTCGCCGACAGCCCAAGCGCACCGCCAATCACGAATGCTACATCACTCGCCCGTTCACGTTCCTGCTGCAACCACTTGGCGAAGCTCAGCGAATCCCAGCCGCGCCCTTCTGGCTCGCACGCGACCAGATGAGCGCCCGCGGGGACGGCCTTCAACAATCGCTCCCCTTCCCTATCACGAATGAGGTCCGGGGAGCCAGACTTCGCCGGCTCCTCTCGGACCTCGATCGCCTCGAACGGCCAGTAATGCGCCGCCCGCTGCTCGTACTCGCTGATCGCAGCGGCTACCCCCGGCGCGCGAGGCCGGCCCACCGCAATCAGCAGGACCCTCAGGCGTAAATCCCACGCAGGCGATGCACGGTCGCCACACGGCTGATCGACAGCATGTAGGCCGCTGTCCGCATGTTGACCCTATGCTGCTTCGAGAGCTGCAACACGGCCTGGAAACTGTTCACCATGATTTCCTTGAGGCGGTCGTTCACTACCTGTTCCGTCCAGAAGTAGCCGCCACGATCCTGCACCCACTCGAAGTACGACACCGTCACGCCGCCTGCGTTCGCGAGAATGTCTGGCACCACAAACACGCCCTTTTCGTCGAGGATCGCATCGGCCGCAGCAGTCGTCGGACCATTCGCACCCTCACAAATGATCTTCGCGCGAACCGTGTGCGCGTTCTTCGTCGTAATCACGTTTTCGAGCGCGGCTGGGACAAACACATCCACGTCCAACGCTATCAATTCGTCATTCGTAATCTGCTTTGCCTTCGTGTAGCCCTCGAGCACCTTGTGCTTGGCCACATAGGCAATCGCGTCGGGAATATCGATCCCCTTAGGATTGTGCCACGCACCTGTGCGATCCGCGATCGCAACGACCTTGCAGCCTTCCTTCGCCAAGAGATCGGCGCTCACCGACCCCACATTACCGAAGCCCTGTACGGCAACCGTCGCGCCCTTGACCGGCATCCCGAGATGCGCGAGCGCTTCCTTCGCGCACAGCATCACCCCTCGACCGGTCGCTTCCCGACGTCCAAGCGAACCGCCCATCTCCACCGGCTTGCCTGTGACAACTGCGGTCACGGTATGGCCCATACGCATGGAGTAAGTGTCCATGATCCACGCCATCATGCGCTCGTTCGTGTTGACATCTGGAGCGGGCACGTCAGAATCGGGGCCGAGCGTCTGAATGATGGACGACGTGTACCGACGCGTCAGCCGCTCAAGCTCTCCAACACTCATGTTGAGCGGATCGCAAATCACGCCGCCCTTGGCACCGCCGAACGGAATGTTCACGACAGCGCACTTCCACGTCATCCACGCGGCCAACGCCGTGACTTCGTCCAAATTGACGTTCTTGTCGAAACGGATGCCACCCTTCGCCGGCCCGCGCGAGGTGTTATACAGCACACGAATCCCGGTAAACACTTCGACCTCCCCGTTGTCCATCATCACGGGAATCGTGGTAATGATCTGCTTTTCGGGATGCCGCAAGACTTTGTAAATGCCGGGCTCAAGATCCAACAGCTCAGCGGCACGATCGAAGCGCGACATCATCGCTTCGAATGGGTTCTCCTCCTGCAGGAAATGGTCCTTGTCAGGATGAACGATGTTATGGGTCGGCAGCGACGGAACGGATGCCATGTGATGAGTCGTACGTTGGGCCGGCTCGAGAGCCGGCGTAAGCCTTCAGATTGACCGCCCGCGGGCCGCCAGATCCTCAACGACGGCCTGAATCGCACCGCCACCGATCTCGACATCCGCGCGCTGTGAAAGATACCACAACGGAGGCGCTTGGGCAGGCCAAAGCGGCCCGAGTTTCACGGCATCCTTGAGGGTACAAACCGGCCGCAAGCGCGACCCCGCGGCACGAGCAATATCCTCGGCATCGCGGGCCGTAAACGGGTGGTGGTCCGCATAGGCCTTCCCCGTCACAAGCGCCCCGGACTCGCGCAACTGCCCATGAAATGCCCGAGGATCCCCGACACCGGACACCGCAAGCACCAGCTCTCCAAACAGGCTGGCCACGGGGCTAGGCGCCCCACCCGCCACAGGCACGACCGCATCCATCATGAGGTGAATCACAACCCCCTCGGCGTTCGGCGCAAAGCGGCGGGCGCTCGCCAGTAACTCCTTGGCGCGTAACAACGAGGCATGCTTCCGCGTGACGGCCACCACATGTGCGCGAGCAAGACTCTCCAATGGCTCGCGCCACGGACCCGCCGGGAGCGACCGCACTGGTCCACTTCGGTCAGCCGAAAGCAACACCATATCCACGTCACGTCGTGCACGGCGATGCTGAAACGCATCATCCAGCACCACGACGTTCGCCCCTGCTTCTCGCGCCTGACGCGTACCCTCCACCCGATCCGGATTTGCGATCACGGGAATCCCCGGATTCAACCGCTGGTGTACGAGTACCTCGTCCGCCCCATACCCGCGCAAAACCACTGCCGGTCGCGCCCCCGCCGCCTGCAATCGCTCAACGAGCCACGCCGCTACTGGAGTCTTGCCAGTCCCACCCACGGTGAGATTCCCCACGCTAATGCTGGGGAGCGCCAGCGTGTGTGACGACAGAAGCCCAACATCAAACGCCCGATTCCGCAGCGCCGTCGCCCCGCCGTAAAGCCAACCGAGCGGCGACAACAATGCGCGCATCGTTCGCCCAGAAACCTTGGACGACTCCCAAATAACATCAGCGTGCGACCTATGCACGGGCATCGGGCGTCTCAGAAGCGTTCGCTATCGCGCCGCGCGCCGCAGCGAGGCGTTCCACGGCGAGGCGTTCCGCCGTCGCGACCGCCGCGTCGAGATCCTGCTCAAACACCCCAGCCTGCTCAATCGCCGTGGCCGAGGAATCCCCCTCCACAAACTTCGGTTCGCCGAATACCAACTGGATACGAGCGAATGGCTTGGGAATCGTAAACGAATCCCACCCCTTGAGCCGCCAGGCGCGGTCTACATGCAGCGCGTACGGAACAATCGGTACGCCAGTGCGCTGCGCCGCCACCAGCGCGCCGGCTTGATATTGGCGCACTGGACCGCGCGGTCCGTCGGGAGTAATCGCGATTGTCGAGCCGGCGCGAAGCTCTCGCAGGAGCGATACGAGCGCCTCGCGTCCACCACGCGTCGATGATCCGCGGACCGTGCGATACCCCACCGACTCAATCACACGCGTGATGACCTCGCCATCGCGCGAAGAGCTCACGAGTACCACAATCCCGCGTCCGCGCATGTACCACGCCAACGGCAGGAGTTGCCCATGCCACAGGCCGAGAATCAGCCCCTTGCCCCCTTCGGTCGAGTGCCGGACGACATCTTCGTTTTGTACGCGCCAGCGCCAGGTCGCGCCAAGGATTTTCAGCACGAGAATACCGAAAGGCACGCCGATCCGCACACGCCAATCCACCTTCCGCGCAACCGCCCCCTCGCCCTTCGGCTCGGTCATGCGACCATCCCCGACGCCATCTCGGCGACTCGCTCAGAAGCACCTGGGGTTCCGAGTCGCGCGCGGACCTCACCAAGGCCAGCGAGCATGGCGGTACGCTCCGGCGATGCCGGATCAAACAGTGGCATCAGCGCGTCCGCGACACGCACGGGTTCGAACTCGTCTTGTACAAACTCCGGAGCCACCCGTCGTCCGGCGACAATGTTCAACAGCCCAATGTGCGCAATCTTCACGAGTCGCTTCGCAATCATATAGCTAATCGGGCTCGTTCGATACACGATTGCGCAGGGACAGCCGGCGACCGCGGCCTCAAGCGTCGTTGTCCCGCTCTTGCACAGCGCAACATCCGCCGCGCGAAGCACGTCAAACGACGCCGAACGAATCATCGGAAACGGAATTTGTGCGTCACGTAGATCGATAGTCGGCGCAACGCTCACCACGACCCGAAGTCCCGGCCGTCGTGCCTCGAGCTCACGCGCCACCGCCACAAAATCGGCGAGATGCCGTACAATCTCCTCAGGGCGACTTCCTGGGAAAAGTGCAAGAATCTCTCCATCCTCCGGGAGCCCAATGCGACGCCGTGCTTCCGCGCGATTCGGCATGCCCTGCGCACGATCCAGCAGCGGATGACCAACGAACGTTGCGTCAATCCCGTGCGCTCGCAGCAACTCCTCCTCAAACGGCAGAATCACGGCGGCTCGCGCAATCACCTCGGCCATGGTCTTCAGCCGCCCGGCCTTCCATGCCCAGACCTGCGGCGTGATGTAATAGAGCACAGGAATCCCGGCTGCTTTCGCGGCTGCTGCCACGCGCATATTGAACCCGGGATAGTCAATCAAGACCACGAGCGCGACATTGCCTGTCGCGAAACGGGCGCGCAGCAGCTTCAGCAGGCGCCAATGCCACGGAAGATGGCGTATGACCTCCACAAAGCCGACAACCCCCTCCGGCTTCGCAAGCATGCTCACACCCGCCTGCTCCATTCGCTCACCTCCCGTGCCGGCGAGCGAAAGGTCCGGCCGCATACTACGCAGCCGTTCTGCGAGTTTGGCGCCGTGCAAGTCGCCCGACGCTTCCCCCGCGAGAATCAGGATTTCACGCACCCAACGGCCCGGCCAATGCCGCGGCGGGCAATGTCCGCCGAATGTCATCGATGATCCGGAGCGCGACCGCGAGCGCATCGCGCCCGTCCTGACCAGAAACCGCCACCGGTATTTCCCCGCGACAGGCCGCGACAAAACTTTCGAGCTCAAGCCGCAACGGCTCGCCCTCAGGCGCGTCAATCGGTACGCGCTCAACAAAAGCCTCAAGCGGCTGTGCAGCCTTCACGAGCGTCGCGAGATCAACGTCGTCGCGCATGCGGTACATCTCCCCAGTGCCAGCGGCGAGATCAAGCGAGAGATATCCGTTGCGCTGGAAGATGCGCAGCTTGCGCATCCGATCCTTCGAGACACGGCTCGCCGTAATGGTAGCGACGGTCCCGGTCTCAAACGTGATACGCGCATTCGCAATGTCCACCGATGGCGTCAGGACCGGAATCCCAACCGCAGAAACGTCCTTCACCTTGGCGCCCGTCAGCGTCAACAGCAAATCGATGTCGTGGATCATGAGATCCAGCACCACCGCAACGTCCGACCCGCGCGGATTGAAAGGCGCGAGGCGGTCACTGTCAATAAAAAGAGGATCCTTTACGTGCGGCAGAGCGGCCCGAATCGCCCGATTAAATCGCTCGATATGCCCGATTTGCACAAGCGCGCCCGTGCGCTCGGCAATGGAAAGCAGTTCGTCCGCTTCCTCGATCGTCGTCGTGATCGGCTTCTCAATCAACACGTGCTTCCCAGCTTCGAGTGCCGCCTTCGCCACCACGTGGTGGAAACTCGTCGGCACCGCAATGGAGACGACGTCAATCTCAGCGAGCAGCGACTCCATTGTCGGGAACGCCCGAATCCCGAGCTCACGGGAGACCGTGCCCGCCCGATCCGCGTTCGACTCAAAGAACCCGCGGAAACTTGCGCCGCGAACCTCGCGCAGGAGCCGCGCGTGATGATAGCCGAGGCTTCCCGTGCCAATCACACCAACCCGCAATGGCCCGACACTCATGTCGTCACTCCACGGCCGCTGGCCTCGACAAACGCGATAATCTGCTGGATCTCCTCGTACGGATGTAGTTCGGCGCGCGCCTGCTCCATCGCCTGACTCACATTCTTGTCCGAGTTGAAGAATATCCGGTACGATTTCTTGATCTCTGCAATTACCTCTTCTTTAAATCCGCGGCGCTGGAGCCCGACGCTGTTCAAGCCGTAAAGTTTGATCGGGTTTCCGACTGCGCGCACGAACGGCGGAATGTCCTTTGAAATACGCGACGCCCCGCCGATAAATGCATGGCGCCCAATCTTCGCAAACTGATGCACGGCACACAGCCCTGAGATAATTACCCAGTCCTCAACCGTCACGTGCCCCGCAAGCTGCGAGCCATTGCTGATAATCACGTTGTCGCCGACATGGCAATCGTGCGCAAGATGCGTGTAGGCCATAAGGAAACAGTGCTTCCCCACCGTCGTGCGCATGGACTGCAACGTCCCACGGTTGATCGTCGCGTACTCGCGGATCGTCGTGAAGTCGCCGATTTCGACGGTCGTCCGTTCACCCGCGAACTTCAGGTCCTGCGGCTTGCCTCCAAGGATTGAGCCAATGCCGACGGTCACGTGCTGACCGAGAATCACGTTCTCTTCGAGCGTCGCACGAGCCTGGATGACCCCGCCCGCTCCAACGATGCAGTTCGGCCCGATCAGCGCCCACGGGCCAACCTCAACATCGGACGCCAGTTGTGCCGACGGATCGACAATCGCCGTCGCATGGATGCGCGGACTCATCGGTCGCGGACGATAGCGGCCATCTCGGCCTCACACACAATCTCGCCATCCACCTTTGCCACTCCGTACATGCGGCAAATCCGGCCGCGAACCTGTGTCATCTCGAGCTCAAAACGCAGTGTATCCCCAGGCCGTACCGGTTTCCGGAATTTCACTTTGTCCAGCGACATGAAGTACACGACCTTGTTCGTGTGGTCGCTTACCGTTCCCATCAACAATGGGCAGGAGACCTGCGCCATCGCTTCCACAATCAGGACTCCAGGCATGATCGGGTGCCCTGGAAAATGTCCCTGGAAGAAGGGTTCATTGATGGTGACGTTCTTGATGCCGACAATCCGCTTCCCTTCCTCAATCTGAAGGATCCGGTCCACCAGCAGAAACGGATAACGGTGCGGCAGGATCTTCATGAGTTCTTCGGCTTCGATGACCCGATTCTCCAATTGCCCCTCCCGGCGACTCTGCGCCAGCATTGCACGCACCAGTGCCACCGTGCCTCGGTGACTCGGTTTCACAGCAGAAATCTTGCCTCGCACTCGCCGTCCGGCCAGCGCAAGGTCACCGACTACGTCCAATGCCTTGTGGCGCACGAACTCATCGGGCCAGCGGAGCGTATTCCCCACAATGCCGTCGGCATCGAGTGCCAAGGCATTGTCGGTGCTCGCGCCTTGAATGAGTCCCTTGGCCCGTAGCGCTTCGACCTCATGGAAAAACCCAAAGGTTCGCGCGCCCGCCTCCACCACGTACACACTCTCCCCCGATTCTACTCGCAGGGTGTTGTGGAGCCGAATATCCAGTACCTCACCGCGCTGTTCGCGAGCGCCGGCCTTCATGAGCGCGTCGAGGAACGGCATAGCGCTGCCATCAAGAATCGGCGGCTCGGCTGCATCCATCTCGATAATCACGTCATCGATTTCTGCACCCACGATCGCGGCCAACACATGCTCAACCGTATGCAGTGCCCGCTCTCCCTCGCCGAGCTGCGTTCGCCGCTCGCTCTCGATCGCATGCTCAACGAGTGCGGAGGTCTCTGGCTGGCCCTCGAGATCAACGCGACGAAAGCGAATACCCGAATCCGGCGCCGCCGGGACGAATGCGAGCCGGCAGGGACGCCCGAGATGCAACCCCACGCCGTCCAGCTCCATCCGGTTCGCAACGGTCCGCCGGCTCATGGGATCTTTTTCGCCGCATCGAGCAGCGCCTCGATCTCTTTGAGGCGAGCTGCCAGACGGTGCAGCGCCGCATCCTTGCGCAGCTCCTCGCGGTGCGGTCGAGCGGGCGTTCCAGACCAGGTCTCCCCGGCCGGCACATCACGAAAGACCGCCGTGCGCGCAGCCATCCGAGCGCCACTCCCGATCTCCAGATGTCCCGTCGCACCCGACTGGCCAGCGAAGATGACGCCGTCGCCAATATGCGTGCTCCCGGCGATACCCACCTGCGCCATCAACAGACAGAGTCGCCCGATGCGCACATTGTGCCCGATATGCACGAGATTATCGAGCTTCGACCCAGCGCCAATCACCGTGTCGTCAATACTGCCGCGATCAACGGCACAGTTCGCGCCGATCTCGACGTCGTCCCCGATCACACAGCGACCAACGTGCGGGATCTTCTGATGTGCGCCGTCCTGGAACACATACCCGAAACCGTCGCTCCCGATGCGGGTTCCACTGTGCAGAACCACGCGCTCCCCGATGACGCTGCCCGCGTAGAGCGTCACCTGTGGGTACAGCCGTGTCCTCGCACCAACGGTGACGCCATCACCCACGACAGAGCCCGCGCCAATCCACGCTCCATCGGCGAGGCTCACCCCTGCGCCAATCACGCAGAACGCATCCACGCGCGCGCCTGCAGCCACGCGTGCCGACGAATCGACTATCGCCGCTGGATGCACCCCTGGGACAAAATCAACCTCAGGGTAGAATATCGGAAGCAGTGCGAGCATTGCTTCGTGTGGATTCTCCACCACGACGCGGCTCGTGCACTTCCCCGCCGCTTCGGCCAGCGCAGGGGAAACCAGCACAACGCCGGCGTTACTCAGCTCGAAGAGCGCCCCGTAGCCAACCTTTGCAAAAAACGAGACGTGCCGCTCAGTCGCCCGGTCTAACGGCGCAATCCCCGACACCAGTCGCTCGGCGTCCCCTACAACAACGCCACTGACCGCCGCAGCGATTGCTGCGGCGGTCATTGTGGGTGCGGGACGGGCCGTCATGCGGAGTCGATTCCCGCGGAGCCCGAGCGCCGGCGCCCGATCGCGCTTAGTTCGCGGGCTTCTTGACGCCGGCGGGCGCCGGAACCGGCTTCTTATCGTCCGGCTTCTTGTCGTCAGGCTTCTTAACGTCCTTGGCATCCTTCTTCGCGTCTGCAGCCTTCGGCGATGGCATCGTACGTAGCTTCGCAATCACGCGATCCGAGATGTCGAGATTCTTGTCCGCCGCCACGATTCCCGACGCGTTCGCCACGTCGAACAGGAACGTGTAGCTCCCCTCAACGCGCACATCCTCCAAGACCAGCTTGATCTGGTCGAGGATCGGGGCCATGAGTTCGTTCTGACGCCCCTGCATCGACGTCTCCATCTCCTGCGCGCGCTGCTGCATATCGGCCTGGCGCTGCCCGAGCGTCTTCTCGCGGGCATCGCGCTGCGCCTGCGTCAGGGTCGGCATCACCTTCTTGTACTCATCGATCGCGGCCTGCAGCGAATCGCTCATCTTCTTCGCCTTGTCCTGCATCAGCGTGGCTTCTTTCTGAAGCTGCGCTTCGGCGTCCGGACGGCCAGGAGCCGACTCGAGGATGTTGCGCGTATTGACGTACGCAATCTTGAGCGGAGCAGTCTGAGCGCTGAGCGGCGCCGCAGCGGCCAGCGCAAGGAGGATGGCGGCGTTGCGCGCCCGGGCAAGATAAGACATGGAAACTCCCATTAGTTGAAGAACTGGCCCAACTTGAAGTGAATCTGCCATTTCGGATCGGGCAGGCCATTCGCATCGACCCGATCGAAGCCATACGCCCAGTCGAGCCCGAGTGGGCCAAGCGGGGAGATAACGGAAGCTCCAATACCGAAGCTTCGGAACAGCCGGGACGGATTGTAGTCCCGGGGATTCTGCCAAACATTTCCTGCTTCGTAGAAAATGTCCGCATAGAACTGCGACGACACGCGAAGGCCAACCTCAGCCGTCGCCGTAAAAAACGCATTCCCGAACGACTGACGTACCGCGTTGTTCGTACCAGTAGACGGATTATATCCGAGCGGAGTCACGGAGAACTCCGGATACCCGCGCAACGGTTCACCGTACTGCACGCCGCCGAGCGCAAACTCTTGGTTCGAGAAGAACGGTCCGGCGTTGCCAAACACGAAGCCATTTCGCTGCGACAATCCCGCAACGATCTTCAGCGGCTGCGATCCCGGCTTGTCGCCGCCAATGCGCATCAAGGTCGTAAACGACCGGAACTCCGTCGTAATACGCTGGAAGCTCGCGGTACCGCCCAGAATGCCGCCATTGAAGGCCGTGGTCACGCTCGACAACGTTCCCTCTGATGGAAATGGCACCTCAGAGCGGGTGTCCCGTGTCATGTCGAGACTCAGCGTTGACCGCAGACACCCCGAACAGTTGTTCGTCGTGATGGTTCCCACAAACCCATCGCTTGAGAATCGCACCGCTTCGAGCCCGTACGACACACCGATGCGCGTGAATCGAGAGTTGAAGAACGGCAATGCCATGCGCACAGAGCCGCCGGTCCGCGTCGTCTGCCCGAGGTCAGCAATCGTGTACCGCGACTGTGAGTGGTACGCCGTAATGGTGCCGGCGAGGCGCGACTGCTGAATAGCAGGATCGGTGTAGGACAGCTGGAAATCGTTGATGTAGCGCCCGTACTGCCAGTTCAGCGACCCCTTCTTGCACTTGCCGAACAGGTTGGGCTGATCGAGTCCGATAAAGCCGCCGAGGCCCGTGCCCTGTCCCATCGAGGCGCCGAAGCTCACGTTGCCCGTGCGCTTCTCCTTCACGTGGAAAATAATATCGACGTCGCCTTGGTCGTTCGCGGGGCGCGTCTCCGGAAACGCCAATGGCGTGTCAAAGAAGCCCAAGTTCCCGATGCTCTGATAGCTCCGAAGCAAGCGGTCTTGGCTAAAGACATCGCCCGGAATCAGGACGAGCTGGTCCCGGATACAGTTCTCGTGGGTGTAGTCGTTCCCCACGATATCAATCCGATTGATAATGGCCGGCGATCCTTCGACGATGTCCCAACGCAACGTCACGCGTCCCGAATCACCGGACGCACGATCCATGATCGGCCGCACCTGCGCATACAGATACCCTTCGTTGTAATACGCCGTGCGCACCTTCTGCGTCGCCTCGTCCCAGACGGACTTATCGAACATTCCGGTGTTCATCGGCTTACGGCGCACCAAGTTGTTCAGGCGCTGCTGAAGCGACGGCGCCGCGTTCGTAAACGGATAAAACCGGTTGATGTCTTCCGAGTTGAACCGCTTGTTCCCGGTCACCTCAAAGGTTCCCACCTTGTACTGCTTGCCTTCGTCCACCGTGATCTCAACCATTGCTTTCCCGCGCTCACGGTCGACAACGAGCGTGTCCTTCAGGAGCTGGAAGTCAATAAACCCCTTGCGGGCAAAGAGATTCGGGAGCGAATCGCCAAGATCCTGGGCGTACTTGTCAGCATCAAACTCGCCGCCGCGCCACCACCAAAAGCCCTCTGGCTTCGTCTTGAGCGACGAGACAATCTCCGCCGCCGGCACCTTTTTATTGCCGGTAACCTTGACGCCGCTGATGCTCAACCGACGCCCCTCATCGATCTTGAACTGAATCGTGATATGGTTGTCCGCGATGACTGTCGTGTCCGCCTTAATCCGCGCCAGGTAGTAGCCGTTCGCCTGGTAGACGGAATCCATCCGCTGGATCGCGCGGGCAACCAGCGCAGGATCCACGGGGCGACCAATCAAAAGCTCGACCTTGTCCTTCACGTCCTTCGACGGAACAGCAGCGATCCCAGAGACATCCACAAAGTCCAGCAGCGGGCGCTCCACCACAGTGATCTGCAGGTACGCCGTCTGGGGCGTGGTCAGGACCTTGCACTCAATGCGCACGTCATCGAACTGGCCGCCCGAAAAAATATTGCGCATGGCACGCTGAATGGACGGCGCGTTAAGTGCCGTTCCTGTCGCGATCCCCGCATCGAGCAACACGGTCGCAGACGGGACGCGCTTATTGCCGGCAACGACCACCGAATCAGGGGTCGCACACCGGCCAACATCGTCCTGCGCCCGCAACGGCGCCCGGGCCCCACACAGGGCCAAGGCAATCAACAAAAGTTTGCGCATAAGCTCAGAAATATACCATGAAGGGCCGAAAGGGTGTAACCCCTTCCAGCCCCGCAAGTTCCAGTCCTTTTCGACTCCCGGGCAGGCAGCACTTCCGCAGCCCCCACGGCGCCCTCAGCCCTAGGCCTTCGGGCTGCTCGCCGGCACCCGAAAATCAAGCTTTAAGCCGTCTGCCGTGACGTCCACGTCGATCTCGTCACCCTTGGTGAACTCCGCCAGCAGGATTTTCTCCGACAGCGGGTCCTCAATCCATTTCTGAATAGCGCGCTTCAACGGTCGCGCGCCATAGGCCGGGTCGAACCCGTGCTTCACAAGGAACTCCGTCGCCCCTGCGGTCAACTTGAGCGACAACTCCTCGTCTCCCAACCGCTTCTGCACATCCGTGAGCAGAATGCCCACAATCTGCGCAATGTGGTCCTTTGACAGCGGATGGAACACAATCACATCATCGAGGCGATTAAGAAACTCAGGGTTGAACACATGCTGGAGCTCTTCGCGGACCTTCTCCGCCATCCGGTCAAAGCTCCCCGCCGAGTCCGTCGAGCCGAATCCAAGGGTCCGGCTCTTGGTGATATCCTTGGCGCCGACATTGGACGTCATGATCACGACGGTGTTCTTGAAGTCGATGACGCGGCCGTAGTTGTCCGTAAGATGTCCCTCATCCAGCACCTGCAGCAGGATGTTAAACACATCAGGATGCGCCTTCTCAATCTCGTCCAGCAGCACCACGCTGTACGGCTTGCGACGGATCGCCTTCGTGAGCGTCCCGGAATCTTCGTAGCCCACGTAGCCTGGCGGAGCGCCAATCAGGCGCGACACCGAGAACTTCTCCATGTACTCGCTCATGTCGACGCGAATCAGTGCCGACTCATCCGCGAACAGGAACTTCGCCAGCGCCCGCGCCAGCTCAGTCTTGCCCACGCCGGTCGGTCCGCAGAAAATGAACGAGCCGATCGGACGCTTGGGATCTTTCAATCCCGCGCGACTGCGACGGATCGATCGCGCAATCGCCTTGATCGCCTCTTCCTGCGCCACGACCTGCTTGTGCAGTTCCTCTTCCATGCGCAACAGGCGCGCCGTCTCCGCTTCTTGGAGTCGCGTCAGCGGAATCCCTGTCCAGCGACTCACGATAAAGGAAATCTCTTCCTCTCCCAAGACGGGACGGAACGACTGACGCTTCTTCTCCCACTCGTCCTGCCGAGCGCGAATCTCGCCCTGGAGCTCACGCTCAGTATCGCGTAGCGCTGCGGCCTGCTCGAAGTTCTGGCCACGGATCGCCGCGTCTTTCTCAGCAATCAACTGCTCAAGCTTCACCTTCAACTCCGACACCTCGGGCGGCGGCACCTGTGCCGCCAAGCGCGCGCGAGCGCCCGCCTCGTCAATCACATCGATCGCCTTGTCCGGGAGGAAGCGGTCCGTGATGTAACGCTCGGACAGCTTACTCGCGATCGTCAACGTCTCGTCAGGAATCGTTACGCGGTGATGATCCTCGTACTTCTGTCGCAATCCCTTCAGGATTTCGACGGTCTCGTCAACGGAAGGCGGCTCAACCACGACCGTCTGGAATCGACGCTCCAACGCGCCGTCCTTTTCGATGTACTTTCGGTACTCGTTCAGCGTCGAGGCTCCCACGCACTGCAACTCGCCGCGCGCAAGCGCCGGCTTGAGCATGTTGCTCGCGTCGATCGCGCCCTCGGCCGCACCCGCGCCGACCAGCGTGTGCAGCTCGTCGATGAAAAGAATCACATTTTTGTTCTGCGCGATCTCATTCATGACCGCCTTCAGCCGCTCCTCGAACTGGCCGCGATATTTCGTGCCAGCAATCACCGCCGCCATGTCCAACGACAGCACGCGGTTGTCGCGGAGCGAGTCTGGGCAGTTCCCATTCGCGATCAACTGCGCCAAGCCTTCCACAATGGCGGTCTTGCCCACCCCGGGCTCGCCAATGAGCACGGGGTTGTTCTTCTTGCGACGTGTCAGCACTTCCATGACGCGCTCGATTTCCTTCGCGCGGCCGATGGTCGGATCGAGCTGCCCTTCGGCAGCGAGCGTCGTCAGATCACGGCAAAAGTGATCGAGCGCTGGCGTCTTGGACTTCTTGTCCCCCTTCGCCGGCGTCGGCGTGGCGGAGCCTGGCGCCGAGGCGCCCGGGGTCCCGGGAGCACCGCCCTGCGGCATCTCGGTGCCAAGCAAGCGCAATGTCTCGGTGCGCGCGGCATCCAGATTCACCCCACAGTCGGTGAGCGCCTGCGCGGCAATCCCCTTCTCCTCACGCAGGAGCCCCAAGAGGAGGTGCTCGGTCCCCACATAGCTGTGGTTCAGCTCGCGGGCTTCGCCCATCGCAAGCTCGAGTACCTTCTTCGCACGCGACGTGTACGGGAGGTCGGGGCCCGTGGCCTGCGCCGCCTTCCCCCGCTTGACCGTCTCCTCGATCTTGGTCTGGATATCCTCGAGGTCGACATTCAGGTTTTGGAGGACCGCCGCCGCAACGCCTTCCCCCTCACGAATGAGACCCAGCAGGATATGCTCGGTCCCGACGTACTCGTGATGCAGGCGCGCCGCTTCCTCGCGGGCCATGGCCAAGACCTTCCGGACGCGCTCCGTGAAGTTGTAGCCGTTCATCGTATCTCCACTCCGTTGGAACCGGTCATGCGACTTCGCCTGCCGGTCCGGTCTCGTCCGCGAGCACCCGTCGCACGTACTTCGCACGTGCCAGATTGGCCTCGCTCTCCGTCAGCGTTCGCCCAGCAGCATGGGCGAGGTGCGCCGACTGGCTGAAAATCAAGAGCTTGTTGAGAGTATAAACACTGAGGCCCGCGATTAGTTGCAGGCCTACCGCCAGCCGTACACCACTCAGCAAGTTCATGGCCTCGTCCGCGGGCAAACTGCGAGCGTGCCGCAGCGTCCCGTAGGCGCGCCATAGCTTGTCCTCAATAATATAACCGGCATCCCGAAGCAGGACACGGCGCGCCTGCGTCTCCTGTTCCACCACCCGCTGGACCACCCGCGCCAGATGCTCCACCAACTCGTCCTCGGACCGCCCAAGTGTCGTCTGGTTCGAGATCTGGAAGAAGTTCCCGATGACCTCGCTCCCCTCGCCGTAGAGCCCGCGATAGGTCAGCCCCATCTGCTGAAGCCCCTGCAGCACCTTGCTGATTTCCTGGGTCAACACAAGGCCAGGCAGGTGGATCAGGACCGACGCCCGCATCCCGGTCCCTGTGTTCGTCGGGCACGACGTCAAAAATCCGAATTCCGGATGAAACGCATAGGGCAGGATTGCCCCGAGGTCGCGGTCCAAGCGCGTCGCCGCGCGGAACGCCCCCTCGAGGTCGAACCCTGAGCGGAACGACTGGAGACGCAGATGGTCCTCTTCGTTGACCATCACACCGGCCTCGTGCGACACCAGAACCGCCGCCGCGCTCTTTACCTCATTCGCGCCGTCCAATCCGGCTAACTCCTTGCTCACCAAATGCCGCTCGTGCAGCAGCTGACGCTCCGTAAGAGTCATCTCATCCATGCGTAGCACCGCAGCCCCGCCGAGGCTGGGAACCTGCGGGAGGGCATCCCGAACCTGCGCCAAGAGCCGCAACCGCTCCCCATCGCGCGCGCGCGCGGTAAAGGCGTAGCCCGCCACATTTCGGGCGAACCGAATGCGGGATGACAGCACAACGTCCGCATGATCTCCGCTCGCGGCGAGCCACGGCACCCCGCCGTCGGGCAACAGAGAAAGATCGAGCGTCATTCGAGCGTCCGAATCTGATCGCGCAACGAGGCCGCGGTCTCAAATTCCTCGCGCGACACGGCATCGTGCAGCTGCTGCCGCAGATGGCCCAGCGCGGCATCCTGCGTCATGGCCTCTCCGGTGGGTGCGTCGTACTGGCGCCCCATATGCTTCACATTGCCCTGCACGCGACGCAGCAGATCGCGGAGACTCTGCTCAAACGCTCCGTAGCACTGCGCGCACCCCAATCGACCGCTCGCGCGAAAATCACGCAACGAGGTACCGCAATACGCACAACGGGCCGCGTCGCCAGGCATCGCCGACACTTGATTTTGAACGGACGACAAGAAATCACCGATTGCCGTCGGCTTGGGCATCGCGATAGTGGTCGGCAGTCCGCGCTCCGCGGCGCACTTCTCACACAGATGCACCTGCTGCACCGCCTCACCGACGAGGTGCGTCAGATTCAAGACGGCATCGAGTTCCTTGCACTGCTGACACAGCATCAGACGGCTCCCATGTTGCTCGAAGTATCGCTCAAATGCCCGTCTTCCAACAGCAGGACCCGCCCAGCACGCGATGCGAGTGCCCGGTTATGCGTTACGACCACTAACCCGAGTGCGAGTTCGCTTGCCAGCTCTCCAAACAGCGCGTGCAACGACTCGGCGTTGTGATGGTCAAGGTTTCCCGACGGTTCGTCGGCCAGCAGAAGCGCCGGGGACATCGCCAACGCCCTGGCAACCGCCGTGCGCTGCTGCTCTCCCCCGGAAAGCTCTGCCGGTCGATGGTGCACCCGATGCGACAGTCCCACGCGCGCGAGCAGCCCCTCAGCGCGCGCGCGCGCCTCGCCCAACGGGCGATTCGCGATTCGCATGGGCATCATCACATTCTCCAACGCGGAGAACTCCTTGAGCAAATGGTGGAACTGGAATACGAAACCGATCTGCCGGTTACGGAGCTCGCCGAGCGCCTCGTCCGACAGCGCCGAGACCGACTCCCCACCAATATGAACGATTCCGTCCGTCGGACGTTCCAGCGCTCCCAGTACGTGCAGAAGCGTACTCTTGCCTGCTCCACTCGCTCCGACGATTGCGATCATTTCACCGCGCGCCACGCTGAGCGTCACGCCGTTGAGCACGCGTACCGCTGAGCCGTCCCCGCCACGGAAGGTTTTCACCACGTCGGTGACGGCCAGAATCGGCTTCTGCATCCCCACGCCGTCGCTCATTCGCGGTCGCTCATTCGCTGCGGATCGCTTCGAGCGGATACAGCCGCGACGCTTGCAGTGCCGGATACACCGTGGCAAGGCTCGCGACCGCAACGCCCAGCACGCTAATCAGCGCCACGTCGAGCGCCTGCATCCGCACCGGGAGATGATCGATAAAATAGATCGTCGGGTCGAGAGCAATGAGGTGATACTGATCGAGACCGATGCCAACGACCCCACCCAGAAGGAGTCCCAGCCCCGTGCCCACGACCCCAATCACCAGCCCCTGTACCAGGAAAATCCGGAGCACTGAACCAGACTTGAGCCCCATCGCCTTGAGAATCCCAACCTCGCGCGTCTTGTCGCGTACGACCATCGTCAGCGTACTCACGATGTTGAGCGCGGCCACGGTGATGATCAGCATCAAGATCAACCCCATCCCGGCTTTCTCAAGCTTGAGTGCGCGAAAGAGCGAGGAGTTCTGCGCCTCCCACGTCACGGTCCGGTACGGGAAACCCAGTCGCTGTTCAAGGCGCGTTGCCACCGCTGATGCCAGTGTGCGGTCCAGCGTCCTGACCTCAATCCCAGTCACCGCGCTTCCCAATCCAGCCAACTCACGCGCCTGGGCGATGTCGACAAACACGTACGAGTTATCGTACTCGTACAGCCCGGTGTCGAATGTTCCAGTCACCTCAAGATCGAAGAGGCGTGGATAATACCCGCCCGTGATTGGATTCTGCGCAACGCCGGCAGAGGTCATCGCCGTAAGCTTTGAGCCAATCGACACATGGAGACGCTCCGCGAGCAGCTTGCCGAGCACAGCCCCACGGCGCTTGCCGTCCGAGGTGGCGAATCGGAAATCACCGGTTGTCGCATGCTGTCGGATCGACGTCACCGGCCCAGCAGAGATGCGACCTCGCTTCCCCTGCACCAGCCCCATGGCCATCGTGTCGCCCTGGGGCACAATCCCCGAAATCGACACCGCTTCTTGGTAGTTCGACGACGCGCGCATGAGCCCCTGCGTCAGGACGAAGGGCGACGCCGCAACGACGCCCTTCTCCATGCGCACGCTGTCCACCACCTGCTTCCACGGCTGAATGCGAAGATCGTCGCCGTAGCCCAGCACACGCACATCGGGGCTCCCCACGAGGATCTTTTCACGCAAATCGTACTGCAGACCATTCATGACGCCCATGATGACAATCAGCGCGCCAACGCCCACCATCAGCCCGCCGATGGCGATGACGGTAATGAACGACAAC
The DNA here is from genome assembly GCA_026387895.1 of Gemmatimonadota bacterium. Taxonomy (GTDB): domain Bacteria; phylum Gemmatimonadota; class Gemmatimonadetes; order Gemmatimonadales; family Gemmatimonadaceae; genus Fen-1231. Next base: position 2,940 of record JAPLKT010000029.1, on the reverse strand, counting down.
AACCGCGAGCCGCGTCGGCTGCGCAGATAGCGCATAGCGATCGCAAGCTCCAGTCGCGACATCAGAAACTCTCGGGACGCATTGTCGGGAAAAGGATCGCATCACGAATGTGGGCCGTTGCTGTCAGGTACATAAACAGACGGTCGAGCCCGATCCCCACTCCGCCCATCGGCGGCATGCCGTATTCCATCGCGCGCAGATAATCCTCGTCCACACCGGTCGCCTCTTCATCCCCGGCCGCACGCAAGGTCGCCTGCGCATCAAAGCGCCCACGCTGATCGATTGGATCATTGAGCTCCGAAAACGCGTTCGCCATTTCCTTGCCCTTCGCGAACAACTCAAACCGCTCCGTCAACGCGGGATTGCCGCGCTTCGGCTTCGCCAACGGCGAGAGCTCCAGCGGGTAATCAATCACGAACGTCGGACGATCAATATTTGACTCCACGTGATGCTGAAAGAGTTCATCTAACAATTTCGGACGCGAAAGCGTATTCGCCTTCGGCACGTTGATCTGCTCCGCCGCCTTGATCAACTGCCCGTGGTCGAGCGCCATGACATTCGGCACGCCGACCCCAGCACTCAACGCCGGCACCCACTCAATACGCGGGAACGGGCCGGCGAACACTGCTTCGTCGCGCGCCGGCGCGTCGGCGCCGACATCCGTTCCGCCGAGCGCGGTGCGCACCGCCGTTGCAGCCGCAGTCAGCAGCGACTCGACAACATCCATCATCTCGGAATAGTCCGCGTAGGCCTGATAAAACTCCAACATCGTGAACTCGGGATTGTGCGTACGATCGATGCCCTCGTTCCGGAAGTCGTGACCGATCTCGTACACGCGATCGAAACCGCCAACCACGAGGCGCTTGAGGTACAGCTCGTCTGCGATACGCAGGTAGAGCGGCATGTCGAGCGCGTTGTGATGCGTGATGAACGGCTTGGCCGCGGCGCCGCCATACAACGGCTGCAGCACGGGAGTCTCGACCTCGAGGAAATCACGCCCATCGAGGAAGCTGCGAATCGCCGAGGTCATCCGCGAACGGGCGGCAAAGAGCGCGCGCACCTCCGGATGCACCGCCAGATCCGCGTAGCGCTGCCGCGACCGCATCTCGCCGTCGCTGAACGCGGAGTGTCGCACCAACTTCCCATCGACCATCTCTTCCTTGCCGAACGGCAATGGCCGCAGCGCCTTTGCCAGCATCTCCACGGACTCAACGCGCACCGTCACTTCACCGGTGCGCGTGCGAAAGAGCGGACCACGCACACCGATATGATCGCCAAGATCGAACAGCTCGAGCACGCCGAACTGCTCGTCGCCCAACATATCCTTCTTGAAGTAGAGCTGGATCCGCCCGGTCGAGTCCGCAAGATGTGCGAAGATGGTTTTCCCATGACCGCGCCACGCCACAATCCGCCCCGCGACGCGCACCGACTCTCCTTCCTCCTGCCCCTCGGGGAGAAGCGTTACCGCCTGCGCCGCCTGATGCGACCGATCGAACCCGTAGGCAAACGGCTGAATGCCGCGCGCGACGAGCGCGTCAAGCTTATCGCGCCGCGCCTTCATCACGAAGTTGAGGTCGTCCCGCTGATCGGACTTCTGTTCCTCGCTCACGAATGCCCTCCCGGGGTCGCCGCGCCAAACTGCTTGAGATACTCCTCAATGAACGGATCAATCGCGCCGTCCATGACCTTCTGCACATCGCTGATCTTCAATTCCGTGCGATGGTCGTTCACCATCGTATACGGCTGGAAGACATAGCTGCGAATCTGACTGCCAAACGATACGTCCTGCTTCGTCGCATCGAGCTTGGCCTTAACCGCCTGCTGCTTTTCCAACTCCTTCTGGTACAGCTTGTTCTTGAGCTGCTTCATCGCGGTCGCGCGATTTTTCCCTTGACTGCGCTGCTGCTGACAGGTCACGATGATTCCCGAGGGGATATGCGTGAGGCGCACCGCCGAACTGGTCTTGTTGACATGCTGTCCACCCGCGCCTGACGCACGGTAGACGTCCATCTTGATGTCTTCTTCGCGGATCTCGATGTTGATCTCGTTATCCACCACAGGATAGATGAAAATCGACGCAAAGCTCGTATGCCGACGGGCCTGGGAGTCAAAGGGCGAGATCCGCACCAAACGATGCACACCGGCCTCGGGACGCAGGAACCCATACGCATAGAGCCCCTTAATCTCGAGCGACGCGCCTTTGATTCCGGCCTCTTCCCCTTCGCTGATATCGAGAATCTCGACCGTGAAACCGCGACGCTCGGCCCACCTCGTGTACATCCGCATGAGCATCTGCGCCCAGTCCTGCGCCTCAGTGCCGCCAGCGCCGGCCGCGATTTCAATCTGCGCGTCGCGCCAGTCGTCCGGAGCCTGCAGTAGCGACTTCACCTTGAAACCGTCGACTTCCTCGCGAATCGCGACCGTCTCGCGCTCCAGCTCGGCAATCATCTCAGCATCTGGGTCGCCCTCGAGCAACGCATCCATCTCCTGCGCGCTCTCAATCCGGCTCCACAACCGATCGAAGGGCTCAATCCACGCCTTGAGCGCTTTGACGCTCGAGACCACGACCTTCGCCCGATCTTGATTATTCCAGAAGTCACCGCCGGCCATTTCGGCCTCGGCGCTGTTCAGCGCCGCCCGCTTGCCATCCAGGTCAAAGAAACCTCCGCAGCTCGGCGAGTCGAGACTCGTCGTGCTTGAGGGATTTCGTGCGTTCGGCGTCAGCCATTCTGCACTTTTCGGGTAAGAGTCGAGCCGTTCCCCGCCACTCGGTGAACGGCTCGCGGATACACCGTAAATGTAGCAGGTAACAGCACTTCGCTCCAGTGCGGGACCAGGGAAATCCCGGAGGAATACGGCCACTTCTCCCTCGCGCCCAATATTCATGGTCCCAGAGGACGGTCCCAGAGGACGGTCGGGAGCGGCCCTAGAAAATAGACT
>JAPLKT010000138.1 GCA_026387895.1 Gemmatimonadota bacterium | reverse complement strand
CCTTCACCTGGATGTCGCGCACCGAGATCGACGGCATGTCGACCTTGAGCGACTGCCAGTGATCGCCATCGTCGAAGCTCACCCAGACCTGCAGGTCGGTGGCGGCGTAGAGCAGCCCCTTCTTGCGCGGGTCTTCACGGATCGAGTTGGCCACCGCACCACCAGCAATCCCGCTGTTGATCTCCGTCCACGTCTTGCCGCCATCGTGCGTGCGGAAGAAGTGTGGGTTGAGATCGTCAATGCGCAGCGTGTTCGCCGCGGCATAGGCGGTCTGCGTATCAAAGTGCCCAGCTTCGATGTTGAATATGCGGGTCCACGGCTTGATGCCGGCCGGCGTCACATTGCTCCACTTAGCGCCGCCATCGGTCGTCACCGAAATCGTGCCGTCGTCGGTGCCGGTCCAGATGATCCCAATGTTCTTGCTCGAAAGCGACATCGCGGTGATTGCACCGGCCGCGTTTGGTGTGACACTCGACGCATACTTACCAGCCGTCGTCGGAACCCCCCACGTCGCGCCGCGGGTCAAGTCGCCGCTAATGCGCGTCCAGCTATGCGCGCGATCGGTGCTCTTCCACACGACATTCGACGCATAGAACATCGTGTTGTGATCCACCGGCGACCACTCGATCGGCATGGTGCGGACATTGCGGCCGAACTCCGTGCCGCGCTGCGAGGCATCGGGACCAACGGCCGACGTCTGTCCAGTTTTGCGATTGTAGAGCGACACACCGGTGCGCTGGCTGCCGAACACCATGTCGGGATCCTTGGGATCCGCGGCTGCCACACCGTACTCCTGAATGTTCACGGGGTGCCAATCATGGAAGGTGATCTCACCATCCATCGAGCGGCTGTCCACGCACGCCGATCCAGAATCCTGCTGGCCACCACACACACGATACGGGAAACTCATGTCGGTGCTCACGTGGTACATCGCGGCCGTGGGCTGGTTATACCAATTGCTCCACGACTTGCCGCGGTTCCCCGACACCACACCGCCCTGATCCGCGACCACGATCAAAATGTTCGGATCGTTCGGGTTCACCCACGACTTCTGATAATCGTCACCGCCGGGCGCGCCGCGCACCGCGCTCCAGGTGATCCCCCCATCTTCCGTCCGCCAAAACACGGTGCTCGAGCTGTAGATCACCTTCTCGTTCTTTGGGTCAACAGTGATCGTCGGCAAATCGCCTCCGCCAATGCGCACGAGCGGACGATTGTCCGGCGTGCGCGTCGATCCGGCCTCTACCGCCGCCAGCTTCCAGTGCTCGCCGCCGTCGACGCTCTTATAGAACCCCACCGTGCCGCCGCCTGCGCCACCTCGTCCACCGGCACCGGCGGTGGCCGCACCGGCAACCATCGCATACACCGTCCCAGGAGCACTCGGCGCGAGCGCCAAGTTGGCCTCAATCACCGAGGGCAGGCCGTCCGTGAGATGCTTCCACGTGGTGCCGCCGTCTACGGACTTGAAAATCCCCTTGCCGGCGCCGCCAAAGCCTTGCCCTTCGATGAAGCTCTGCTGCTGCTCCCACAGCGCGGCGTATACGGTGTTCGGGTTCGACGGATCAATGCGCACATCGTTCGCGCTGGTGTATTCGTCCTGATACAGCACCTTCTGGAATGTCTTGCCGCCGTCCGTCGAGCGGAACACACCGCGCTCGCTGTTGGGGCCGTACGGATGACCGAGCGCCGCAACAAACAGACGGTTCGGATCCTTCGGGTCCACATCGATGTTCGCAATCATCTGCGTATCGAACAGGCCGAGGTGCGTCCACGTCTTGCCGGCGTCGATCGACTTGTACACGCCGTCACCCACCGCGAGATCGGGGCGAATGATCCCCGCGCCCGTGCCGACATAGATGATGTTCGGATTCGACGGCGCCACGGCGATCGCGCCGATCGAGCCGGTGGGCTGCCCGTCAAAAATCGGCACCCAGTTTGCGCCGTAGTCGGTGGAACGCCAGACGCCGCCATTATCGAAGCCGATGTACGCCACGTTCGGCTGACTTGGCACACCAGCGACCGCGCGCGCGCGACCAGCGCGCGTCGGGCCGATCTGGCGCCAATGCATGGCGGCGGTCGGATCGACCGGGGATTGTGCGACGGCCGCTGCAGAGAGCGTCAGGAGGCCGACGAAGGCGAGAACGGAGCGCAGAAATGGAAGGCGCACAGGGACGGGGCCGGGTAGGGGACAGGGACGGGCGCGGCATCGCGCTCCCTTAATGATGCGGTCGCGGTGACATTCGAGCAACGCAGACCCCCCCCCACGCATAGCGCACACCCTCCCGTCGACTGGGCGTTCGACGGTGTATCGTATGCGGTACAGGTCCGACGGCGCGGCACTCGCGCGGTGCGGTGCGACTACCAGCCGATGCTCAGGTTAGGAACCGCCGCGCGACCTGTTCGAGTCGGTCATCGCCGGACTTCTCCGCTTCCACCCGGATCGCCTCGACGAACCCCTTCAGCTTGGGTTCGCCCCAGTAGTAGCCGGTGGCACGTTCGGCGAGTTGCGTCTCGTTGACGCGCGCCGCTTCAAGCAGCGCGCGAGCGGCGGCTTGGTCGTAGCGGGGGTCGTCCCGCTCGGGGAGGTCATAGAAACGCCGTGGCATTTCGCCTTCGGCGTCGTCTCTCAGGAATGCGCGTGACATGGTATGAGGAATAGAAATCGACGGATGGGGATGCCGCCACTCTTGCCAAATGGCAATCGCCCGGCGCGGACGATTCGTCCACGCCGGGCGATTGATACACAATGCTTCACACGGCGCGACGGTTACCGATCGTCGTCCTGGAATGGCGACCCACTGCCGCCTGTGCCGTTCGCCCGCTCAACGCGCATCACCTGCTTGTACGTCTTGCCGTCAACGACGATGCTCACGAGGTAATCGCCAGCGGCAACAGAGCTCGCCCCACGCAGACCACCAAAGGCACCCGCGCCGCCGCGTCCCGCAAGCGTCCGGAACAACGTCATCAGCTGATTCTGGTCCGGCGGTGCGGCCGCTGGCGCACCTTCACCAGCAGGCGCTCCGGCGGGCGCTCCAGCTGGCGGACCACCCGCACGACCCGCGGCCGACTCGCCAGGACGCTCGTTCCACACCGACGGACCACCAGCGCGTCCACCCGCACCACCACCTGCACCACCACCCGCGAAGGCGCCCATCATCTGCGTAGCAAAGCCCATGATCCCCTCGGGACCCTTGAGCGCCGCGCGCACCTGATCGAGCATCGCCTTTGGCATCGCGTTCTCCTTCTCGAGCGAATCCAGCGTCGCAATCACCTTGCGCGCCTGCACCACCGAGTCGCGGAGCGCCGCGGGCGAGAGCGGCTCACTCTTCGGCGCCTTACCACGGTAGTTCCACACCACACGGCTGATCCCCGCGGTCCGCGGGCCACTCAGCGTAGTCAGCGTGTCGCCCGACACGTCCTGAATAATCACCTTCACCGGCGCGGCGGCGGCTGCGTTGAGGCGATAATAAATCGCACCACCGTACTGCGGGCTCTGCCCCACGAACAGCTTGTGACCGCTGCTCTCGCCGTTGTACGCCTTCTCGCCCCACTGATACTGTACGGGGCTCTTGAAGAGCGTTGCACTCGCGGCCAACGTCTTCTCGTCCATCTGCTGCAGTGCGGCAATATCGACGATCCAGATCGAGCGACCATGCGTCGCGGCAATGAGCTCGCCGTCGCGCGGGTGGATCTGCAGATCGTGCACCGGCGTCGATGGCAGCCCAACCATGAACTTCTGCCACGTCTTCCCCTTGTTGAGCGACACATAGGCACCCAAGTCGGTGCCCACGAACAGCAGGTTCGGGTTCTTGGTGTCTTCGCGAATCACATGCACGAAGTCGGCGCTCCCCGTGGGCAGATTGTTCACGATGCTCGTGAACGTCTTGCCGCCGTCATAGGTCGCGTACACATACGGCGTGAAGTCGTTGTTGCGGTGATTGTCGAACGTCACCCAGAAGGTGCTCTCGTCGAAGTGCGAGAGTTCAGCGCGCGACACATACGTCCCGGCCGGCACACCCTTGAAGTGGCTCGTGAGCTCTTCCCACGCGCCGCCGTCGTTCTTCGTTACCCACACACGGCCATCGTCGGTGCCGGCCACGAGATACCCGGCCTTCATCGGCGACTCGTTCAACGTCACGATCGTCGCATACGTCTCGGCGCCGGTCGCATCCGTCGTGATGCCACCGGTCGTCTGCATCGAGATGCGAATCTTGGTCGTGTCGCGGTACGAGAGGTCCGGCGAAATAAAGAACATGTCGTCGCCCGCCTTGGTGCTCTTCAACACGCGGTTCGACCCAAAGTACATCGTCTGCGGGTTGTGGTGCGAGATGAAGTACGGCGTGTTCCAGTTCCAGCGGATGTCCATGTCGATCGAGTCGCGCTTCTGCGACCCCTTGAGTGCATCCTGCCGCGCCTTCTGTTCCTTGTTCATCGGCTTGGTCGTGTCGGGCCGATCCACAACGATCGAGTCCTCCCACTGGAGATACTTGTTGCGCCACGCCGGCTTTTGCAGCGCGGTGCGCTCACCGGTGCTGATCACGTAGCGGCCGATCGCGCCCCCCTGCGACTCTCCGAAAATGACATCAGAGTTCGTCGGATCCATCGCGGTGACAAAGCCGTCGCCGCCGTTGTACGTGAACCACATCGAGTTGGTGATCGGGCCAGCCTTCCGCTTGCTCGGGCCGCACCAGCTGCCGTTGTCTTGCGCGCCGGAGCACACGTTGTACGGCACCGACATGTCGAAGCTCACCGAATAGAACTGCCCAATCGCGAGCTGGTTCATCGAGTCGTAGTTGCCACCGCCGTCCCAGCTCTGCGCAATGCCGCCGTCATCACCAACAATCAAATGGCTCGGATCCTTAGGATCGATCCACATCGCGTGATGATCGACGTGCACGTCGTTCGTCGCATTCTTCGCCGTCTTGCCGCCGTCGTCCGAAAACTTGACGGGTGTGCTGCTCCAGTACACGCGATCCGGATTCGTCGGGTGCACGCGCACCTGCGAGTAGTAGAACGGACGGGTGTCTTCGTCGTTCATTTTGGTCCAGCTCTTGCCGCCGTCCGCCGAGCGATACAAGCCACTGGGGGACTTCTGCGCCTTGACCTTCGCGTCCTTCTTCGCGTTGGCGGCCGTGTCCGCCTCAACAAGCGTGTACATCACATCCGCATTCGACGCCGAGATCGCAATGCCAATGCGCCCCTTCATCGTTTCTGGGAAACCGCTCCCCTTCACTTCGGTCCACGTCGCGCCGGCGTCGGTGCTCTTCCAGAGCGCCGAGCCTGGGCCGCCTGAGTTCAGGAAGTATGGACCACGCACCCGCTCATAGCTTGAGGCCCACACGACATTCGGGTCGCGCGGGTCGAGCGCAACATCCACAAAGCCCGCCTTGTTGCTGATGAACTTCATCAGTTTCCAGGTGATGCCGCCGTCGGTGGTCTTGTACAGCCCACGCTCTGGGTTCGGCCCCCACACATGTCCGAGCGCAGCCACATACACCGTGTTCGGATCCTTGGGATGCACAACAATGCGGCCGATTTGCTGTGTCTCTTGCAGCCCCATCATCTTCCACGACTTGCCGCCGTCGGTGGACTTAAACAGCCCGCCTCCTGGGGAAATCGTATTGCGCGCGTTGGGCTCGCCCGTCCCGAAGTACACCGTATTCGTATCACTCGGCGCGATCGCAATCTGTCCACCTGATGCGACGCGCTCATTCTCGAGCACCGCGCGGAAGGTCGTGCCCGCGTTCGTGGTCTTGAACACACCGCCCGCAGCAGTGCTCACATAGAACGTGCGCGACGGCCAAGGGATTCCGGCGATGTCGGTCACGCGGCCTTGGAAGTTGGCGGGGCCGATGCTGCGCCAGCGGAAATGCTGGAGCGAGGCGGAGTCGAGCTGCTGGGCGGCCAAGGCACCGGCCGTGGCGACCGAAAGCAGAGCTGAAAAAAGAGTTGTTCGAAGGCGCATTATCGACCGCGAGGGTAGAGGAGAACTTGGGGATCCTGATTTCACGGGAACTTCAGGGGGAGGGTACTGCATCTTGGGCCGCTCGCCACTGCGCGGCGAGCTGGAGGTCGATGATCCAGCGATCAAGATATGCCTGATCCAAGCTGTCGGCCACACGGATCAGCGCGCTCACATCTTCGATCTGACGCGCCGAACCGCCGCCCTTCGCCCATTCGAGCTTCGAGAGGATCACGTCCTCGACAGTCGCGACCGAAAGTCGCTGGCCATCGAATTCCAACGGAACGCGTCGCGCAAACTCGGCCCGACTAAATAATCGCGATTTCCGGATGATGAGATCGACCTTCCAGCCGGTGGCCGCATCAATCACGTTGAACATCGATTCGTGGGCTAGCGCCTCCTGCGCTGCCTCCGACGAGACGTAGGCATCCGTGCTAGCGAGCGACTCGACGAAGGCGTGGAGTTGTTCGGCTGTCGCATCGATGACGAGATCCACATCCATCGTCGCTCTGCCGGCACCGTGGTGGGCCGCCGCCATCGAGCCGGTCAGCATGCAGGGGATCCCAGCCGCTTCGAGCAAAAGCATGACTGAACGGAGAAGCGGGGGCGTGATCACCGCTACGAGGCGCGCGGCTCGTAGCGGACGCCGATCATCTTCTCAATGAGCGCACGCTCCGAGAGCTCCGGGTGACGCTGGCGAAGGCCCGCCAGCGTCAGCAACCGCATCGATTCACTCAGCTCGAACGCTTGTCGCAGTCGTTCGGCCGGAGCCAACCGCCGGATCGCGGCGAGACGCACCAGTTCGGCTTCTTCGGTAGTGTCGCGCATAGCGATAATCTACCTGAAACCGAGCCGGATCCGCTACGCCGCGAGCCGGATACTACAGGGCCACTACTTCGCCGGACCGCCCTTCACGAGCCAGTAGTCAAACCACTGCCGGATCCGACCGAGCCGGTCGACCAGCAGCCAGGGCTCACCGGAACGCGAAAGCTCGTGCGTCGAACGCGGGTACCGCACGAACTCCGCCGGAACGCCCTGCGCCTTGAGCGCCATGTACCAGAGATCGGCGTTCCCCATCGGGGTGCGGAAATCGTCTTCGCTCTGCACGAGCAGCGTCGGCGTCTTCACATTCTTCACATAGCGGATCGGTGAAAGCGTGTCGTACATCGCCTGATTTTCCCACGGACGGCCAAAGAACTCGCCGTTGGTCAGGCTCTGCACGTCCGACGCGCCCCACCAGTAGGTCCAGTCGGAGATCATGCGGTCCGTCTCGGCGGCCTTGAAGCGGTTGGTCTTGGTCGTGACCCACGCGGTCATGAAGCCGCCGTACGAGCCACCGGTCACGCCCATCTTGGTGGAATCCACATCAGCGCGCGCAGCGGCAATGTCCACCGCCTTCATGAGATCGATGTAGTCCTTCCCTCCCCAATCACCGCGGCTCGCATTCGTGAACGCGCCATTCGTGCCGCTCGAGCCGCGCGGATTCGTGTAGAGCACAAACACGCCACCGCCCGCCAAGCTCTGGAACTCGTCGAACCAGGCTTCGTTGTACTGCGAGTGCGGGCCGCCATGGATGTACAACACCACGGGATACTTCTTGCCGGGCTGATACCCATAGGGTTTCAGCAGCCACCCTTCGATCTCGAGATTGTCCACCGACTTGTACACAATCCGCTCGGCGTCCGAGAAGGCAACTTCCTTCTGCAGCGCGTCGTTGAAGCTCGTCAGGCGACGTTCGTTCTGCCCATTGATGTCGGACACATAGTACTCCGGCAAGTGCGACACGTCGCTCGACGTGTACACGATCTTGCTCTGCGCCTTGTCGACAACAATGTCAGCCACCACGCGACGCCCGCCGAGGATTGCCGTGACCTGCTTGGTCGCGGGATCCACCTGCCAGAGGCCTGCGGCGCCGCCGGTGGTGGTGATCATGCGGATCTTGCCGTCCTTGAACCACTCGATCTGGCCCGGCTCGAACTTCCACGAGCCCAGGATGTCGACCGGCTTGCCGCCGTCGGCCGAGGAGAGGTAGAGGCGCGAGCTGCTGAACTGTCCCGGACGACCCACAAAGGCGAACTGCTTGCTGTCGGCCGACCAGATGATGTTGGTCTCGGTGCCGAAGTAGTCGATCTTCTTCGGCTTGCAGGCGGCGGCATCACCCGCTTCGCACGCGGCGATCGGGAGAATGTAGAGGTCCGTGTCGTTACGGTCCGCGTCGTCGCGCACATGGTTCGGCGGAAGCTTGGCCACGGAGTCGCGCTCGCGCGCGACCAGCGAATCAGAGCGGAGGTTCTTGTCGGCGGTGAACACCACGTACTTGCCGTCCGGCGACACACTCGGCGCGGCGTGCGTGTAGGTGGTCGCGGTGATCGCTTTGCGCTCACCCGTGCCATGCTGTATGAAGAGCTGGACTGGCGCCGTGCCGGCGGGCGGGAGGAAGGAACCGCGTCCACCACGTCCACCACCAGCCGCTGCAATCGGATCCGCCGCGCCCGCGTTGCCACGACCGGTGCTCGGCAGGAATCCGCCGTCGTTGGAGCGGGTGCGTTCGTCGGTGAAATGACGCCCGTCGAATCGGATCGGGTTCACCGGCTTCGTGATCGAGCCCTGCGGTGGGCGCGCGAGCGGGCCCATCTTAGCGTAGGGATCGGCGCCTGGGATGGCGGTTGGGTCGGCGGCGGCATCGGAACCAGCGGCGCCAGCAGCGGCGCCGCCACGTCCACCCCGTCCGCCGCCTGCACCACGACCGCCGCCGGCCGGAGCGTTGCCGGCGAAGATCGAGAAGCTCTTGTCGGCCGGCTGCGCGGCGGCGTTTCCGCCACCGAAGCCACCCCGTCCACCACCCGCACCGCCGCGACCCGCAGCGCCCGCAGCGCCAGCAGCGGCGCCCTCGACGGCGAAGGCTTCGCCCCCTTCATCCATTTTTACGGCCCACGAAGTGCCGCGGCTTCCCGGGCGCTGCGAGGTGAAGTTGAGCGTCTTGCTATCGTCCGACCAGCGTGGCGCGGTGCTTTCAAAGGCGGGCGCCGTCATGCGACGCGCGGCGCCACCAGCAACCGGCTGAATCCACACTTCCGTGTGGCGCAGATCTTTGTCCTCGAGCACCGTGGTGACGGTGAAGGCGAGGGTGTTCCCGTCGGGCGAGAGCACCCCGGCACCGACCCGCTGGATCTTGTACCAGTCTTCGGGAGTGAAGGCGCGGCCGCTGGACTGCGCCACGAGCGGCGACCCCGCGATCAGCAGCAGCATGCCGACGCGCAGGATCGCGGAGTGGAAGGAGCGAGGGGGGTGGGTCACCGGGGAATCTCCAGAGCTGGTGGTGGGCCGACGCAAGACTACGCGCGCCGGGGCGGGGATGCTCAGGGTGGTGCTAAAAACCGCCAGCGTTCAGCGATACTGATAGCTGGCGCGGCAGGCGTCGCTCTGGGATGTAATCGGCGGCTTAAAATCAACCAATTTCGAGACATTTAAAGCACACTGTAGCGCCACAAACGCGACAATTGCTGTCTTCTGAAGCCAAATACCGGAATCTGACATGCGCTTTCGCGCGTACCACCACGCCGCCAGAACCAGCGGGAGCTCGATCGCAACATCTACGAGTGGGTATTGATAGAAACCAGCGCCGAAGGGTCGAGCTCCTGGCCAGACGACTTTGGTGCTCGTCACGAGGTCGAGCGGGAGATGGAGTGCGATGAGGAGCGCGGCGGCGATTGCGACGCGACGATCCCGTGTCACGGCCCAGCAGATTGCTGCCGCGAGCGGCGCTTCGAGTGCGAGCGCGGGGATCGAATGTGAATACAGACCGTACGGACTGCACACGTTCGCGAGTGCGAGCGCGACGTCGACGATGTCTGGCGCCAGGGTGGCACCGAACAACCACAGCAACCGATTTTCTCTGAGCTTTACGCCGGCGCCGTAGGCGAGTGCGAGATGTCCCGTAATCATGCGAGCACTCGCGTCAGGCCATCGGCTTGCGGTCGTCCATGGGGACGAAGTTCGACAAGAACAACTTCTCCTGCGGCGTCAGACTCCCGATTCCGGTGGCGCTGATCTTGTCGAGGATCCGATTGACTTCGTCGCGGTTGAGTTCGTGCACGCGCGAGACGTCGACGCGGTTCCATCCGGCGAGTTGCTCAGCAGGCACCTTGGGGCTCGTGACGGCCGCGCGGAACTTCCGGTCGCCACGTGCAAGATTCGCCCACAGCAGGAACAGGAACGCGCCGAGCAGGCCGCCCAGGTGCGCGAAGTCCGCCACGCCGCTGCGGGACCCATTCATTCCGCTGTACACCGAGGACACGACATAAAACACGACGAGCCAGCGCACTTCCACGGGGATAATCCCCCAGATCAGCACCTTGTCGCGCGGCCAGAAGCGCGCATACGCGAAGGTGACGCCGAGGATTGCTCCTGATGCGCCAATCATCGGCGACTGGAAGGCGAACACCATCGAGAGTAGGGCACCGAAGATCCCGCTCACGAAGTACAGCTGCACAAAGCGGGTGCTCCCAATCCGGGACTCCACGCGAGGGCCAAAGAAGTAGAGCCCCAGCATGTTGAAGAGGATGTGCGACGTGCCGCCGTGCAGGAACATGTAGGTCACGATCGTCCACGGTTCGCGGAAGGCGAGCGCCGGGACGAAGGCGAGCTGGTTTGTGAGCGCCGGCATCGTGAGTTGAACGAAGTAGGCGCCGATATTGGCGAAGAGAAGGCGGAGGACCCAGGGAGTCATATCCTGAAAACTAACCCTCCGGACTCCAAGGTTCCCGATTGGCCATCAAACCCTACGGCACCACCTTCGCCCCCACCCACCGCGGAATCCCCTGCTCCTCGTTCGTCGGCAACTTCTTGGTCCGATTGTACTGGTTCCGCGCCTGACCAAGTTTGTCGAACCGCTGAATCCAGAGTTGCGCCGCCAGATCGTACCGGTTGGTGACATTCCCCAGCCAGTACGGCCGGTTCTCCTCGCGCCAGGACCGCTCGTAGAGCTCCTTGGTCAGCACGTAGCCGTCGCGCAGGTCCTGCATGCGCGAGTTGATCGTGCTCGCAATCTCGCCCAAGTCATGCGTCGGATTCCCGCCGACCGCCACGGTGTCGAGCGCGTGCGTGTACAGCTTGGAAATCTCATCCGAGAGCTCGAACTTCATTCCAATAAAGTCCATGCGTCGCGCGCCCATCTCCATGGCGTCAATCGCATCGGCGTTCCGCAGCCCGCCAGCATCACGCGCCACTTCGCGCGCCTGCGCAATGAGCACCATCGCGCTCTCCGCCGCGATGCGCAACTGTCGGTTGTACGGCCGAAGCTTCCCCGCCTCTAGCTGACCGTCCACCGTGAACGGGTCGAGCCAAAATAAGTTGTCGCTTCCCTCACCAGCCTTCGCCGCACCGATCGCCACGTGCGCGGCAGTCAGCTTGCGTTGCGCTTCGTTCAGCTTGCCTGTGGCATCGCCGTGGAACTGCACACCAAAGCTTGCGCCAAATTCAGCAATCGACGCTTCTCCCTTCTGCCAGCTTGCCGCTGCGCCAAAGAGAATGCCGTACCAGGTCTGATTGAAAATCGACTCGCCATCGTCATCCCACGTGGTATTCAGCATTCCGGTCGCACCGAGCTGCTGCCCCTCACGCACAAAGCCCTGAATATTCCGCAGCGCGATGTCGTTGTTGGGATACACCCGGTTCCAGCTCGCGACACCCGGCGCAACCCACACTTCCATCCCGGCGTCGAGATACGGCTTCATCTTGTTCGTGAAGCCCTTGTACGTCCAATAGTCCCAGCCCACCGCAATCATCGAATGCGGGAGCGACTTCACGAGATCCGGATGGTTCCCAGCCACATCGCCCCAAAAGAGGAGCTTCTTTCCCGACGGGCGCAACGCCACTTCCACCTGCTTCAAGAAATCGAGATACACCGCGCCGATGCCCTGCGACTTCACGGCGTCACGCGTGCGCCCCATGCCGAGCTCAAACGTTTCATCCGCGCCGATGTGCACGAACTTCGACGGGAAAATGCTGTTGATCTCCTCAAACCAGCTCTTGATCAGCGGCACCGATTGCGGGTCCCCCGGCGCTAGCACATGCCCGTGGTCGTTCTCGCCAAGCGCGGAGTAGAGATCGTACTTCAGCACATGATGTAGGTGGCCAAAGGCCTCCTGCTCCGGAATCACGTCGATATGGTACTGTGCGGCGTACGCCACTAACTCCTTCACCTCAGCCTGCGACGTCGTGCCACCAGGCGGACCAATGAGCGGGTTGTTCTTGTACTCCAGCGTGTGCTCGTAGTAGGGCGAGTACACGTTCATCTTGTACGCGGCAAAAATCCGAATCTGCTTCTTTTGGAAGTCGAGCGTCGGGACGGGACCGCGCGAGAGATCATCCTGAATGCCGCGGTACTTCATCGCGGGCCAGTCACGAATCACCGTCGCGAACACGGTGGGCGCCTTGGCCGAACCCTGCAACAGCTGCTTCACCGTCTGCACACCGTAAAACACCCCGGCCGATGTCGCGCCAACAACATCGGCACTCGTGGCCGAGGTCACCACGACGTATCCCTCCGGGGACGATGCCTCGCCCAGCGTCTGATTGTGCTTGGCAAGCAGCGCCTTGCCACTCTCGCTCGAGGCGCGATGCAGGCGAATCACAAATCCACCCTCGGCCGCCCCACTCACCTTCAGTCCGCGCTCGCGGAGTGATTCGCCCAAGTCCTTCGCCGCGAACCGATCCTCGGCGTTCGCCGCCGTGGCGATGGCGATGCTCCCGGCGAGCGGCATGAACTTCCCCGCTGCTACTTCGCGCGGCGTGGGAATCAAATGCGGGTCGTCCGCCTGAGCGACAGCGGTGCCAGCAATGGTGCTGGCAAGGAGCACGATCGCCAGGACGCGGGTCATCACGCGAGCGGCGAAAAAGCGGCTGGTTGGCATCGACGGTGGGGTAAGCGGATTCTGTCGAAGATCGTAAAGGAAGCGGTGGGCGGCAAGCCGCTCTACGTGCGAGACGGTACCAGGCGTCGGTCGACGGCAATCAAGATGGCGCTCATCACGGCGAGCGCGGCGGTAATCATGCCCGAGACTTGGGCGACCACGGGGTAGCCGAGCGTGGTGACATCAAGGAAGAAGTACGGATACCAGCCTTCAGCCGCACCGCGCCCGAGCGAATACACGAGAAACAGTGCGGGGTAGCCGAGCCAAGTCATCAACTGGTTAAAGGCGAGCGTTCCTTTTGGGACGAACTGCCACCAGAAGAGCAGCACGAGGAGCGGGACCACGTCGTGCACGAGTTCGTCGGCAACGATGCTGAGTCCCTTCGGGTGATAGGTGCTGCGCAGGAGCACGGAGTAGGCAACGCCGACAAAAAGAATGTGGATCGTGGTCGCCGAGAGCACGCCGGGGCGACTCGCCCATGCGGTCATGCGCCCCGGTCGGGACCGCGCGACAATCGTGAACAGCACGGCCACAATCACGTTCGTGGTGATCGTGAAGTACCCGACTAATAGCCAGAAGCCGTGGAGTACCGAGGTGCCGTTGAGCTGGGATCGGAGGACGCTGGTCACAGCCTGCAGGGCGAGCCCTGTCCAGCAGGTAATGGCGACAACGGTGGCGGCGGATCGACGGGTCATAGTCGATGGGGTAGATGGACGAAAATCGGACCAAAAGCGAAGACCATGGCCTGCGCCTGAGGCCCTACGCGAACAGCAAACATCTCTGCCGCAAGATGCGTGGTCCCACGACGGGGCGCTACGGGATCCCCCGAAACTTTTTCCGGCATTCGCTCGTTGAATGCAAGTATTCACTTGCTTACAATGCAAGTGATCACTTGCACGACCGGATGTGGCGCGCGACGCGTCGGCTCCGGATCCACTACCGGCTTCATCCCCGCTTCACTACCACCGCGCGCAGGCGCGTTCCACCATGTCCGTTTCCGTTCCAACCCGCACCCACGTCCTCACCGCCGCTGCCCGCGTGTATGGCGAGCTCGGATTCCGCGGCGCCACCACGCGCAAAATCGCCGAGGCCGCCGGCGTCAACGAAGTCACCCTCTTCCGCCAGTTCGGAAGCAAGAACGCGCTGCTCCTCGAAGCGCTTCGGGTCTCCGGAGCAACCCATCCGGACGCCGCGCTTCCCGAAATTCCAGTGGATCCGCTCGCCGAGCTCACCGCATGGAGTGCGCACATGCGGAAATCGCTGGTGGCGATGCGCGGCATGATCCGCAAAGCGATGGCCGAGTTCGAAGTGAATCCCGCCATGCCCAAGTGCATGACGCACGGGGCGGCGCAGTCTCTGATGAACCTGCGTGATTATCTCACGCGACTGGTCGAGCAGGGTGCGGTCCGCGCCGATGCTGACGTGATCAGTGCGGCGTCGATGTTAATGAGCGCCATATTTCACGACGCGCTTGGTCGCGACATGATGCCACACGCCTTCCCGCAGCCCGTCACTGCTGCGCCAGCCAACTACGCACGCCTCACGCTGCTCTCGCTCGGCTACGATTCCGCCGCGATGCAGCTGGCGAGCGATCGCAAGCGGACGATCACGCGCGTGCGACGCGCGCTCAGCATCGCCTTCCTCGTCGTTGCCGCCCCGTTGGCAGCGGTCGCGCAGGGAACCGCGGCGACGCCGGCCGCCGCCATCTCGCTCGCCGACGCCCTCACCATGGGACAGAAGGCGAGCCACACGGTGCACAGCGCCCAGGCTGGCGTGATGCGTGCCGGTGCACAACAGCAACAGGCGCGCGCCCAGTACCTGCCGCAGATCAACGGGACCTTCGCCTACCAGCGCTTGATGCAGTCGCAGTTCTCCGCGATCACGGCGGGAAGTAGCTCTGGCTCTGGTTCTGGCTCCAGCGGCGGCACGAGCGGCTTTGGTGACATCACCAAGATCTTCGCCTCGCCGAACACGGCCACACTAGGCGTGTCGCTGACGCAGAATCTCTACACCGCGGGCAAGCTGGAATCGGCGACGCAGGGTGCCTCTGCCGCACGCACCGCGGCCGATATCGGACTCGACGCGGCGCGCGCGCAAGTGAATCTCGATATCGCACAAGCCTACTTCGACGCCGTCGCCGCCAAGGCGCTGGTCGACATCGCCGACAGCACCCTTGCCCAGGCCGAACGCACGCTCGCGCAGACCACCGTCAGCAAGCAAGTCGGAACTGCAGCAGAGTTCGATCTGCTGCGCGCACGCGTCGCGCGTGACAATCAGCGTCCGGCGCTGATCCAAGCGCGCGGCAACTACGATCTCACGATGATGCGTATGCGCCAGTTGTTGGGCATCTCGCTCGACAAGCCGCTCGCACTCACCACGCCAATCCGCGACGAAGGTGTTGCGGCCGCGGCACCTTCAGCAGACACGGCCGTCGCGCACCGAGCCACCGTGCGCCAAGCGGCGGCCAACGTGACAGCGCAACAGTTCGCTTTGGCAGCGGCCGACATGAACCGCTTGCCCTCCGTACAGCTGTCGACAGCGTATCAGCGTTTTGCGTACCCCAATGGCATCCTGCCGCTCGCACTCAATCAGTACTACCCGAACTGGACCATCTCGCTCGGGTTGTCGGTGCCGGTCTTCACCGGCGGCAAGCTCACGGCCGACCGCGCGATTGCTCAGGCGAACTTGATTGACGCGCAGGCGATTGCTCAGGCGAACTTGATTGACGCGCAGCAGACCTTTGAGCAGTCGCGTGAACTCGCGGCGCTCGACGCGCGCACGGCGATTCTCCAGCTTGAGCAGGCGCAAGCATCCTACGCGAGCAGCGTGGGGACCGACGAGCAAGCACGCCGCGCCTATGCGATTGCCGAGGTGCGTTTCAATGAAGGGATCTCCACCCAGGTGGAGCTGCTACAGAGCCGCACGCAGTACGAACAGGCGCGGCTGAACCGCGTGCTCGCCGCGCGCGACTTGGAAGTCGCCCGCTTGCGCGTGGCCTTCCTGAAGGATCTGCCCGTCACCGTGCGGCGCTAACAATGACGAACGCCATGACTAACTCACAGAGGAATACCCCAATGCAGTCCCGCTCCATCCGCGCCCTGCGGGCGCCCCTGCTCACACTCGCGCTCGGCGCGACGAGCGCACTCGCCGCGTGCGGCAAGAAAGCCGACGTTGCGAGCAGCGCGATTCCAGAGCAAATCATCGGACCCGAGCTCGTCGCACTCGTTGCGCAGACGACCATTACGAGCGGTCCCTCGATCTCTGGATCGCTCGTGGCCGACAAAACCGCGGCGATTCGCGCCGAAGTGAGTGGACGCGTGACCGCCGTGCTCGTAGAGCCCGGTGCGCACGTGAGCAAGGACACGCCGCTCGCCCGCGTGGACGACAACGCGGTGCGCGAGACGATGCTCGGCGCCAAGAGCGGTGTGACGCAGGCGCAGCTCGGTGCCGATATCGCCAAGCGCGACCAAGACCGTGCGGAACGACTCCTCGCCGCTGGTGCCGTCGCCGAGAACGCGGTGGAGAATGCGCGCCGCGGGAATCTGGCCGCACAGGCCGCGCTGGAAGATGCGAAGGCTCGCCTGGCGAACGCCCAGCGCAATCTCGACAACACCACACTCAAGGCGCCCTATGATGGCATCGTGAGCGAGCGGCAGGTGAATGCCGGCGACATTGTCGCGCCCGGCGCACCGATGTTTACGATTGTCGATCCCTCCACCATGCGCCTCGAAGGCTCCGTGCCCGCGGACCAACTCGGCGCCGTGCGCCTGGGGGCGAACATCAAGTTTGGGGTTACCGGCTACCCCGGTAAGTCATTCGTGGGCACCATCAGCAATATCTATCCCAGTGCCGACCCGCAGACCAAGCAGGTGCGCCTCTACGCGCGCATCCCGAACGCCGGGAGCGGGTTGGTGGCAGGGTTGTTTGCCTCCGGCCGGGTGGCGAGCACCAGCCACTCCGCACTTGCTATCCCGATGAACGCGGTGGACCAGCGCGGACTCAAGCCGTCGGTGCTCCGCCTCAAGGGCGGGAAGGCGGAGAAGGTCGAGATCACCTTGGGCGTGCGTGACGACGAGACCGAGAACGTCGAGGTGCTGACCGGGCTCGCGCGCGGTGACACCGTGCTCGTTGGGCGCGCGCAGGGCATCACCGTTGGTGCGCCGGTGAAGGTCAATGCGCCGTCGGACAAACCCGTCGCGAAGAACTAGGGGATCACCATGTTCATTTCAGATTTTGCCATCAAGCGCCCGATTGTTACCGTCGTCTCGATGGTGGCGCTCGTGGTGTTCGGCGTGTTCTCCATGGCGCAGTTGCAGACGGACGAGTTTCCGGATGTGGCGCAGCCGATCGTCAACGTGGCCATCCCGTATCCGGGTGCGGCACCGGACGTCGTCGAGCGCGAAGTGCTCGATCGCGTGGAAGAAGCGATCAGCGGCATCAGCGGCGTGGATCGTATCAACGGCAGCGCGCAGGACGGCTTTGCGAACATCACGGTGGCCTTCGTCTTTGAGAAGGACATTCAACAGGCCTCGCAAGATATCCGCGACAAGATCAGCTCAGTGCGCGACCAGCTCCCGCCTGAGATCAAGGAGCCGGTGCTCTCGCGCTTCGATCCGGGCGATCAGCCCATTGTGCAGCTCTCGCTGAACTCCACCACGCTTGACGCGCCGAGTCTGACGCGGATTGCCGATCCGGGGATCACCAAGGAGTTGCGCGGCATTGCCGGTGTCGCCGAGGCGACCGTGGTGGGCGGAATTGAGCGTGAGCTGACCGTGGAGATTCGCCCGGATGCCATGCAGGCCGCAGGGATCAGTGTGGCACAGCTGGTGGCCGCGTTGCAGCAACAGAACCTCTCGGTGCCGGTCGGGAAGATCGGCGGCACGCTCGACGAGCGTTCGATTCGATTGCGCGGCAAGCTCGAGACGCCGGCCGATTTCATGAACTTGGTGGTCGACCAGCGCGGCGGACGTGCGATCCGACTTGGCGAGATTGCAACCGCCAAGGATGGAACCGCCGAAGCGCGGTCGTCGGCTATTTACGGCCAGAGCAGCACCGGCGCACAGAGCGATGCCGTCGGTATCATGATCAAGAAGTCCAAGGGATACAGCACATCGCAGGTCGCGGCCAAGGTCTTGGCGAAAGTCACAGCGCTGAAGGCCGCGCTCCCCGCGGGTGTGCATCTCGACGTCGTCCAAAATTCTGGTGACCGCGTTGAACGCTCGGTGCAGAACGTGGAGGAGACGCTCATCGAGGGCGCGCTCCTCACGGTGCTCGTCGTGTTCCTATTCTTGAACTCCTGGCGTTCCACCGTCATCACCGGCTTGGCGCTGCCGGTGTCGGTGATGGCGAGCTTTATCGCCGTGTACGCCTTTGGCTTCACGCTCAACACGATGTCGCTGCTCGGTCTCTCGCTGGCGATTGGTATTTTGATCGACGATGCCATCGTGGTGCGCGAGAACATCGTGCGACACATCGAGATGGGAAAAGATCACTTCCGCGCCTCGCACGAGGGGACCGATGAAATCGGTATGGCCGTCGCGGCCACGACCTTCTCGATCGTCGCCGTGTTCGTGCCGATTGGCTTTATGTATGGCACCGCCGGGCAGTGGTTCAAGCCATTTGCGTTGACGATTGCCATGGCCGTGCTCGTGTCGCTCTTCGTATCATTCTCGCTTGATCCGATGCTGTCGGCGTACTGGCCGGATCCGGAGAAAGTAGAAGGGGAGCACCGCGGTTGGATTACGCGACAGCTGGATGCGTTCAATGCCTGGTTCGATCGCATGAGCGAGAAGTACACGCATGTGATTCGCTGGGCGCTCCGGCATCGGTGGAGCATGGTGGCGTTAGCGGCCGTAACGTTTGTAGCAGCGATTTGGCTGCAGGTAAAGTTCGGCGGCTTTGGCTTTGTGCCGGACAGCGATCGCAGCGAGCTGACGATGCAGGTGCAGACGCCGCCGGGATCGAACTTGGACTACACACGCATGAAGACCATGGAAGTCGCGCGCCTCGCGCTCGGCCACAAGGATCTCGTGAACTACACTTTCGCGACGGTCGGTGGGAGCAGCGCGGGAATGCAGCCCGGCGCCGCGATTGGTGCCGTGGACTTGGGAACCGTGTACGTCCGCATGAACCCGAAGGCGACGCGAAAGGTGTCGCAACAGGAGTTCGGCGGCATGCTGCGTGACCAGATCGCCAAGATTGGTGGGGCCAAGGCCTTCATCTTCACGGGCGGCATGGGTGGCGCCCGCAAGCAGATTCAAGTGGAAATGCGCGGCAAGGATGCGCGCACATTGAGTGTGCTCGCCGATAGCGCGATGAAGCTCATGGCGAAAGTGCCAAGTGTGGTTGATCTCGCACTGAGCACCAAGGGACAGAAGCCGGAGCTTGAGATCAACTTGAATCGTCAGCTCGCCGGCTCGATGGGCGTGACCGTCGGACAGGTCGCCCAAGCGCTGCGGCCGGCGTTCGCCGGTGTTGATGCCGGCGACTGGGTGGATCCCGCTGGCGAGAATCGCAAGGTACGTGTGCGTCTCGCGAGCGATGCGCGTAGCAAGCAATCTGACATTCAGCGCTTGCCGATCGTCGTGGCCGGACTCGGCGGCGGGCGCAGTGTGATGCCGCTCGGGCAGATTGCCACCGTCACCTCCGGGCTTGGACCGGCCCTTATCTCGCATTTGGATCGTGAGAATGTGGTGGTCGTCGAGGCCAACGTGCAGGGGCGGTCCATTGGCGAAGTCAACCAAGACATCAGCAAGGCGCTCGCCGGACTCGCACTCCCGGCGGGATATCGCATTACCGCCGGTGGCGAGGTGAAGGATCAGCAGGAAGTGTTCGGCAAGATCTTCGCCGCGCTGGGTGTGGCGGTGCTGCTGATGTACCTGATTCTCGTGATGCAGTTCGGCAGCTTCTTGGAGCCGATCGCCATCATGGTGTCGTTGCCGCTCTCGCTGATCGGTGTGGTGCTTGCGCTGATTCTTACGGGCGGCACGCTCAACATCATGAGCATGATTGGCGTGATCCTGTTGATGGGCATCGTGGCGAAGAACGCCATTCTGTTGATCGACTTTGCCAAGTGGGGGCAGGAGAACGGCCTCGGGCGCGAAGATGCGATCGTCGAAGCCGGGCGCGTTCGTCTGCGTCCGATCATGATGACGACGCTTGCGCTCGTGGCGGGCATGATCCCGGTGGCACTCGGCAACGGTGAGGGGGCAGACTTCCGTGCGCCACTTGGCCGCGCGATCATCGGCGGCGTGATTACGTCCACGTTCCTCACGTTGCTCGTGATTCCGACGATCTATGAGATTCTCGATGACTGGCGCATCAAGCTGACCGGATTGTTCGATGTGCCGGTGCGTCCCAATACCGAGGAGTACATGGTGCCGAAGGAGGCACGGAAGAAGTCGGCGCACTGATCGCACGCGATTCGGTGCACTCGATAGACAGAGCGGGGCCCTCGCGTTGCGAGGGCCCCGCTCTGTCTATGCGAACCGCTGCACGTGTGGCGGAACTGCGTTACGTCGCGTGTGCTGGCCAGCGGAACAAATCAAACACCCGCCCCATCGAGTACACGGAATCCACAAACTCCACGCCGAACGACTGCGCGAGTGCGAGCGACCGCACGTTGTCGGGGTGAATCATCGACACGGGGCGCACGCCGAGCACGGTGCGCGCATGTGCCCAGACGGCGGCCGACGCTTCGCGCGCGTAGCCGACGCCCCACGCGGCGCAGTCGAAGGTGTAGCCGAGTTCGTCGTCGATTTCGTCCGGTTCGCCGAGTGGGGTGCCGCCGAGCATTTGCCAGCCGGCGCGCGCCGTGGGGCCGTCTGGGGTCGCCATCAATTCGAGTCGAGCGAGTCCGCAGCGGCCCAAGAGTGCACCGTCGGTCTTTCGCACGACCGCGAGCTGACCGCGCCCGTAGCGTTCGTAGGTCGCGATGGTGCTTTCGATGTAGCGTACGGATTCCTCGCGCGACCGGGGTGCGCCAGTGGAGATGTAGCGTGCGACTTCAGGGTCGGCCTGAATCCGGACGAAGAAATCGAGATCATCGAGCGTGATGGGGCGGAGGAGGAGTCGCTCCGTCTCGAGGGTGCAGGGCCAGGTCATGGGTGCGGCAGTGGGTTATGGTGTGTCACGGGAACGATACCACGGACCTCGCAGGTGAGGCCAGAGCGTGAACAGCCCGTCCGTTTGGTGATGCGGAAAATACAAAAAAAGGCCGCGACATCGTCGCGGCCTTTTTGTTCAGCGCGCGCGCCTACGGGTTCGTCGCCACGATACCAATGGGGCCAACCCAGCCAGCCGGCGGCGCAAGCACCGTATGCGACACGATCCACGCTTTCTGCGTCGGGGTGAGCAACGCCGCAATGGCAACGCGCAACGCTTCGAGACGCGTGGTCAGGCGGGCGAGGATTGGCTTGGAGAGATTCAGGATGGCAATAATGTCTGCCGATGCCTTGCCCGCTTTCTTGGCGGCCGCCGCTTGAACGTAAATCGCATTGAGGGCGAGTAGATCCGTCTTGTTGGCGGTCTCGAAGGTGCTGCGCAACGCGGTGATCGCCTTATTCTGGCTGGTCGTCAGCTTGAGCGAGTCCGGAAAGACCGCCCCCGTGACTTGCGCGTTAGAGCCCGTCAGTCCAACCGCCACGTGAAACGGCTCCGTGGGGAGTCCGTTCGTCGCCGAGAAGGTGAGGTTCGTCGGGTTCACCGCATCCAACTGCAACTGGCTGACATCGGCTTGCACCGGTGCCGTGCTCTTTGAGCACGCCACGGCGGTACTGAGCACCAGCGCAGCAATCGCGATTCGACGCATCATGACAAACTCTCCCGCGGGATATAAGCCAGCATAAGCACTGCCTACAGCACTAGCCCAGAGCATGGGCCGGTATCGCTCCTACTCTGGATCCAACCGTCAAAAATAAATACACCCACGTGCGCTGCCGCTAGCCCCAGCACCCTGACAGTGCTGTTATCCGGCGAGCGCCCCCTGCTGCAAGAGCTCCCACGCACGCCGAATATGGCGCTCCTCGGTCCCCAGGTTTCCGAGTGCAACGCGGATCACATAAACAGGCCCTAACATCGTGTGGGATATGAAGATATCTCCACTTTCGTTAACCCGGTCAAGAATGCGCGCGTTGCGGGCGTTGGTCGCCTCCACCCCCTCGCCGGGCAGGACATGCCGGAAGCAAATAGTGCTGAACGGATGCGGGGCCGCAACCTCCCAGTTGGGCGCTCCGCGCACCCATCCGGCGAACTCCGAGGCCAAGGCGCAGTGGTGCCGAATCCGCGTGGCAATCCCCTCGGCGCCGAACGCACGAAGCACCATCCACAGTTTGAGCGAGCGGAAACGACGCCCCAGCTGATAGCCGTAGTCCATATAGTTGACCACGACATCCTGCTCCGCCGTCTCTAGGTACGCGGCCATCAGACTAAACGCACGCTTGAGCACTGCCGGCTTCCGCACAAAAAACACCGAACAGTCCATCGGCGTGAACAGCCACTTATGCGGGTTCACAACGAACGAATCCGCACGATCCACGCCGTCGAGCAAATGGCGCAACTCGGGGACGGCGCCGGCGACACCGCCGTACGCGCCATCAACGTGCAACCAGAGCTGCTCGCGCTGCGCGATATCGGCAATCGCCGGCACGGGATCCACACTGGTCATACTCGTGGTGCCCACCGTGGCCACAATCGCGATGGGCTTGTAGCCCGCCGCACGGTCCGCGGCGATCGCGGCCTCGAGCAACTCAGGACGCATGCGGAACTCGGCGTCGGCCTTCACGCGTACCACATTCTCCGAGCCAAGCCCGAGCGTCATCGCCGCTTTGTCGATGCTGTTGTGCGCCCATTCAGAGCAATACACGCGCATGCGCGGCAGATCGCGACCAGCAAGGCCAAGTCGGCGCACGTTGAGTGATTCGTCCGCCTCGCGCGCGGCGGCAAGCGCGTACAGCGTGCTCGTGCTCGCCAGATCGTTCACCATGCCGAACCAGCCGGGGGTGAGTCCCAACAGCTGGCGCAGCCAATCGGTGACGACTCCTTCGAGTTCCGTGGCGGCGGGACTCGTCCGCCACAGCATCCCGTTCACATTCAGCGCCGCCATTAGGAATTCGGCGAGGATCCCGGGGGCCGTGGCGCTATTGGCGAAGTAGGCCATAAAGCCCGGATGGTTCCAGTGCGTGAGCCCTGGAAGAATCGTCTTCTCGAAGTCGGTGAGGATGGTTTCGAGTGACTCGCCCTGCTGCGGCGGGGCGGGCGGGAGCTTGTCGCGGGTGGCGCCCGGCACGAGGGGCGGGAGCACCGGATAACGAGCGGGATCTTCGAGGTACCGCGCGATCCAGTCAGCGAGCTTGTGGGCCTGGGCGCGGAATTCTTCGAGCGGGATGTCGCGGGTCTCGGCGGACGTAGGTATCATAGAAAGAAGAATAACGAAACTTCGGGCTCGCCACGCGCGTATACTCACTACGCACTCAAAACCTCGAGTCTCCCCCGGATGATTGCTCTGCTCCCCGTTCTGTTCGCCTTTCAAGCCTCCGTTGGCGTGAGTGTACGCGCCAACTGCGACTCCGCCTGTCAGGCGCGCGCGACCGCTCGCACCGAGGCACGGATGCTCCGTGAGGAAACAGGGGTCGTCCGCCCGGCGCGCGAGCCCCGTCGCGTGCCGGTCACCCCGGCGATGCTCGCCTCAGCGTACAAAGACGACGCCGCGAAGTCGCTGGTCCTACGCGCACGCGCCACGCGACTCGCACAAGACTCGCTGCTCGCGAGTTATGACGCGACCACGTATCAGCGCATCAGTGTCGGGATGGCCATGAAGGCGGTCGCTCGCGATCGGCTCGCCTTGCGCCACGAGGATGCCTCACGCGTGCGGTGGGAGCGCGGCAAGGGCGCGGTGGTCGAGCTGAAGGGCGATCGCACGGCCGTACCGATCGCGGGTGGGGCGGGGAATGTTGTAGGAAATGTGAGCGGAATGTCGCCCGTTCCCTATTACCCGGGGCGTGAGCAACTCTGGATTGGTGGCGGGTTGGTGCAGTCCGATGTGGACGAACGCGAGTTCGTGCATCCAATCGCGGCTGGCGCCGAGGCGTATTACACCTATGCGAGCGGCGACTCGGTCACGATGGGGCTGCCCGACGGCAAGAAGCTCGTGCTGCGCGAGCTCAAAATTGCGGCACGTAGTCCAAAGTGGAACTTGAGCGTCGGTTCGTTCTGGTTCGACGAAGAGTCAGGCCACCTCGTGCGTGCGGTGTACCGCATCAGTGAGCAGTTAGATGTGTGGGCATTCGCTGACGACGAGACGCAACGCCGGAAGGCGGATTCCGTGGCGCGTGTGGAGGCGGGCGATACCACGACGACGAATGGGCGCGGTGGGCGTGGCCGGGGTGGACCCCCCAATGCGGGTGTCGCGTTCTTAGCGAAGGCGATCCTCTCGCCTCTGAAGGTCGATGTCAGTGCGATCACCATGGAGTACGGGCTCTACAACCAGAAGTTCTGGTTACCACGCTCGCAGGCCTTCGAGGGAAACGCACAGGCGGGATTCATTCGGATCCCCGTCACCATGGAACAGAAGTTCAAATACGAATCGGTCAACACGCTCGATGCGCCGCTCCCGATTATCGCGAGCGGCCCGACGCGTCTCGTGCAGTACCGCGACTCGCTGAATGCCGCCAAGACGCCGATGGCGTTGCGCGACTCGCTCATGCGCATCGCGCGCGCGGCGCGCGTGAAGGAACTCGCGGCGCTCAAGGCCAAGGAGTGCGCCACCAGCGACGTGTACACGCGGCAGGTGCGCCGGTATCAAGGGACGCTGGACGTGATGGAGAAGATTCCCTGCGACAGCACGAAGCTCGTGAACTCCCCAGACCTCCCGCCGTCGATCTACGATGCCGGTGAGGAAGTGTTCGGATCGTCGGATCGGGACCTGTTGGTGAAGGCCCTGGGCCTTGGCTTGCAGTCCGGCTGGGGGCCACAAAAAATTCAGCTCGCGTACGGGCTGTCGCAGACCCGCTACAACCGCGTGGAGGGCTTGGGCACCGGCATCGTCGCCTCAAGCGTGCTCGGGCAAGGCTACACCGCGTCGCTTGGTGTGCGTGGTGCGTTCGCCGATCGTCAGCTGAACGCCGAGTTGGGGCTCGCACGCGGCAATGGCCGATCGACCATCCGCGGGAGCGTCTACCGCAGGCTCGACGCGATGAACGACTGGGGCACCCCACTCGATTTCGGCGCGTCACTGGGCGGACTTCTCTATGCGCGCGACGAAGGGGCGTACTATCGCAGTTGGGGCGCCGAGGTGAAGGGGACGACGCCACGGTGGGGGCAACTCGAATGGCGCGTCTTTGGGGAGCAGCAGTGGGGCGCCGATGTGAACTCGCGGTGGACGCTGTTCGGCGGTGGGAACGATACGCGGTTCATTGCGAATCCGCTTGCCACGCGCGCGGTGGAGTATGGCGCCTCTGTGCGGGTGCACAAGTCGATGGGCCTTGATCCCAAGGGCTGGCGTCTGCTGAGCGACGTACGGTTCGAGGGCGCGGCTGGCGACCTGAGTTACGGCCGTGGGCTCGTAGACCTCACGGTGTCCAAGAGTGTGGGGCGGCTCGCCGGCGCGATCACCACGAGTGGTGGCTGGACGGCGGGTTCGGTCCCGACGCAGCGGCTGTTCTATCTCGGTGGTTCGCAGACGATTCGCGGGCAGAGCGCGCTCACGTCTGCCGGTGATGCGTTTTGGATGACGCGCGCCGAGCTCGGGACGAGTACCTCGATTGCACGCCCCATTGTGTTTGTCGATGCCGGATGGGCGGGGGATCGTCGGTCGTGGAGTGCGCAGGGACGTGCGCTGAGCGGCGTCGGTGTTGGCGCCAGCTTTCTTGACGGGCTGTTTCGCGTAGATCTGTCGCGCGGTATGTATCCGGCGAAGCAAACTCGATTGGATCTGTATCTCGAGGCCCGATTCTAGCCGGCAACGGGCGCGATACCTGCGGCACTCGCCTCAGATCGCGATGGTCCCCTCGCACACCATCACGGCGTGACCGCCGACGCGTACGGCGGTGATGGCGCCGGCGACCTTGTCGGCTTCAATCTCGAGACGACTCGGACGCCCCATTTCGACGCCCTGATCGACCGTCCAGCGCAGGGTGCCGTCCTGAATCTTGCTCTTGCTGGCGAGATAGCCCGCGAGTCCGGCATTCGCAGAACCCGTCGCGGGGTCCTCGGGCACATTGAGGCCCGGAACGAAGCAGCGAGCGTGCAGGTGGTTCTCACCACCGCTCGGATCGTTGGCAAAGACAAAGAGTTCCGAGGCCCAGCTCCCCTTGAGCGTGCTCTCCCACGCGTCAATGCGCACGCGGGCGCGAGCGACCGCGTCCACAGAACGGAGCGGCACCATCAAGAACGGGAGACCGCACGACACGCCGGTGGGTGCCATCGGCGCTCCCAAAATGTCTTCAGGATCAAGCAGGAGGATTTCGGCGAGCTTGCCCCGCGACGGCGCCGATGTGCCAAACTCTGGGAGCTGCGCCACGGAGAACTGCGCGAAGTACGCACCATGTGGCGTCGCCCGCACAGTCACCGGAATCGGACCGACCTTCTCGTCCAGGAGCAACTGCGATTCTCCGTCCAGCGTCCCAGCGAGGCCGAGTTGCACGAGTGCGATCGCCGTGCCCACCGTTGGGTGCCCGGCAAAGGGAACCTCAGAGCCCGGCGTGAAAATGCGCACCGTGGAGGAGAACCGTGGATCGCTCGGCGGATAGCAGAAGGTGGTTTCGGAAAAGTTGAACTCACGGGTGATGGTGAGCAGCAACTCTTCCGGGATCTCGCGCGCGTCGGGGAAGACGGCGAGCTGATTTCCCCCGAAGGCGCGGTCGGTGAAGACGTCGAGCGTGACGTAGCGAACGCGGGTCACTCCGCCCCCATGAAGGGATAGCGGTAGTCCGTCGGCGGATTGAACGTTTCCTTGATGGTGCGGGCGCTGGTCCAGCGGACGAGGTTGAGCTTGGAGCCCGCCTTGTCGTTGGTGCCGGAGGCGCGGGCGCCGCCAAACGGCTGCTGGCCTACCACGGCGCCGGTGCACTTGTCGTTCACATAGAAGTTGCCGGCGGCGTTGCGGAGCGCGTGATGCGCTTCGTGCACGGCGTTGCGATCCTGGGCGAAGACGGCGCCGGTGAGGGCGTACGGCGAGGTCTCGTCGACGATTTTGAGCGTCTCGCTCCACTTGGCATCGTCGTACACGTAGGCGGTGAGCACTGGGCCAAAGATCTCCTCGCAGAGGAGGCGATAGCCCGGGTTTTCCGTCTGAATGAGGGTCGGCTCCACGAACCAGCCCTTGGAATCGTCGCAGCCACCGCCGCCGAGGATCGTGGCGTTCTGCTTGGCGTCGTCGAGATAGCCCTTGATGCGACCGAAGGCCTTTTTGTCGATGACGGCGCCCATGAAGTTCCGGAAATCGTTTACATCGCCCATGCGGATGTCCTGCATCATGGCGAGCGCTTGGTCGCGCACGGCCGGCCAGAGCGACTTCGGGATATAACAACGGCTGGCGGCAGAGCACTTCTGCCCCTGATACTCAAAGGCGCCACGCACGAGGCCGACGGCCACCGCGCTTGCCTCGGCGCTCGGATGCGCGATGATGAAGTCCTTGCCCCCCGTCTCACCGACGATGCGCGGGTACGACTTGTAGCGTCCGACATCGGCGCCGATGCGCTTCCACATCGAGTTGAAGACGGCGGTGCTGCCGGTGAAGTGGACGCCGGCCAAGTCGCGGCTGTTGAGCGCAACGTCGCTGACGGTGTTGGCGTCGCCGGGGACGAAGTTGATCACGCCGTCGGGGAGCCCGGCCTCACGCAGGAGCTGCATGGTGTAGTGCGCCGAGAGGATCGCCGTTCCGGCCGGCTTCCAGACGGCGGTGGAGCCCATGAGCGCCGGGGCGGTCGGTAGGTTGCCGCCGATGGCTGTAAAGTTGAATGGCGACACCGCGTAGACAAACCCTTCGAGGCCGCGGTAGTCGGTCTGATTCCAGACGCCGGGGCCGGAGATCGGCTGTTCGGCGATGAGCTCCGAGGCGAACTGTACGTTGAAGCGCCAGAAGTCGGCCATCTCGCAGGCGGCGTCGATTTCGCTCTGGAAGATGGTTTTGGACTGGCCCAGCATCGTGGCGGCGTTGATCGTGCTGCGCCAGGTGGTGGTGAGGAGGTCAGCGGCGCGCAGGAAGACCGCGGCGCGGTCCTCCCAGGTCCAGCTCCCCCATTCGCGCTGGGCGGCCGTAGCGGCCTCGGTGGCGGCCTGCACGTTGGCGGTGGTGGCCTTGTGCCAGGTTGCCGTCACGTGGGCGTGCTTGTGCGGCGAGGTGGCTTTGGCGATGTCGCCGGTGCGGATTTCCTTGCCGTTGATGACCAGCGGGATTTCCGGACACTCCTTTTCCATAGCCGCGAGGCGCGCTTTGACCTCGGCGCGTTCAGGGGAGCCGGGGGCGTACGACTTGATCGGCTCGTTGACGGCGGGCGGAATCCGGCGGACGCCGGTATGGGGAGTCGAGGACATGGCGGGTACCGTGCGAATGGGAGAGCGGGAGAGCGGACCGTGGTGGGCTGCCCCTGAAAGATACCGTCAACCACGGGCCAGCGGAGAGTGGGGAGGCCGTCGTGACCGAGGTCGCGTTTGGAGAGTCTACTGGGCAGATTTCACGGAGTTCGGCGTTCTTTGCATGTTCCTCCACCGGCAAGACGAGACATCCCGACGTGCCACTGAATGTCCTGCTCGCCGATGACGATCCGACCATGCGCGTCCTGCTGTCGCACGTCATTACGCAGGCCGGACACACCGTCACGGCGATGGCGGCCGACGGGGAGGCCGCATGGCAGGCGTATGTCGCCGCTCCGGCCCCCATGATCATTCTCGACTGGGAGATGCCGCGTCTCGACGGATTGGCACTGTGCCGTCGTATTCGCGCGTCGGCGCGCGGTGACGTGCCGTTCATCTTGATTGTGACTGGGCGTGCCAGCTCTGAAGACCTCACGGAGGTCCTCGACGCGGGGGCTGACGACTATATGTCCAAGCCCGTGACCCCCAACCGAGTGCAGGCGCGGCTGCGTATTGCGGAGCGCCAGATTGAGGTGTCGGCCGCGCGCCGTACGGCGGAGGAGGAACTGGGGAAAGCGCGCTATCTGGCCGGTATCGGTGAGACGTCATTGGCGCTTCAGCACGAAATCAACAATCCATTGGCCGCGCTGCTGTCGCACGCCGCGTTGATCGAGCAGGATATGCTCACGGAGCGGGAGACACAGGAGGCGCTCGTGACGATTGCCGAGCAGGCGCGGCGGATTGCCGAGGTGGTGAGGCGGTTGCGGCAGATCCAGAATCCGCGCAGCGTGGAGTATCTCGGGAGCGCGCGCATGATTGACATCAATCCGAACACGCCGCTGACTCCAGAGGGGCCGTCGTGACGCCATCGGTGAGCCCGCGCTTCCTCGGCGTTCACCCGAGTGATGCGGGGGGCATCGTACAGGCCGTGCAGCGCGCGGGGAGCGCCGGTGCGCGCGCGATGCAGCTCTTTACGGCGCCGCCGACGTATTACAACGAGAAGGTCACGATCAAGCCCAGTCGTGCGGCGGCCTTCCAGGCCGCGCTCGACGCGGCGGGGATCCAGCCGCGGCATGTGCTGGTGCACGGGGCGTATGTGCTGAACACCGCGTCGCCGGAGGAGGTGAAGGCGACGCGTGCGGCGAGTGGGTTAGCGAAGGAACTCGAACGCAGCACCGCGCTCGGTGTGGGTGGGTTTTGTTTTCATCCCGGGTCGGCGGGCGATGGCGATCCTGATGTCGCCTGCGATCAAGTCGGCGACGCCATTACCCGTGCGCTCGAGCTCGTGCCCGAGACCGCGAGCGGCACGCGACTGCTGATTGAGAACACCGCAGGGGCCGGACGGACGATGGGTCGTTCGGCCGCGGAGATCGCGCGCATGCTGGCGCGCGTGCCGAAGAACCTGCGGCATCGCACCGGCTACGGGCTTGATACGTGCCACCTTTTTGCGAGCGGTCACGACATCGCGAGTTCTGCCGCGGCACAGCGGGAGGTGCTGGAATCGTTCGTTGCGACGATTGGCGAGCGTCCCGCATTCTTGCATCTGAACGACAGTCAGCATCCCTTCGGATCGAACAAGGATCGCCACGCACTGATCGGCGAGGGCGCCATTGGTGTGGCGTGCTTCGGTTGGTTGCTCGCGGACCCGTTTTCAGAGGAGATTCCGCTCATTCTCGAGACACCATCGGAGCGGTCGGAGGTCGTGGATGAGGACATTTCTGCAGACCCGGCGGACGTGCGAATGCTCCGTTTATTGGAGTCGCTCGAGGCGCGCTAGAGGAGGATTTTCGCGATTTCGGCGATTCTTAGAGAGGCGGTCGAGGGAAACTGCCTATTGCGCTCTCTGGTGGAACAATTACTTTCGAGGTGTTGGAGCGTGTGGTTATTGAATCGCACGCGTTGCATCACTTCATCCTTTCGAGGAGATTCTCGATGGCTGCCAAGAAGAAGGCTGCAAAGAAGGTCGCGAAGAAGGCCGTGAAGAAAGTCGCGAAGAAGGTCGTGAAGAAGGCTGCGAAGCGCACGCCGAACGCCGCTTTCATGAAGCCGGTCACGCCGGACGCCGCGCTTGCGCAGATCGTGGGCGCGAGCCCGCTGCCGCGCACCGAGCTCACCAAGAAGCTCTGGGCGTACATCAAGAAGAACGGCTGCCAGGATCAGAAGAACCGCCGCATGATCAACCCGGACGAGAAGCTCAAGGCAGTGCTCGGCGGGAAGCAGATCAACATGTTCAAGATGACGGCCGAAGTTTCCAAGCACGTCAAGTAAGCCGACCGGTTTCTCGGTCGTCCAAGCGGGGCGCATCCTTCGGGGTGCGCCCCGCTTGCCTCTGGTTCGTGGGCGTGGAACCTTTTCCCACAGCGTTCCGTAGGGCAGATTCCGTGGGCGTGGCATCGCGCGCGCCGTTGGCGTCGCACGGGTCGCGAGCGCTCCATCACTCCGCCATTCATACTCGTCGTGGCCAAAAAAGCACCCGCAAAGAAGGGAACCGTCGCTACTGCACGCAGCGGAAAGAGCGCGAGCTCCGGAAACTTCGGTCGTACTGTTTGGGAGCACGTCAAATCGCTCGCCGGGACGGTGGCGCTCTTTCTGGTGTTGCGCACCTTCTTCGTCGAGGCGTTTCGGATTCCGTCGGGATCCATGATTCCGACGATGCTCATCGGTGACTGGCTGTTCGTGAACAAACTGCGTTTTGGTCCGAACATTCCGTACACCAACATCAACCTGCCGGGCTACGCCGATCCGTTGCGGGGTGACGTGGTGGTGTTTGTGTCGCCGTATCAGGCAGACAATGGCGATGATCCCACGCCGATTCTTGTGAAGCGCCTGATCGGCATGCCGGGCGACACGATTTACGGTCGCGAGGGCGTGGTGTACATCAACGGACAGGCACAGCGACAGGGATTTGCCTCGGCGGACCAAACGCCGGGTGACGGCTCGATGGTCGTGCCGAACTTCGATTGGCAGAAACCGCTTGGTCTGAAGAACAGCCGCTTCGGCTCGGCGCCGGAGCAGCACTCGGTCGATACCTGGGGGCCACTGGTGGTGCCGCCGACGCACTACTGGATGATGGGGGACAATCGCTACGACTCAAAGGACAGCCGCTTCTGGGGCTTTGTGCCGCGCGGGAACGTCCGCGGTCGTCCGCTGTTTGTGTACTACTCGTACGTGCCGCAGGAGTCGAGCGATCGGCCGGTGTCGTTTATCTCCGACATCCGCTGGGGTCGTCTCGGCCACATGATCCGCTAACTCTCCCCACTCGGAGCAGAGCCATGACGCGTTCTCTCGTACTGTTCGCCCTCGTGCTGTGCGTGACACCACGTGCCGCCTCGTCACAGAATGCGGCCGCGCCCAAGCCGGAATTTCTGCAGCCATACGGTCCCACGACGCGTCCGTTCTCGCCCGCCGTGCGAGTGGGCAACATGCTGTATCTCGCGGGTCAGGTGGGGACGGGGCCGAGCGCTGCTGGGAGCGTGGTGCCGGGCGGGATTGCCGCCGAGACCAAGCAGATCATGTTGAACATCAAGGACGTGCTCGAGAAGACGGGGAGCGACATGGAGCACGTGGTGAAGTGCACCGTGTTCATGGCCGACATGAAGGAGTGGGACGCAATGAACGAGGTGTACAAGACCTTCTTCTCCAACGGGAAGTTTCCGGCACGCAGCG
Source organism: Gemmatimonadota bacterium (assembly GCA_026387895.1). GTDB lineage: Bacteria > Gemmatimonadota > Gemmatimonadetes > Gemmatimonadales > Gemmatimonadaceae > Fen-1231. Next base: position 4,764 of record JAPLKT010000138.1, on the reverse strand, counting down.
CCTTCGGCACGAGCGGGCTCGCGTTGAATGCGCGGCTTGAGATTGAGTGCATGGCGACGGTGAAGTGAACACTGTGCGCGTGCGTCGGCTGATCCGGTGTGCGCTCCTGGTGGGAGGGGCACTGCTCACGGTCGCGCGCGTGGGGGCGCAGAGCGCCTCGGAAAATGTGCCCCATGGCCGCGTCCTGACTGATACCCTCTGGTCGCAGGCGCTCGGCGGGAAGAAGTCGGTGGTGGTCTATCTCCCGCCATCGTACGACACACAGCAGAACCGCCGGTATCCGGTGGCCTATTATCTGCATGGTGTAGGTGGCGACGAGACGAATTGGACGACGCTTGGGCGCATCCAGCTTGCCATGGATTCGCTCGTGGCCACGGGTGCGCCCGAGATGATTCTGGTGATGCCCGACGGCGACGACAGCTGGTACACCACCTGGAACGTCCTGATCACCGTCGACCAGTGCAAGGCGGGGAAGTACTCGAAGGAGGATCCGAGCACGTTCTGCGTGCCGTGGGGCCACTACGACGACTATATCGCCCACGATCTCGTGCAGTGGAGCGACCGCACATTCCGCACGAAGGCGGACCGCGCGCACCGCGGGATTGCAGGGCTCTCGATGGGTGGCTACGGGTCGTTCGTGCTAGCGCTGGGCTATCCTGCCGTCTTCGCCGCCGCCGCGTCTCACTCGGGCGTGCTGTCGCCGCTGTACACCGGCGCGCATCCGTTCCAGGCGCCACCGCGCTACGCGAGTGGCGAGGCACCGTTTGGAGAACTCGCGTGGGCTAAGAACTTCGCGACAGTGCCGAAGGTCTTCGGGCGTGACAGCACGGGCTGGTGGTCGCGGGACCCGGCACGACGTCTGCAGCGTCTCGTTGCAGCCAAGGGGCAGATCCCTGTGCTCTTTGCGGACGTCGGGGTCGACGATCCCTATGCTGACCAGTCCCGCGCGTTTCGGTGGGACGCCGAGCGCTCCGGTGTTCCGGTGCAATACCACGAGTGGCCCGGAACACACAATTGGCCGTACTGGCGTGCGCATGTGGGGGAGAGCCTCCGCTTCCTTGCGGGAGTGATTGCGAAGTGACGGAGTTTTTTCCGCGGCGCAGCATTGCGTGGAAGCTGGAGGATCCGGCGGCACTGCGTCGCCTGTCGCTGTCGCTTCCGCAGATGGCGCTCGTCACCGGGCTCGTGCTGCGCCTCTGGCGCTCGTACACCTTCACACACGGGGCGCCCGCCAGCTACCTCTGGGTCGGCGGTACCTTTCTCGTAGGAATGACCGTCCTCTTCCTGATGCTCACTTGGCACATCGGGAACTACACGCTTCGCAGTTGGTTGTGGCGCGCACCACTCTTTGCGGTGCTTGAGTCTGGCACCGAGATCGTGGTGAGTCTCGCCCTCACGACACTGGGGCTCGAACCGCTCGGCGCGCAGATGGCTGAGTTCAGCGATTGGCTCCCGACCGCGACGCGCGTGCTGGTTGTGCGCGTGGCAGGGATTCTGCTGTTCACCCTCGTGCTGGCGGTTGTCGTGCGCATCGTGCGCCGACTCGTGCCAGCCGCTCGCGAACCCTGAGCTATGATTTCGCCCTTCCGATCGAGGATACCCATGATTTTCTCCACTCGCTGGTTCCGTGCGCTGCTGCTTGTGCCGTCGATGGTCGCGGCGCAGGGCGCGTCCGCGCGTTTGGCCGAACGCCCCTTTGGCACCCTGCGCGAACAGGCTGCGATGCAGCAGCAGTGGCTGCAGAAGCGGCTCGACAGCTTCCTGCCAGCGCTGATGCGCAAGCACGGCGTGGACCTGTGGGTCGTGCCCATGCGCGAATACAATGAGGACCCCGTGTTCTCGGCGATTGTGGCGCCCGAGACATTTTCGGCGCGTCGACGCACGATCTATGTGTTCTTCGACCGGTGCGCGGCGAGCGGGGAAGCGCCGGCCGCGCGGTGCGTGGAGCGCATTGCCTTGGGTGGCACCTCGCAGGGCGGGGTGTTCACCGCACGGCGCTCGACCAAGGCCGTTGCGTCGGGTGCGGTTGGCGGTGGCCAGGCGGAGCTGTGGGGCGACGAGCAGTGGAATGCGCTCAAGCAGGTGATCGAGGAGCGGACTCCGAAAGTGATTGGCATCGATCGCTCGCGGACCTTTGCCTTCACCGATGGCCTCTCGAGCGGTGAACTGGACGGCATGACCGCCGCGCTGGGTGCGGCTTGGGCCGCAAAGTTTAAGGACGCCGAAGGACTTCCGCTCGAGTTGATTGCCAGTCGACTGCCGGAGGAGGAGGCGTTCTACGCCAAGATGCAGACGCTGGTGTGGGCAATGACGCAAGAGATGTTCTCAGCGCGTGTGATTACTCCCGGGAAGACGCGCACCAGCGATCTCGTGTGGTGGTGGCGTCAGCGCGTGAACGATCAGGGGCTTGGGACCTGGTTCCAGCCGAGTATCGAGGTGCAGCGAAAAGGGGTGACGAGCGAAGCGTTGGGAGAGGACCCCATTATTCAGCGCGGCGATGTGTTGCACTGTGATGTGGGGATCACCGCGGCGCGCCTGAACACCGATACCCAGCACATGGCGTACGTGTTGCTCCCGGGCGAGACTGACGCGCCGGCGGGGCTCAAGAAGGCGCTCGCGAACGCCAATGGCATGCAGGATCTCGCCATGGAGGAGATCAAGCCGGGGCGGACGGGGAACCAGATTCTAAGGTCAATCCTGGAACGCGCCCGCGCGCGTGGGCTTGATGGGACGATGTACTCGCACCCCATCGGCCTCCATGGGCATGGTGCCGGGCCGTTGATTGGGCTGTGGGACTATCAGGACGGCGTTCCTGGCCGCGGCGACGCGGTGGTCATCCCAAACATGTGGTACTCGATCGAGCTGCAGGCGACGACCCCCGTGCCGGAGTGGGGTGGCCAGCCGGTGCGCATGGCGCAGGAAGAGGATATGGTGATGGGTACCGACGGTAAGCCGCGTTGGGCGATCCGTCGGCAGGACCGGTTGTTCCTGATCAAGTAAATCGCGACGGAGACTGACGAATGAGTAATGGCGACAAGCAGTTGCTGGTCGTGGGAGACCGCGTGTTGATCAAAGTTGAAGAGGGGGACGAGCGATCGAAGGTCGGCCTGTATCTTCCCGCGACTGCGGTGGACAATCAGGCGGTCCAGGGCGGGACGGTCGTTGCCACCGGTCCCGGGACGCCACTCCCAGCGGTCGAGGAGCACTTCGAGGAACCGTGGCGCATCTCGGGAAGCAAGGATACCCGTTATGTTCCTATGCAGGCGCGCGTGGGCGACTACGCGCTGTTTTTCCGGAAAGCGGCCGTCGAGATCACCTTTGAGACCGAACGTTTTCTCGTGGTACCGCAGGCCGCAATTTTGACGTTAGCCCGTTGATCCCAAGGAGCGAGACCCGATGATGTACGACGAACGAATGGTCACCCCGATGCGGCAGGAACTCACGCGCCATGGCGTGGAAGAGTTGCGCACGGCGGCTGATGTAGATGCGAAGCTGAAGGAGCAGAAGGGCACCGCTCTCGTGGTGGTGAACTCGGTGTGCGGCTGCGCCGCGCGCAATGCGCGCCCGGCGATCGCCTTTGCCATGCAACACACGGCCAAGCCGGACCATACCTACACGGTCTTTGCCGGCCAGGATGCTGACGCGACGCGCCAGGCCCGCGGCTATTTCGCCGGGTACGCGCCGAGCTCGCCGCAGATTGGCATGTTCAAGGACGGCAAGGTGGTGTTCATGCTCGAGCGCTGGCAGATCGAGGGGCGGACGGCGCAGGAGATCGCCGTGGATCTCGTGGGCGCCTTTGACACGCACTGCGCCGCCGGCCCCACGGTCTAGTGCGCGGTTAGGGCGCGGTTAGTGCGCGGCTAGTGCCCGGCTCGTGCCCGGCTCGTGCGCGGCTAGCGTACCATCTGCTGGACAGCTCGTGCGCGTGACGCGAACTTGTCCTGCATGCACACCACTGAGCAGCTAAACGCCGCACTTACCGGGCGTTACGTCGTCGATCGCCTCGTGGGCGAGGGCGGGATGGCCACCGTCTACCTCGCGCGCGATCTCAAGCACGACCGCCAGGTCGCGCTCAAGGTCCTGAAGCCCGAACTCGGTGCAGTGCTCGGCGTCGAGCGCTTCCTCTCCGAAATCAAGGTTACGGCCAATCTCCAGCATCCGAACCTCCTGCCGCTCTTCGATTCGGGCGCGGCCGACGGGCTCCTGTTCTATGTGATGCCGTTCGTCGCGGGCGAGACGTTGCGTGCGCGCCTCGATCGCGAGAAACAGCTCCCCATCGACGAGGCCATTCGTCTCGCCATCGCGATCGCCGGCGCACTCGACTATGCGCACCGGCACGGGGTCATTCATCGCGACCTGAAGCCAGAAAACATTCTGCTCCACGACGGGCAGCCGGTGGTCGCCGACTTCGGGATCGCACTCGCCGTGTCGAACGCCGGTGGAGCGCGGGTCACACAAACGGGGCTGAGCCTCGGCACGCCGCACTACATGAGCCCGGAGCAGGCAGCTGGCGACCGCGCGATCGACGCGCGCAGCGATATCTACTCGCTTGCGGCGGTCACCTACGAGATGATTGCCGGCGAGGCGCCGCACACTGGCACGACGGCGCAGGCGGTCATGGCCAAGCTGATGACTGTAGATCCCGCGCTGCTTTCAACGCTGCGCAAATCCTCGCCCGTGCACGTGGAAGCGGCGGTTGAGCGTGCGTTATCAAAGCTGCCAGCCGATCGGTTCAGTACTGCGAAGGAGTTCGCCGAGGCACTC
>JAPLKT010000076.1 GCA_026387895.1 Gemmatimonadota bacterium | reverse complement strand
GCGAGCTGGTTCGCACCGTTCATGCCCACCAAGGCCCAAGAACTCTGGACCCAGATCGGTGGCGCTGGATCGGTGCACGACACCCGCTTCGCCGACCTCGTACAGCTGTCGGTCGCGGGCTGGACGGTCACCAAGGGGACCGGCATGTTCCCCCGCCCCGAGCCGCCCAAGGCATAATCGCGCGGCGGGGAAGCTCGGCCCCGAACGCCACACCGCTTGCCGAGCCGAATCAGCCCCCGTAGTGTTACAAGGACATGGACGAAAAGCGCTGGACCATCCTGATCATCCCGCCCGGTACCGGCGGAACCCGCACCCTGCACATCGGGCAGCGCGCCCGCCGACTACTCGTCGGCGGGCTGATCACGGTCGTGCTCCTCGTTGTCGGTGCCGTCGGGATCCTCTTCACCCCCTACGCCACCCCCAGCGCCCGCCTCCTCGCCGCTGAGAACGCACGCCTCCGCGCCGAGCTTCAGGGCATCGACACCAGAATCACGGCGCTGTCCGATACCCTGGCAACAATCGGTATCCGTGACCAGCAAATCCGTCTGCTTGCCGGCTTTCCCGCTGACTCCAACACCGACTCCTCAGTGGCCGGCGCAGTCACCGCCATGGGAAGCTCAGGAAGGGCGCTGGTAGGTCTCAACGTGCCTGCCCCATCCTCGGGCGCCCCGGGATCAGCAAACGGGCGGCCGAAGCCCTTTCTGGGCCGCCTAGGCTTTGGGAACCGCCCAGATGTCGAAGGGCTGATCAAGCGCGCCACCGCGCTCTCCGCCAACTTCCGCGCCGTCAACGACACCCTCACGCTCAACTTCGAACGGCTCGCCAACACGCCAAGCATCATGCCCACCACGGGCTGGCTCTCGAGCCATTTCACCCAGAGCCGGTTCCACCCAATCCTGCACGCCTCGCGCGCGCACGAAGGCATCGACCTCTCGGCGCCGATGGGCGCACCGATCATTGCGCCGGCCGCCGGTCGCGTCATTTCGGTGGCCAACGAGCCGGGCTACGGGCGCACCTTCCAGATCGACCACGGCAGCGGCATCATCACCCGCTTCGCGCACTGCTCCCGCATTCTCGTGCACGTCGGACAAGTCGTGACCCGCGGCCAGCCGATCGCGACCATCGGCAACTCGGGGCTCTCCACCGGCCCGCACCTGCACTATGAGGTGCATGTCAACGGAAAGCCGGTCGATCCGCTCCGCTTTGTCCTGCCGGACAAAGTCACCGACTAACCAACCGAGCCAGCGACAAACAAAAGGGCCGCGCGAGTCCGGCGAACGTGCGTCGGAATCTGCGACTCATGCGCTCAGGGATTCTTCTTGTCCCCGTATTGGCGTGTCACGACCACGATCGCTCCCCAGGGCGCCCTGTCTCCCCAGATCACAGCCGATTCTGTCGCGGCCAGTATCGAGTAGAAATAGACATCGCGCGGATTCAGATAGATACTGTTCCCCGCCGGAACGCCGTCGACAATAAAGGTCATGCAGCGCCGCGTGCGGTTGGACTTCACGCAGTCGTTGGGCTGCACGGGCAGGAGCACTCCCTGCGCGCCTGTCGAACGCATCAGGTCAAGAAAATTCGTCGCCTGCTCACGATGCGCCTCTATCTCCTGAGGCATCACGGTCTTCCATCCGCGGCGCCTCGCCTCGTCGAGCGACTTCGCGTTGGCGTTCGCCTCGCCTTTCGCGGTCACACTCACCGCTTCCACTTCCGTGGGCTCGGCGGGCACCATCAAATCGATCTCCATCGTGTCCGCCGGCGCCCCACGAATCAACTCCGTGGAGGATGGCCGCCACCCAACCTTCTTGACCACAACCTGGAAGGGCGTATTACCCGGGAGCCGCATCCGGAAACGCCCCGCCTGATCCGTCGTGACCTCCGACAACAGCTTCCCGAGCGAATCGGTGGCGGTCACCTTGGCGCCCGCTACGGAACGCTCGGTATCCTGAGACCGGATCGTGCCTATAATCACCTGCGCGCCGGCCACACTGGCCCAGCCGCACACCACCACAAGGCTGAGCGCCGCGCGAGCACTGCGGCCACGGTGCCAGAAACGGGCAAGGCCGCCGGGCGAACACGTCGCCGGCGGCCCCACCAGTCCTTCGAACAGCTTCAGCAAACGACCCGTCTGATTACGGCGAGGTCGTGCGCGGCGGCTGAACGTCGTTCCACCACACGATGCTCGGTGCGGCAACCAACGTGATACCGCGAGCGGTGCAATCGGCCGCCGTGGTGCAGGTGGTCTTCGAGTAGATCATGGCCGTGGCGATGGTGCCGGCCACAGCCGAACCACCGATCGGGTCAACCGACGATGTACCGGCAGTACCCGGCGTCATCGTGGCCGTGATCAGCGCAGGCGTCGTGGTGCTCGTCGCGAAGACGCGCAACGCGAGCGTACCAGCAGCACGCGACACGTACGCCGAACGCGCATTGTAGGCAACGTTCGAGAAGGTGGCTGTAGTCGGCAGGGCATCGGTCGAGAGGGCCGTCGCATAGACGTCCACCGCGCCGAGGTCGTTGCCCACGTTCCACACGCGATAGCTCACGTTGGTCGTCGACTGGGCCGGGAACGTGTCCGCAAAGACCTTGAGGCCCTGCTTCGCCGTGCCCGTACCGCGGCCGAGGCCGACATGCACGATCGTGTAGTACGTGTTCGCAGTGAACGTCAGGGTCGTGTCAACAAACCACGACGACGTCACGGCGATGTTGGTCGAGTTCGGGAAGACGCGGATCTTGTGCGAGCCGGCCGCGTAGCCCTGATACCCACCGTAACCGGCGGCGCGGTACGGCGTCGCGAGGAACGGGGTGGCGTAGGTGAGATGATCGATCGAACGGAGGTCCGTCGCGAGCGTATCAGAGACCGCGTTGAAGTAACGAACGTACGCGAGCGGCGGAATATCGCCGATGTTGCTGACGCCCTTCACGTCCTTCGCGCAGGCGGCGACGACGGTAGTGGCGAGAGCAATAAGAAGTTGACGCTGAAATCGCATCTGGCTGGCTCCAGACTGGTGAGAAAAAGAAGGAGGCGGTGTTCTGCCGCTGGTTAGTGCAAGCTTCCGGTCAAGCTCTGGCCGCCGGTGCCACTCGGGGTAACGGGATCATCTCCCAATCCGAGCAGCGACTTCCCGAAAAACAGAGCCACGATTCCAACGATCACCACACCAGCGAGCAGCGTGGAGCTCGTCTTATCCAACTGGCGGACCTGGAAGCCCACCGTGTGTCCTTTTAGTACAACGACCTTCTCGCCATTCCACGTGGCCGAGCCGCCGCCGTACTGCAGAACTTGTGTCACCGCCATCGTGTACGACTCTCCATCCACTGCGGTGATATTCCCGCGGACTTTCTCAACCGCTGCTCCAAGCTTCGGAGCCAACGCCACTCGCCCCGCATCGTTCAGGACAAACTCAATCTGCTTGTCCGTCGGAGCAGCTCCCTGCTGCAGAGGTAACGACTCATAGCACCCCTGCAGCAGCAACGCGAATGTCGCCAGGAACCCACCGAGCTTCCGGAAACGAAGCACTAGAAGCCGTACGTACCCTTGGTAGCGATGGCGAATCCGCCACCGACAACCTTGGACTTATCGCTGTTGTAGAACGAATGCACACGGGCGTCCATTTCACCGTTCGGAACCGGCCACTGCAACGGCGAGGCCGTCACGAGGTCGCCCCAACCGCGGCTGTCCACAAACCACTGCAGGTAGCCAGTGTGCTGCGTCTGCATACGCTTCTCGTACTTCATTGCCTCCAGAATGCTGCCGCACGCTGCAGCGTTACCCGCGGCGTTCGGAACCTGCGGCACGCAGCCCGTGGCACTGAACGATCCAGTGATCGTGGCCGTTGCACTCGCCGGAGTCGTGATGGCCGGGAGACCCGCCGTCGCACGCGACGCATTGATCAGCGTCGTGGCGGACGCCAAGTTGCCCGTGCGGATGTAACCTTCCGCCGCCAACATGGTCATTTCCTGCTTATCGATGTACGTGTACGGCCCCTGGCCAGTTGGAGCGATCTTGGCAATGGCGTACCACCGTGTGTGGTCGTAGAACGAGGTGCCCCACACGTCGCCGCTGACGTCACCACCCGAGTTGCGGTTGGTGAGGTAACGAGTCGAATTCGGCAGCGTGCTCGCCGTCTGCTGCGCAAGGCGCGTCGCGCCCGCGGGCCAACGGGTATCCGGGGTCACCACGAGGATGGCTGAGTTACGGCTCATGATCGCCGTGCCAAGCCACGTGTTGTAGGCACCCGACGTGTCTGCCATGAAGGAGTACATCGGGCTAATTTGGCCCCATCCAGCCGACACTTCCATCTGCGAGCAGTCGTACGAGCAGCCAAAGCCAGTCCCGATCGTCACAACAAAGTCGCCATAGGCGGCCGCGGCAGTGGCGTCCGAAATCACCTGGGTCCAGCTCACCGCAGCGCGCTCCGCCGGCGTACGAGCAACGCCCGCGCGGATACGAGCCTGGTGCGCCTTGATGAACTGCACGAACTGCGCCTGCGTGAACGTCACGCCGGCGAACCACGTGGTCGGCAGTGGGAACCCGTTCGTTCCGCTTGTTGCATTCGAACTGGTGGCGATTGCAATCGCCGAGTCCATCAGTGCCAAACCAGCAACGGCCACATCAGGATAGAACGAGAGCTCCGGTACCACGTCCGACGCCACTTTCGGCGTCACAATCGCCGCCGAGTCGTAGCCCATCGCGAGGTACCCAAGCGCCGCGCCATTGATAAAGAACGCGAACGAACGTGCGCGCGCGTCCTGTGCCAACGATCCCAGCGCGTTGCCGCCTGTGCCGGCGGCCACAATCAAACGATCGAGCGCCTGAATGGCGGTCGTAGCATTTCGCGTAACCTTGGAGAAGGTCGAGAAATTGCTGAGGTTGCCCGCCTGCACCGAGTTACCGCGATCATTATTGATCGCCGAACGCGGGATAGCATTACGCGTATTCATGCCGAAGTTCGCCACCGAGCCATAGGTCTCGAGGGCGATGTTCTTCGACTGCGTTTGCAGGCATTCACTGCAGGATTGGCCGGCCCAGAACTGGCTGCCCAGACCCTGCACGACACCTTCCACCGACGCCGCCGACGCAAACACGCGAACGACGTCAGGGCTGTTCGTGTTGATAACGGTCAGCACTTCCTTCTTGCACCCGGCTGCGAACAGCAGGGTCAGCGGTGCGATCGCGACCGCCCGGATAAGACTCTTTCGCATCATTAGTCCTCGTGGGGGATGCAGGGTGACCCGTTGGAATCCCAACGGGTTACCCCGCGAGCGATCAGAAGCTCGTGGTGAGCGTCAGGGTGAACGTACGGAGATTCGGGAAGGTGTAGGCGTCGATCGCGTTGAGCGCGCCCGAGCCGTTGCTGCCGCCCGTCAGACCGACTTCTGGATCGAAGCCGTTGTAGTTGGTCCAGGTCTTCAGGTTGCGGCCGACGAGCGACAACGTCCAGTCACCCTTGCCGGCAATCTTGCCGAGACGGTAACCAACGCTGATCTCGCGGAGCTTGATGTACGAGGCGTCTTCCACCGTACGGCTGGACGGTCCGAGAATGTCGTACAGGCCGCCGATGCCGGCCGTGTTCTCGGTGTTGTTCCGCCAGTAGTAGCCGATCGGCTTGGCCGTCTCAACCGTCTTTTCGTATTGATCCACGTCCTGGTGCATGAGGTCACCATACGACCACTGACGCTCTTCGTTCCAGATGTTGTTGCCCTTGACCGCGTCGAACAGCGCGTACACGGAGAGCTTCTTATACTGGAAGTTCTGGCCAAGCGACCAGCGGTAATCCGGAAGCGCCGAGCCGTTCTTGGTGAGTGTCGCCGTGCCGAACGAGGCCGCAGCGGTGTCACGAAGGATGATCGGCATGCCCCAGCTGCTGTACACGTTCGTCGCGCAACCCCACGGCGAATCGTTGCAGGTGCCCACGGTCTGCGTCGAAGACATCCAGAGGTTACGCGTGATGCCTTCGCTCTGCTTGTTGCCAGCGCCGACCCACACGACATAGCCCTCGTTGTTCTTCTGCCACTCGAGGCCATCGCCGCAACGGCTCTGGTACGCCGTCGGGAACTGCGAGCACTGCGTGATGAAACGACGGCCGTAAATCGTGCCGTACACTTCACCCTGCTTGACCTGGAACATCGACTCCGAACCCTGCGCGCCAGCAGCCGTCACAAAGTACGGGTTCACGTCCAAACGAGTGATCACCGACGTCGTGCGATCGTAGTTGATACGCGCGGACCAGGTGAAGTCCCGCTTTTCAACAATCGGAATGTTCAACGACCCTTCCCACGTGTTGTTCGTGAGCTGACCGGCGTTGGTCCACTTGCTGTTGAAACCAGCGGAGGCGGGCACCGGGACGTTCAGAATCTGGTCGTCCACGACCGACTTGGCCTTGGTGATCGTCAGCCCAAAGCGGCTCATGATCTCGGCGTCGAAGCCGATTTCGGTCTCGGTGGAGACCTCAGGACGCAGATAACGATTGCCGAGCACGCTCGGCGACAGCGTGCCGCCCGACCCGATGCTGTAGGTCTCGTACTGCGCGGTCTGGTTCGGACGGTTGCCGGCCTGGCCGATGGAGGCGCGCATCTTGAAGTCGTTGATCAACTTCTTGGCGGGCCACCACTTTTCTTCCGACACGCGATACGCGAACGAACCGCGGCCGTAGCTCTTCCAGCGGCTCGACGCACCGAACAGCGACGAACCATCGCGACGGAACAGACCGCCGAGGATGTAACGCTCCTTCCACTCAAGATCGATGCCGGCGAACAGGCCAATCTGGCGCGTCGAGTAGGTGCTCGAGCTAATGCCCGGAACGTTCGTCGCACCCGTGACGCAGGCGTTCGTTGTGTAAAGGTTCGCCACCACGAGGATCGAGCAGCTGTGGGAGTCGCTCGTGCCGTCCTGCTGCTCATAGAGCGCGCGGGCAGTGAGGCGGGCGGTCAGGTCGCTCAACAGGTCCCTGCGGGCCGTGAGGTTGAACGCCGAGTTGTACGACTGGTCCCACGAGTCCGAACGGCTCGCGCTACCGACCGACGTGTACACCGACGACGAGCGGGCGTTGCCCTTGTCGCTGTAGCCCATGCCCTGATAATTGCTGCGATCGTAGCCGAAGTTCCACTCGCCGTCGAGCCAGGTGAACGGCTGCCACCGCACCGCCATCTGGCCGGTGAAGCGATCCGAGTTGTTGTCGGCCAAGTAATACGACGGCGAGTAAACCGGATTGGTGTTCTGGCTGCCCTGCGCCGTGACCGACGACCGGATGAACAGACGGCCGAACTTGTCCTTGCGGAGCAAGTCGACGAACGCCGGCTGACGGGTCAGGCCCAAGCTGGCCGGCGATCCATTGCCGTCCGACCACACGTTCGCGTAGTAGGCACGCGACGAGAAGGTCCAGTTGCCACCGAAGGTGTTGTCGATGTTCAGGCGGAGCGACTTACGACGGTAGCCGTCGAGGTAGCGCATCGACCCTTCCTGATAGAAGTTGCCCACCGACGCGAAGAAGTTCGAGCGGTTGAACTTGCCCGTCATGTCCACGCTGGTGTTCAGGAACGGCCCGTTCGTGATGATCTGGCCAACGGGGTCGTAGACCGTCGGGAACTTGTTGACGTTGAAAAGCCCCCTGAGGCCAGCCTTCGACGGGGCAGACGAGATGCCGTAGTCGCCCATGAACAGCACCGGGTTCAGCGCAAAGTCAATGCCCCCCTCGTTCACGCGGAGCGCTTCGTCGTACAGGTTGATCGTCGCCTGGCAGTTCTGGAGCGTCGCCACCGGCAGCGTGGAACCCTGCGTGTTCTGACAGACGCGCTGACGGTCCGGTCCATAAATCAAGGAGCTCGCCTTCGCCGCCTTGTACGTGCCTTCGATGTCGCTGGCGCCGCCTTCAACGCGCGTCGTGAAACGCACGCCTTCGCCAGTGCTCTTGCCCGACTTGGTCGTGATGTTGATAACGCCGTAGCCGGCGCGCGATCCGTACAGCGAGGCCGCCGCAGCGCCCTTCACAACTTCGATGTTCTCGATGTCGTTCGGGTTGATGTCCGGCAGCGAGCCGACGACGATGACGCCGTCCACAATGAACAGCGGGTCCTGACCACGGCCCGACGCGTTGATCGACTGCGGTCCACGCAGAATGATCGACGGCGTCGAACCCGGACGGCCCGACTGCGACACGATGTTCGCGCCCGGGACCTTACCCTGGAGCTGCGTAATCGCGTTGCCGCCCGGGACGGGCATGTCCTTTTCGCTGACCTGTGCCACAGTGAACGGAAGCTTCTTCTGCTCCGTACCCGCGGTCACACCGGTCACGACAACCTGGCTCAGCCTGTTGACGTCTTCCTTCAGCTGGAAGTCCTGCGTCTGCGATCCGGCAGACAGCGTGACTGACTTGGCAATCGGCGCAAAGCCGATCGCACGGACACGCAACATCACCTGCTGACCCGTAACACGGGCACCAGGGATGACAATCGTATACTGGCCCTGGGCATTTGTGCCCTGCGACACCGTCAAGGCGTCGATCGTCACATTGGCGGCCAAAAGCGGTTCACCATTCGCATTCGTCACCTTACCGGTGATCGTTGCGCCTTGGGCGAACAGCTTCGCCGGCACCATTACGACGAGTGCCAGTACCGCGGTCAACCACCACCGCAACCGAGTACTCTTTTGCATCGCGTTCCCTCTTACTGAAGGTGGAAAAGTGGGGACTCTCACTACAGAACTGCCGGAACCTGCGTTGTACTCTATCTAAGGGGACTGCTGGACGACCTGACTCAATGTGACATACCCGACATGTTCCCCGGGCGTCAGATTCATGTATGTAACAGGTACCAGTGTCGCTTCCGGGCGGCAATCCCGCAACCCCGTCTCACGATATTGCCCCATTTGCTCTGCACTGAGATATCTCATTTTCCCCCTCCCACTCCCTCGCTCGCCACACGTACCTTACGTAAGCCGCTACCTCGCCCCCACTCACGACCGAACACGATGCGCACTCGCCGGCTCGCCCTCCTACTCCTGCTCCTCGCCGCCGCCCGCGTCGGCGCTCCCCTCCGTGCGCAAAGCAGCGCCCAATCGAGCGCCCAAGACTCGGCAACCATCAAAGCCGCTGACAAAGGACGCGTCGCAGGGAACGCCGCCGCCACGGTCTGGCTCGTCGAGGTCTCGGACTTCCAGTGCCCCTGGTGCAAGAAGTTCCACGACGAAACCTTCGGCGCTCTCAAAAAAGAGTACGTCGACTCAGGCAAAATCCGGCTCGCCTACCTGAACTTCCCCCTCGGCATGCACCCCAACGCCATGCCCGCCGCACTCAGCGCCATGTGCGCCTCGGCCCAAGGAAAGTTCTGGGAGATGCACGACAAACTGTTCGACAGCCAGGGGAACTGGGAGAAGCTCGCCAACCCGCGCGCCTTCTTCGACTCGCTGGCGCTCGCCCTTGGCCTCAAAGCCGCACCGTATAAGAGCTGCGTCGACTCCCCGTCGAGCAAACTGCTCGTCGAAACCGATCGCGAAAACGCGCGAACCGCCGGGGTGCAGTCGACCCCAACCTTCTTCGTGCAGATTCAGGCACCAGGCAAACCCGTGACCACCTTCCGGAAACTCGAAGGGGCCTACCCGGTCGCGGACTTCCGCAAAGTGCTCGACGCCGCCCTCGCCGCCGCCAAGAAGTAACGCCACGCAGCCGACTGCCCAGCCCCGCCGCCGGCAGACGCCGTGAAGCTGATCGCGCGCGCGCCATACGCACTCGCCGCCCAACTCGCGCGCGTGGCGGCGCAACTCACGCCGGCGGGGGATGGCAAACTTCGCACGTCACTGCACGCGCGTCGCGGGGTCGTGAGTCGCTTCACCCGCTGGGCCGCCGACCACCGCGACCCGGCGCGGCCCCTCCTCTGGATGCACGCCCCTTCGGTCGGCGAGGGACTGCAGGCACGACCAGTGCTCGACCTGCTGCGCGCGCGTCACCCCGAGTGGCAGATCGTGTACACGTTCTTCTCGCCCAGTGCCGAAAAGTTCGCGCGCGCGCTGGCCGTGGACTACACCGACTACCTCCCCTTCGACAGCGCGCCCGATATGGCCACGCTCTGCGATGCGCTGCGCCCATCAGCGCTGATCTTTAGCAAGCTCGATGTCTGGCCGGTCCTCGCCGAGTCGGCCGCGGCGCGCGGCATTCCGCTCGGGATGATCTCCGCGACTGTCAGCGGCATCTCCTCGCGCAACGGCCGCATTGCCGACTGGCTCCTGCGCGATGCCTACGCCGCGCTCGACCGCATTGGCACGGTAGACAGCGACGACGCGCAACGCCTGGTCAGCATGGGAGCACGCGCGTCCTCGCTGCACGTCACCGGTGACACCCGCTACGACCAAGTCGCCCTGCGCGCGCAGCAGGTAGACAGGGCCAGCGCATTGCTCGCCCCGCTCGCGAGTGCGCGTCCCACGCTCGTGGCTGGCAGCACCTGGCCCTCCGACGAAGCGCCGCTCCTCACCGCCTGGCGCGCCCTCCGCACACGCGTCCCCGACGCACGACTGATTATCGCGCCGCACGAGCCAACGCCCGACCATCTCGAACCGGTCGAGCAGGCCGCGCAGCGACTGGGACTCTCGGTCGCGCGACTGGGCACTGACGCACAACGCACGGCCGATGTCGTAGTCGTCGATCGCGTCGGTGTGCTCGGCGATCTTTACGCGCTGGCCGATGTGGCCTTTGTGGGTGGTGGATTTCACAGCGCAGGGCTGCACTCGGTGGTCGAGCCCGCCGCCTTTGGCGCCCCGGTGCTCTTTGGCGCACAACATCGCAACGCACGCGACGCTGCGTTATTAGTGCGCGTGGGCGGCGGGTTCGCGGTCGGTTCGAGCGATGCGGTGGAGACAGTGTTGGTGCGGTTGTTCAGCGACGCGTCCGTGCGTGTTGACGCAGGTGCGCGTGCGCTGGCCCTCGTGTCGTCGGGGCTCGGCGCTGCTGAGCGGTCCGCTGCGCTGGTCGAAGGGTTGCTGTTGCGCGGGTCTTCTGCTTCTGACGGTCGCGGGTAGCCCTCCCCTTCGACAGCTCAACGCTGTCTGCGGGAAGGGCTACCCGCTCCCTTGCGTGGCCGAGACCGCACCCAAGCCCGGGTCACGCCCGCCATTCCCGCGCGGGAGTGGGTGAGGGCTCCCATAGCGAGCGTTGAGCTCGCGTAGGGAGCCCTCACCCGCGACTAAGCGGCATCGGCGCACCAACAAGAAACGCGCAACAAAAGCAAACGGTCCGCTCAGCGAGAACAACGCCGAGCGGACCGCAACGCAGAAACGAACTACCGAGCCTATGCCTTCGAAGCAGACTCCGTCACGACACGCACCTGATTGTCGACGACCTGCAGAAAGCCGCCCGACACCGTAAACGACGGACCGTTCCCAACCTTCAGCGTGCCGGTGCCGAGCACCGTCACCATTGGCGCGTGACCCGTGAGAATCCCAACCTCACCGTCGAACGCGGGCGCCGTGATGGACGGCGCCTCGCCTTCAAACAGCGTCGCTTCCGGCGAGATGACCGAGACGTTCAGCACGATCAGCTCTGGAACTTCTTGGCGTTCTCGACCACATCGTCGATGCCGCCGGCCATAAAGAAGGCCTGCTCCGGCAGATGGTCGCACTCGCCAGCCACGAGACGCTCGAACGACTCGATCGTCTCCTCGAGCTTCACGTACTTGCCCGGGATGCCCGTGAACTGCTCGGCCACCGCGAACGGCTGCGACATGAAGCGCTGGATGCGGCGCGCGCGTCCGACGATCTTCTTGTCTTCTTCCGAGAGCGCGTCCATACCGAGAATCGCGATGATGTCTTGCAGTTCCTTGTAGCGCTGCAGAATGCGCTGCACCGCGGTCGCCGCGGCGTAGTGACGCTGCCCCACGAACTGCGGATCCAAAATACGCGAGCTCGAGTCGAGCGGATCGACGGCAGGATAGATGCCAAGCTCGGTGATCTTACGATTGAGCACGACCGTGGCGTCCAAATGCGCGAACGCGGTGGCCGGTGCCGGATCGGTCAAGTCGTCGGCGGGCACGTAAATGGCCTGCACCGAGGTGATCGAGCCGTTACGCGTCGAGGTGATGCGCTCCTGCAGATCGCCCATTTCAGTAGCAAGCGTCGGTTGGTAACCAACCGCCGACGGCATACGACCCAAGAGCGCGGAGACTTCCGAACCGGCCTGCGTGAACCGGAAGATGTTGTCGATGAAGACAAGTACGTCAGCGTTTTCCTTGTCGCGGAAGTACTCGGCGACAGTCAGCCCCGCGAGGCCGACGCGCAGACGCGCTCCCGGCGGCTCGTTCATCTGGCCGTAAATCAGCGCGACCTTGTCGAGAATGCCCGCTTCCTTGAACTCGAGATAGAGGTCGTTCCCTTCGCGGGTACGCTCACCCACGCCGCAGAACACCGACTTACCGCCGTGTCCCTTGGCGACGTTGTTGATGAGCTCCTGAATGACGACCGTCTTGCCGACGCCGGCGCCGCCGAAGAGCCCGATCTTTCCGCCATTTACGAACGGCGCGATCAAGTCGATGACCTTGATGCCCGTCTCGAAGACTTCAGTCTTCGGCTCGAGGTTCACAAAGTCCGGACGCTTGCGATGGATCGCCCAACGCTCCGCAGTCGCAGGAATCGGCTCGCCGTTGTCGACGGGCTCGCCGAGCACGTTCAGAATGCGGCCGAGCGCGGGGGCGCCAACCGGGACCGTGATTGCAGAGCCCGTGTCGACGGCGTCCATTCCGCGGACGATCCCGTCGGTGGAGCTCATGGCAACCGTGCGGACCTGGTTGCGGCCGATGTGCTGCTGCACCTCGACGGTCACGCGGATCGGCTGACCGGAATCGGTCGTGCCCTTGATCTCGATGGCGTTGTAGATCTCAGGAAGGTGCTCCGACTCGAAGGCGATGTCGATGACGGGTCCGATGATCTGGACGATCTTCCCAACGTTGTTCGCAGTGGCGGTAGTCATGAGTTAGCCTTGGAGCGCAGAGGCACCGCCGACGATCTCGGCGATTTCCTGGGTGATGTTGGCCTGACGCGCGCGATTGTAGTCGCGGCGGTAGAGCGTGAGCATGTCGGTGGCGTTGTCGGTCGCGTTCTTCATCGCCGTGCGGCGCGCCGAATGTTCGGCGGCCACCGTCTCCACCAGCGCGCGATAGACGGCGTTGCGCACATACGCCGGGAGCAGCTCCGTGAGGATTGCCGCCGCCGACGGGTAGAGCAGGTAGTCCTTCTGCGCGCTCTTCTGCTCCGGACGCGCAACCGGCAGCACTCGCGTGCTGTGGGGCGGCGCCGAAAGCGCCGACTTGTACACGGACTGCACGACATAGACCGCGTCGAGCGAGCCGTCGATGAACTGGTGCATCAGCGCATCCACGAGCGAGGCCGCATCGGCTGCCGTGGGACGATCGCTGATGTCGTTGCGCTGCGTGGCGAGCGGACGACCGACGTACTTGAAGTAGCCGATCCCCTTCTTGCCGACCGCGTGCAACTCCACCTCGGTGCCTTCGCTCTCAAGGCGCGTGATCAGCGCTCGCGCTTCCTTGATCAAGTTGGCGCTAAAGGCACCGGCCAGACCACGATTGCTCGTGATCACAATGATGGCGGCGCGCTTGGTCGTTTGCGGCTGACGCAGGAGCGGGAAGCTCTCCGCGAGTTCCGGATTGTAGAGACTCGAAATGACCTCACCGAGCGCCGTCGCGTACGGACGCGCGGCGATCACTCGGTCCATCGCCCGCTTCATCTTCGAAGCGGAGACCATTTCCATCGTGCGCGTGATCTTCCGAGTGTTCTCGGTGGATTTGATACGCCCGACGAGCTCGCGACCCTTGGCCATTACGCGATGCTCTTCTTGTACTGCTCGAGGCAGCGCTTCAGTTCGACTTCCGTCTCCTTGGAGATCTGCTTCTCGGAGCGGATCGTGTCACCGACCTGCGGGAACTGCGCCTTGGCGAAGGCGTGGAACCCCGCCTCCCAATCGCGCACCTTGGCGACATCCACGTCGTCGATGTAGCCGTTGGTCACCGCGTAAATGATCATCGCCTGCGACTCGAACGCCATCGGCTGGTACTGCCCCTGCTTGAGCATTTCCACCGTGCGCGCGCCACGATCGAGCTGGCGCTTGGTGGCGGCGTCAAGATCCGAGGCGAACGCCGAGAAGGCTTCGAGCTCGCGATACTGCGCCAAGTCGAGGCGCAAACGGCCGGCCACGTTCTTCATGGCCTTCGTCTGCGCTGCGCCACCGACGCGCGACACCGAGATACCGACGTTCACCGCGGGGCGAACACCAGAGTAGAAGAGATCCGACTGCAAGAAGATCTGCCCGTCGGTGATCGAAATCACGTTCGTCGGGATGTAGGCGGAGACGTCACCGGCCTGCGTCTCAATGATCGGCAATGCCGTCATGGAACCGCCCGCCTTGAGGATGGTCTTGCCATCCACCACCGACGGATCTTCCGACATCTTGGCCGCGCGCTCGAGGAGACGCGAGTGGAGATAGAACACGTCGCCCGGGAAAGCTTCGCGACCCGGCGGACGGCGCAGCACGAGCGAGAGCTGACGATACGCGGCGGCCTGCTTGGAGAGGTCGTCGTACACCGCGAGCGTTGCCATGCCTTCGTTGTACATGAAGTACTCGGCCATCGCCGCACCCGAGTAGGGGGCGATGTACTGCATTGGAGCCGGATCAGAGGCGGTGGCGGCGACGACGATGGTGAACTCCATCGCGCCCGTCGCCTTCAGCTTCTCCACGACGCTCGCCACGGTCGAGGCCTTCTGGCCGATCGCGACGTACACGCAGATGACGCCCGTGCCCTTCTGGTTGATAATGGTGTCGATGGCGATGGCGGTCTTGCCCGTGCCACGGTCACCGATGATCAACTCACGCTGCCCTCGGCCAATCGGAATCATCGCGTCGATCGACTTGATGCCAGTCTGCAGCGGTTCCTTGACGGGCTGACGGACAATGATGCCTGGGGCCTCGCTCTCTACCTTACGCGAATGCTTCGCGTTGATCGGGCCGAGTCCGTCGATTGGACGGCCGAGCGAATCGACCACGCGGCCGATGAGCTCTGGGCCAACCGGGACTTCGAGCACGCGGCCGGTCCGGCGGACATCGTCGCCTTCCTTCAGGCGGAGATAGTCACCGAGAATAACCGCGCCGATGTTGTCCTCTTCGAGGTTCAGCGCGAGGCCCGTAATCTTCTCGCCCGTCTCGGACGAAGTGATCTCGAGCATCTCGCCAGCCATAGCCTTCTGGAGGCCGTAGATGCGTGCGATGCCGTCTTTTACTTCGAGGACGGTACCGACTTCCTCTACGTCGAGGGCATTGAGGTCAGCCGCTTCGATTTCGCGAAGCAGGATGTCCTTGATTTCACCGGGGCGGAGCGTCGAAGAAGCCATGGTCAGTTGGCGTTGAGTGCGGTAAAAAGAGCGGGCACGTCGAGAGGTAAATCGAGTGGTACGTCGCGAGGTACGTCGCGTGGTCGCGCGCGCGAGGCGCGCCGGTTCCGGTATAGCTTGTGAAAATTATCACAAGCCACGCGTTCGTGCAACAGTCAGTCCGCGGTTCGAGACCGGCCGCGGCCGGCCCGAAAACGCTCGATCAGATCGGTCGTTCGGAGTCGCGCCAGCGAGGCCGACCGCGTCCCTACGATCCGCTGCGCGGTACTGGTGAGGTGGCTGGGGCTGGCGAATCCCAGCACCTGGGAAACGTCGCTCAAATCGTAGCCAGAGTTCTTGGCCAGTTCTGCAGCTGCAATGACTCTTACTAAGTCTATGACACGCTTGAGGTTAGGAACATCAGCGACACTGAAACTGCGGCTCAAATGCTCCCGGGTCACCCCCAACTGCTCGGCGATCGCCTCGGTCCGCACGGTTCGTCCGCCGTGCGCAACAATGGCTCGCCAGGCGCGCTGCTGAAGCGGCGCCTCGAGTCCTAACGCTCGGTGGGCATCCCGCAGCGCCTGCGCAAAGCGAACGCTAAAGGACTTCGGGGTCACCAACTCAGCCAACGCGGCATCGTCCGTTCCCTCCGCTAAGATGTCGGCGAACTCGTAGGCCATGCAGCGGGCTACCATAGGGGCGTCGGCCGTTCGCATCGGGGCGAACGCAAAGAAGGGGAGGCTCGGGAACTCCCGTGCGAGCGCTGCTGCGAGCCAGATGTCGTCGGTCGGGTGGGCCGTGTCGATGATTACGGCGTCCATCAAGTCACCGCGGATTGCTGCGGTGAACTCCTGGGAGGTACGTACCAGCGTCAACTTCCCTCTCCGGCGCGGGAAGATGCGGCGCAACAACGTGCGGGTGCGCTCGCGAGGGGTGAGCGCGAGAATTTGCAGCGCCGGGGCAAGCGGCGGTGCGCTGCGTTCCGTCATGCCGGAAGCTCCGGAGGCGCTGGCAGCGCTGGCAGCGCTGGCAGCGCTGGCAGCGCTGGGCTGTTCGACGCTTCACCAATGACACCGGCCCTAACGAGCAAGGCTTTCGCTTGAAGGAGGAGCGCGCGTGCATTGTCGTAGGCAATCAGCCGTTCCGCCTGATCGTAGGGCACCCACGCGCACTCGGTGATGCCTTCGGCGTGCTGGGGTGTTGTGGCCTGCTCCGCCGTTTCGATCAAAAAGAAGTGGCAGACTTTGTGTACGCGCTTCCCGCGAAAGCGGAAATGCCAGTCAATCGTGTCGAGGGTCCCTTGCACGCGAAGCACCCCTAGCCCTGTCTCTTCCTGCACCTCACGGAGTGCCGCGTGATCGGCTGCTTCGTTGGATTCGAGATGGCCCTTGGGAAAGCCCCAGTTGTGATAGCTGTCGCGGATCAGGAGAAAGAGCGTGTCGTCTCCATCGCGGCGATACACGATCCCCCCGGCCGATGTCTCGACCTGCACGCGTCGCGATTCGGGCGGACGTGGCGGACGTGGCGGACGCGGGCGCCCGGTCACGCGAACGGACCCGCCGGCATTGCGGTGGCGCGCCCTTCAATGAACTGACGCACAATTGGATCGGTGGAGTGCCGAATTTCGTCCACAGTGCCGACCTGTTGGACGCGCCCTTCATAGAGCATGGCGATCCGCGTCCCTACCGTGTAGGCGCTGCGCATGTCGTGCGTGATGACGATTCCGGTGACGCCGAGCTGTTTTTGCATCCGGAGCATCAGCTCATCGATGACGGCACTGGTGACCGGATCGAGCCCCGTGGTGGGCTCATCATAGAGGAGATACTTGGGGCGCAGCGCGATCGCGCGGGCAATGCCCACCCGCTTGCGCATCCCGCCCGAGAGTTCGACCGGGAGCTGGTCTGCGGCGTCTGGCAGGTCGACCAGTTCGAGCGCCTCGTGCACACGGGTATCGAGTTCGGCGGGGGTGAGGTGTCCTTGTTTGCGGACCCCCATGGCGACGTTCTCGAAGACCGAGAGCGAATCGAAGAGCGCGGAGAACTGGAAGACGTAACCGATCTGGGCGCGGAGGGCATAGAGCTCGCGACGTGCGAGGGAGGCCACGTGCTGTCCGTCAACGGTCACTTTCCCCTCGTCGGGGATGAGGAGGCCGACGATATGCTTGATCGCGACGCTCTTTCCGGTGCCGGAATAGCCAATAATGACCATTGTTTCGCCCTCGGGGACTTCGAGGGAGAAACCGGAGAGGACTTGGCGGTCGCCGAAGGCTTTGTGGATGTTGTCGAAGATGATCATGACAAGCTTGAAGATATGTGATGTGCTGCCCAGCGCGAGCGACGGACGACAATAACCTGCTTGGTGGTTATTGTTATGTGACTCTGGCCACCGGGACCCATGTTTCGACGCCTTGGCGGGGATAGCGCCGTTCTGACATTTTCCTTACAATTGTGACGTAATGTTGACCTAGATAGTATTCCAGTTGAAGGTTAGTGTTGCTGCACCGGCAGGCTTGCCAGCGATATCACTCGCGTCAGAGCGAGTGATCGTTTGTTCGTCATGCCCAGATCCCCCACTCCATTAGGAGGCTCCGTGAGAAGGATTGTACTGTTGGCGGCCGCAGCTCTGCTAGCGGCATTGCCTGCGAATTTGCAGGCGCAAGCTCGTGAGATCACCGGTACGGTGACCGTGAGCGGTGCCGGGACTCCGCTCCCGGACGCGACCGTGTCCGTGCTTGGACAGCAGGTCGGAGTGCGCACGAACGAGAAGGGTGAGTATCGCCTTCGCGTTCCGGCAGGCCAGGTCACGGTGCTTACCCGGGCGATTGGTTACAAGCGCATGTCGGTGGTTGTCGCGGCTGGTGCCTCGACGGCGAACTTCTCGCTGGAGAAGGACGTGCTGCAGCTGGAAGGCGTGGTCGTGACCGGCCAGGCCACCACGGTGGATCGTCGTAACGCCTCCACGGCGATCGCGACGGTGTCGGCCGAGGAGCTCAGCCGCACGCCGGCGAAGTCGGTGGAAGGACAGCTCGCCGGTAAGGTGATCGGCGCGCGCATCTCTGAGAACAACGGCACCCCGGGCGGCGGCATGCAGGTGCAGATCCGCGGCGCGACGTCGATTCTCGGACAGGGCGACCCGCTCTACGTGGTGGACGGCATCATCGTGTCCAACGCGTCGGTCGGTGCTGGCCTTGCCTCGATCACGCGTTCGAGCGGCAGCACGACGTCGTCGCAGGACCAGACGGTCAATCGCTTGGCCGACCTGAACCCGAACGACATCGAGAGCATCGAAGTCCTGAAGTCCGCCGCGGCCAGCGCCATTTACGGCTCGCGCGCGACGAACGGCGTCGTGGTCATCACGACCAAGAAGGGCACGGCGGGCGCGACCAAGTGGACTGTGACCCAGCGCGTGGGCACGCAGAACCCGCTCAAGCTCCTCGGATCGCGTAAGTTCTCGAGCTACGCAGACGTTGCGCCGTATATCGGCGGCGGCGCCGGTGCGGACTCGGTGGCGCGCGCGAACTGCGTCACCACCTGCAAGTACTTCGATTGGCAGGCCCAGCTGTACGGCCAGACCGATCCGTCGTACGAGACGGTGGTGTCGAGCCGCGGTGGCTCGGGCAACACCCGTTTCTATGGCTCGATCAACGACCGTCTGAACAAGGGCATTCAGGTCACCACTGGCGCGCGTCGTACCGACGGTCGCCTGAACCTCGACCAGACCATTGGCGAGAAGCTGACCTTGAGCGTGGGTGTCTACATCACGCACAACCTCACGCAGAACGGTATCGGCAACAACGACAACGCCGGCGTGAGCCCGATCTACAACTTCGGCTACTCGCCCGCGATCATGGACCTGCAGCAGAAGCTTGCCAACGGTCACTATGTGCAGCTGCCGTTCAACGGCGGCGGCTCGGGCAACTCGAACCCGTTCGAAGTGCTCGCCAACATCACGTCGAACGAAGAAGTGTGGCGCCAGATGGGGAATTTCCGCGCCAACTACTCCCTGCTGTCGAGGGCCATGAACACCATCTCGGTGTCGTACCTGGCGGGCGTGGACCGCTTCCAGGACGAAGGCACGGTGTACTCGCCGAACTACATGCAGTATGAGCCGGCGGACGGCTACCTCGGCACGTCGCTGATCAGCAACGTCTCGAGCACGCAGTTCAACCAGAGCATCAACGGCGTGTGGACCTTCACCCCGAGCCAGAACCGCTGGCTGACGTCGCTGCAGACCTCGGTCGGTGGCACGTACGAGAACCAGAAGGTGCGCAGCTACACGATCCGCGCCCGCGGCCTGCTCCCGACCCGTCAGCTCGTGACGTTGTCGTCGGAACCGGCCTCGATCGGCGACGCAATCTCGGAGTTCCGCGATCAGTCGTACTACGTCAACGAGCAGATCATTGCCCTTGACGAAAAGCTCTCAATCAGCGCCGGCGTCCGTGCCGACCGCTCGAGCGCGAACGGCGATCGCAAGACCTTCTATCAGTTCCCGAAGTACTCGGCCAGCTATCGCATCGTGAAGCCGCTCGCGTTCTTGCCAGTGATCGGCAAGGCCGTGGACGAAATCAAGTTGCGCGGCGCGATCGGCCAGTCGGGCAACCGCCCGAACTACGGCGCCCGTGACGTGCTCATCGGCTCCGGCGGCATTGTTGGCGGCGCCTCGTCGTTCGTTGCCTCGACCTCGCTCGGCAATCCGGCGGTCAAGCCGGAAGTCATGAACGAGACCGAGTTCGGTATTGACGGAACGGCGTGGAACTCCCGCGTGGCGTTCGAGCTCACGTCGTATCGCCGCGTGATCAAGGACCTGCTCCTGACCTTCCCGCTCCCGGCGAGCTCTGGCCTCTCCAGCCAGATCATCAACGGCGGCCAGATGTCCACGCACGGCATCGAGGGTGGTGTCACGATCATCCCCGTCCGTACGCGCGACTTCGAGTGGCAGTCCCGCTTCACGTACAACCAGAACGTCCAGACGGTGGACGTCCTGCCGGTGCCGGCCTTCAACGCCCCGGGCGGTTCGTTCGGTGCGTCGTACGGTCGTAACCGTATTGCGCAGGGTACTGTCAGCTCCAAGATCTGGGGCAACGTGCCGTTCTCCTGTGTGAACACGACGGTTGCTGGCGTGTTTGTGCAGGGCAAGGGTTCCGATGGCCAGAACTGCCGCATGCTGAAGATGGGCGAGACGCTCGCCGGTACGGTGGTGCGCGACTCGATCATCTCCGACGCCAACCCGCGCGGTTCGGTGTCGTGGAACAACGCCATCACGTACAAGAGCTGGTCGATTTCGGCCCTGCTCGACTGGCGTAACGGTGGCAGCACCTCGACGATGACCAAGAACTTGTTCGACGAAGGTGGTCAGTCGTTCGACTTCAACGACGCGTCGCCGGTGGCGGGCGTCAAGATGGGTGATTATCGCTACGGGCTCTTCAGCGGCAGCGATATCCGTCCGTACGTTGATGACGGCACCTATGTGAAGCTCCGCGAAGTTACCATCACCTATGACGCTCCGCGGAAGTTCGCCCAGCTGTTCAAGGCGCGTGACCTGCGCGTCAGCCTCAGCGGCCGTAACCTGGCGATGTGGTCGAAGTACTGGAGCTTTGATCCAGAGTTCAACAACTTCGGCAACCAGAACTTCAACCGCTTCATCGACCTCGCGCCGTATCCGGCGATGCGTCAGTTCTTCTTCAGCATCGACCTGGGGTACTAAACAATGACTACCTCAACGAATCATATGATGACGCGCATGCGCATTGTGGGCGCGGCGCTGATGGCCCTGACCCTAGCGGCCTGCAGCGACACGCAGCTCAGCATCACCAACCCGAACTCGCCGACCGTGGCAGCTGCGGCGGGCGATCCGTCGGCGCTGCAGCTGCTGGCGACGGGGTTGCAGTCCAACTTCCGTGCAGGCCGTACTAGCCTGATCTCGGATCTTGGCATCTTCGGACGTGAATCGTACAACTACTTCATGACCGACGGACGCGCCACCACGCACTATCTGGTCGGTATTGCGTCCGGTAGCGTGATGGCGATTGACCCGTCTGGCTTTGCCAGCGGCAACTGGAGCGGCCAGTACAACGCGCTCCGCAACATCTACAACTTCAAGAAGACCATCACGGACAACACGACGCTGACGGCTGCGCAGAAGAGCGCATCCATCGGTTTCGCGCGGACACTTGAAGGACAGATGCTGTACGAACTGCTGATGACCCGCGACTCGCTGGGCATCATCGTCGAGATCAAGGACAACGCCTCGGATTTGGCGCCCTTCGTTTCGCGCGATTCGGCGTACAAGTACGTGCTCGCAACGTTTGACGATGCGGCCACCAAGCTTGCCGCCGGCGGGAGTGCCTTCCCCTTCACCCTGCACAGCGGCTTCACCGGCTTCAACACCCCGGTGACGTTCGCGACCTACACGCAGGCCCTGAAGGCTCGTGCTGCCGTGAACTACGCGGCTATCACGAACAGCTCGTCGATGTACACCACCGCGTTGACGGCGCTGAGCGCTTCGTACCTGAATCTCGGTGCGACCACGCGCGCAACGCTCGACGCTGGCGTCTATCACATCTATTCGACGGCATCGGGTGATGCGTCGAACGGCCTGAACGTCACTACGAACCTCGACCTGTACGCTCACATGTCGATCGCGACCGACGCAGAGGCTGGTGACCTGCGTTACGCCGCGAAGGTCATCACCGGTGCTGCGCGTACGCCGGCCGGTGGCATCGGTTTGACCTCGACGCTGCGGTTCAACATTTGGGCGACCGGCAGCACGCCGATCTCGTCCATCCGCAACGAAGAGCTGATTGCCCTGCACGCCGAAGCCAGCCTTGGTGCTGGCAACGCCGCAGCCGCGATCACCGACATCAACATCCTGCGTCAGAAGTCCGGCGGTTTGGCCGCGACCACGCTGACGGCAGCGAGCGGCACGCCCGCTATCCTGACCGGCATCCTGAAGGAGAAGCGGATGTCGACCTTGATGGAAGCCACCCGTTGGGTGGACATGCGCAAGTATGGCAAGCTGGCGGACCTCCCGATCGACGTCATTCCGGGCAGCACGGTCAAGCACTTCATGGCGCGGGTGGTTCCGATCCCGCAGGGCGAGTGCCTCGTGCGTGCGGGCAAGGTTGCTCCGTTCGCGGGCCCGGGTTGCTAAGCAGTTAGTTCTGTTCTTGCAGTG
>JAPLKT010000009.1 GCA_026387895.1 Gemmatimonadota bacterium | reverse complement strand
TTCGCGCGTGTGGCCAAGGAAGTTGGCGCGATCTTCTTGGTGGACATGGCACATTTCGCAGGACTCGCGGCTACCGGTGCGTACCCGAACCCGGTGCCATTCGCCGATGTGGTCACGACGACCACGCATAAGACGCTGCGTGGTCCGCGTGGTGGGTTAATCCTGTGCAAGGCGGAACATGCCAAGGCCATCGACAAGGCCGTGTTCCCGGGCTCGCAGGGTGGCCCGCTCGAGCACGTGATCGCGGGGAAGGCGGTTGCGTTCAAGGAAGCGTTGGAGCCGGCGTTCGCCGAGTATTGCGCGCAGGTCGTGCGGAATGCACGTGCGCTTGCCTCCGCGATGATGGAGCGCGGGTACCTCATCGTCAGTGGTGGCACGGATAATCACCTGATGCTCGTGGATCTTCGCAGCAAGGGACTCACCGGAAAGGTGGCGGAGCAGGCGCTCGACAAGGCCGGCATCACGGTGAACAAGAACACCGTGCCGCGCGAGACGCAGTCGCCCTTTATTACCAGTGGCATTCGCCTTGGGACGCCGGCGGTCACCACGCGTGGCATGAAGGAAGCCGACATGGCGACGATTGCTGGGTTGATCGACCGCGTGCTGTCGGCGCCGGATGATGCCGCCGTGCATGCAGCGGTGAAGGCCGACGTGAAGGCGCTGACGCACGCCTTTCCGCTCTATCCGGAGCGCTAACGATCGATGAGTGCTCCTGAGCTTGCCTTTCGCGATGGTGTGATGGATCGGATCCGGCTCAAGGAGCCGCGGTTCGACGAACAGGCGTATCTGTTTGTGCTGGCGGGGCTTGAGCTCTGCCAGCAGCGTCTCCCGGAGCGTCGGCATATCACGGGCGCCGAGCTGGCGGTGGCGTGCCGCGACTTGGCCATGCAGCGGTACGGCGTGATCGCGCGCATGGTACTCGAGCATTGGGGGCTTCGCACCACGGAGAACATTGGCGACGTGGTCTTCACGCTCGTGGAGTTGGGGCTCTTGATGAGTCAGCCGCAAGATTCGAAGGAAGATTTTATTGGCGTCTATGAGTTCGCTGAGGCGTTCGACCAGAACTATCCGTGGAATCCCCCTGTCTCCGCGTGAACGCGGAGCTGCTCGTGGTCCGGTGACCGCTATGACGCCGCAGCGGCTTGTTGTCTAATGGCGCACATCACCTTGGGCCCCGGCTCTGAGTTTGACTTGGTGCGCGCATTGCTCGCGCGCTGGGGCACGCTCGCCGAGGGCACGGGCGATGACGCCGCGATTGTTGATGTGCCCGCGGGCGAGAAGCTCGTGGTGAGCACCGATACCTCGGTAGAGTTTGTGCACTTCAAGCGCGAGTGGCTCACCGCGCAGGAAATCGGGTATCGCGCAGCCGCTGCAGCGTTGAGCGATCTCGCGGCGATGGGGGCCACGCCGCTCGGCATGACGGTCGCCATGACGCTGCCAGACGCGTGGCGGCCGCAGGCACTCGAACTGGCCGACGGTATGGCGGAGCTCGCGCGCGCCACCGGCATGCGCATCATTGGCGGCGATCTCACGAGCGGCGCCACGTTGACCATCACGGTGACGGTGCTGGGGTCTGCGCGCTCGGAGCAGCTGCTCCGGCGCGATGGCGCTGTGGTGGGGCAGGTGGTCTATGTGACTGGGCGGTTTGGTGGCCCTGGTGCTGCCGTACGTGCGCTGTCGTGTGATGAAGCGCCTGCAGCGGGGCCTCGCGAGCGATTCGCCCATCCGGTGCCGCGTATTCGTGAAGCGATCTGGCTGGCCGCTGAGGGCGCCACCGCCGCGGTGGATTGCTCGGACGGCCTTGTGGCAGATGCCGCGCACATTGCCGCGGCGAGCGGCCGTCGCCTGGTGCTCGATTTAAATCAACTCCCGCTCGTGGATGGTGTGACCGAACTTGAGGGTGCGAGCAGCGGGGAAGAGTATGAGTTGGTGGTCACCGGGCCGGCGTCGCTCGACACCGACCGGTTTGCGCGCGAGTTTGGTGTGCCGCTCACGGCGGTGGGGCGCGTGGAGATTGCGCCAGCCACGGGGCCCGATGTCATTGTTCTCTACGACGGTCGCGTCATAACGCCCCCTACGGGGCACGATCATTTTCGCACATGATTCGGACACTCTGGGTGCTGTGGTGGACCGCGGTCGCCACCATCGTTCATGGTGGTGGTGCGATTGTTGGCGCGCTGCTCGGGCAGGATGATCGCCCTGGTTCGTTGCGCGAGCGTGCGCCTCGCAACTGGGGTCGCCTGATCTCCTGGTCGGCCGCGGTGAAGATTGAGATTCACGGTGGTGAGAACCGTCTGGGCGACCGGCATGTGTTCGCGGCGAACCATGTCTCCTGGCTCGATATCGCCGTGGTCGCGGCGCATCTGCGCGCCTTTAAGTTTGTCGCCAAGGCGGAGCTCAAACGCATTCCGATCTTCGGGCGTGCGGCGGCGGCGGCCGGCACGGTCTACATCGAACGTGAGAATCGGAAGGCGGCGTTTGACGCCTACAAGGACGCCGCCGAGAAGATCAATGCGGGGGCGAGTGTGGTGGTGTTCGCCGAGGGGACGCGCGACAAGTCGTACGCGCTGCGCCCGTTCAAGAAGGGGCCCTTTGTCTTGGCCATTGCCGCGCAGGCCCCGATTGTCCCGACGCTCATTTACGGTACGCTGGATGTGAAGCCGCACGGGCAGTTTGGGATCCGTCCCGGCACCGTGCATGTGCATTTCCTCGAGCCGATTCCCACCGCGGGACTCACCTACGACGACCGCGACACCTTGGCAATGCGCGTCCGCGACGCGATGGCTGTGGTCCTGCAGCGCGAGTACGGGGTGGCGAGCCCGCCCTGGGTGCCGCGCCGCGCCGACACGGGGGGCGAAACGTCCGCCGCCACGGCTACCCCCAGCTCTGCCGATTAGATTTCTGTAGCGCTCTCCGAACACCGACCTCAGCAGCCGAGTTTTTATGTCTTCCATTGCATCGATTCAGGCCCGTGAGATTCTTGATTCGCGCGGGAATCCGACCATCGAAGTCGACGTGCTGCTCGACAACGGCGCCTCTGGGCGTGCGGCTGTGCCCAGTGGAGCGAGCACCGGTGAGCACGAAGCGCTCGAGCTGCGCGACGGCGACGCCAAGCGCTATATGGGGAAGGGCGTGCTGAAGGCTGTGACGAATGTCGAGAAGTTCATTTCTCCTGCGCTGCGTGGCGCGGATGTGACCGATCTGATTGACATTGACCGCACGCTGATTGCCCTCGACGGCACCAAGACCAAGTCCAAGCTCGGCGCGAACGCGATGCTCGGCGTGTCTATGGCCTGCGCGCGCGCGGGCGCGGTGGTGACGGGGCAGTCGTTGTTCCGCTATCTCGGTGGGCCGTTGGCGCGCACCATGCCCGTGCCAATGATGAACATTATCAATGGCGGCGCGCATGCGACGAACACGGTGGACCTGCAGGAGTTCATGATTGTGCCTGTTGGTGCGGAGACGTTTAGCGATGCGCTGCGCATGGGGACCGAGGTGTTCCACACGCTGAAGAAGGTGCTCGTCAAGCGGAAGATGGCGACCGGTGTGGGTGACGAAGGCGGCTTCGCGCCCGACTTGAAGAGCGATGAAGAAGCGATCACGGTGATTCTTGAGGCGATCGAGTTGGCCGGATATCAGCCGGGGGCGGACATTTGTTTGGCGCTCGATTGCGCGGCCAGCGAGCTGTACGACAAGAAGAAGAGCTATGTGTTCAAGAAGAGCGGCGGCGGGAGCAAGAGCGCGTCGCAGATGGTGGAGCTCTATGAGAAGTGGATCAACAAGTATCCCATTGTGAGCATTGAGGACGGGCTTGCGGAGAACGATTGGAAGGGGTGGGAGGAGCTGACCGCGGCCGTTGGTGATCGGGTGCAGTTGGTGGGCGACGATCTGTTTGTCACGAACCCCGAGTTCTTGGCGCGTGGGATTGAAGAGGATGTGGCCAACGCTATCCTGATCAAGCTCAACCAGATTGGCACGGTGACTGAGACGTTGGAGACGATTGAGATGGCCAAGCGGAATGGCTATCAGAACATCATCTCGCATCGCAGCGGTGAGACCGAGGACACGTTTATTGCGGACTTGGCCGTTGGGACGAACGCCGGGCAGATCAAGACCGGAAGCACGAGCCGGACGGACCGGATTGCGAAGTACAACCAGCTGTTGCGGATTGAGTCCGAGCTTGGTGAGAGCGCGGTGTATCCGGGCGGCGCGGTGTACGGCATTGGCGACGACTGACGTTCGGACCATTCTGACCCGTGTGGTGATTGCGGTGGTGTTGTTTGCCGCGATCGCCTTTGCGGTGCAGGGTGGTGAGTGGGGGACGACGGATTTGTTTACGGCGCGTGCGAAGTTGGCGCGGACGCGGAGTAGTGTGGACTCGTTGCAGCGGGATGTAGCGGCGCTGAAGGCTCGGAAGGCGCTGCTGGACACGAGTTCGGCGGAGCAGGAGCGAATCGCGCGCGAGGAGTTTGGGATGGTTCGGGGTGGGAAGGAGGTGCTGTACCGTTTTTATGGGGCGGACAGTGTGGGGAAAGTGGAGAAAAAGCGTCCGTAGGGCAGTTGACCGCTTGTAATTGCGTGTGCAGCGGCTACTATTAGGGAATCGACGCGGGGTGGAGCAGCCTGGTAGCTCGTCGGGCTCATAACCCGAAGGTCGCGGGTTCAAATCCCGCCCCCGCCATAGATTCAGCGAAAGCTGGCAACGGCCGGTTCCGAAAGGGGCCGGCCGTTGTTATTTTCCGAGGCTGTGGGGGTATTGAAGGGGTGTAGGAGCAGGCGGGTATGGCTGGGTAGCTCAGCTGGTTAGAGCACGGCACTCATAATGCCGGGGTCGCGGGTTCGAGTCCCGCCCCAGCTACTAGATCACGATCTCAGGACGTGCAACGGCACCCCGGTAGGGGTGCCGTTGTTGCGTTTCGAGAGCGGGAAGGCGTCCAAGGCGGTCTTGCGGGATCTCGCCGTATCCAATATCGTTGGGCGCATAGTTGGAAGTATCGGTGGAAGTCGAACCGGAGGTCCGATGGGGAACCGTATGGTTGGACGTGGAACGAATCGACTGACCGACCGCACGATTCGTGGATTTGTGAGTCGAACGCTCGCAGGGACCGGGACCAATCTGAAAGCTGGATCGCTGGAGCCCCTTATTCGACGCCACGTTACCCGCGGCGTGAGGCAGATGATGAAAGAAGCGCTCTCGTTCAGGAATGCATTTGGATTAGCACTCGTGCTGACACACTTTACGGCTGTGGAGGGGCGCGCACAGGTTGCCAGCGCAACTACTCTCCCCGCCACGGTCATCCTTGTCAACTTCGCTCGACTGCAAGGAAACGCACAAGGGGGGTTTAACACCACCTGGTTCGAATACGGCAGCAGCCAGAGTCAGGTGGCCGCGGGAACTGGGACAAAGATCGGCTTCATGAACGCCGGCGGATTTCGGCAGTTCGACCTGAACGGTTTGACTGGTGGTACGACGTACTATTTCCGATTTGTTGGGAACGGTGCAGCAGGCGCCGTGTTGCAGGGCACCGTGTTGCAGTTCAAGACGCTTGCGGCTCTGCCCACCATGACAACTGCCGCCGCCTCGAACGTCACCCAAAATAGCGCCACGATGAACGGCACTTTTGCCGACTCGCCGACGAGCACGTGGTTTAGGTATGGCACAGGGTACAACCAAGTCGGGGGTCACGGGACCCCCGACGTGAGCTTGAAAAGCACAGCGGTGGTTCAGGCCTCTGCTGCAGGATCACTTACTGCGAATCTGACGGGTTTGACCGCCGGCGAGTCATATTTTTTCCAAGCGGCCGGCGCCACTGCGGGCGGCAATGGATATGGCACGGTAAAAAACTTTACAATGATGCCCGAAGTCAACACGACTCCCGCCTCTGGCGTGTCTAAAACCACCGCGACGCTCAACGGGTCGTTTTCCAGCAAGACCCTCTACACCTCGTTTATTTACGGAAAATCCGCGACGCTGGGAACGCTTGGAGCACTGCTCGGCGGCACACAAGTTGGTGCAGTCAATCAGTCGGCAACCTCGGGAGCCTTATCGTACAGCCTCACCGGCTTGCAAGCAGGAATCACCTACTATTTCCAAGCCGTCTCGCAGAACTTTGGCGGGACAGTGTACGGGCCGACGCTATCCTTCACGACAACCCCTTAGTAGCCAACCGCACACTGCGCGCGGAGATTGACAACCGCGAACGAACGGAACGCCAAAGGGTGCAGTGCCCTCGACGTGAATGCAGTTCGAAGCGGCATCTGTGTGAACGTCAGCACGCTGAGTGGCGGCTATTTCCTGAAGATTCTGAGTTCGGCGAGCGGCGAAACTAAAGAAAGGCGAGTTCGTCGAAAACGCAACCATTTCTATCGCAACCGTCACCTACTTGGGGAAATGTCCGACCGCCTGATCGACGTCGTGATGCTCTTGCCATAACCGATAGAGAAAAGCGGGGTTCTGAGCGGTACTGGGATCAGTGAATAGTGAGTTAAGCGACTGCCGCCTGCTCGTACTTGATCGGACTCGTTGAGTAGTTGCGTCAATTCTTCTCCCCGCATTTGGGGGTATCGTTGGGGGTATTTATCGTCATACGACCACTAGTATCCGTAAGTAAAATATTGTGGGTAAGTGGTTAATCGTGTTTCTAATCGAGTCCCGCCCCAGCTACTGGTGTAAAGCTCCGTATCGTAACGCGATACGGAGCTTTTGCTTTGCCGGCTGGTCAGGCTTGCTTCTGAGCTCCGATACCCCCAGGCTGTGTATATGAAGCAGACACCGCGGCGTGTCGTCCGGCACTTCCCGAGCCCGCTGGCCGCGCTCGTGGTGCTCGGACTGTTGCTCGGCGTTGGGCCCAGCTGCTCTGGCGGCGGCAAGGATGCCCCGACCGCCCCAACGACTCCGACGACCCCCGTCGCACCCATTGTCGTTGGCACAGTCGCAGTCGCGGGAGCTCCCGCCGAGGGCGCGCTGTTGGTGAACGGCACCGTCACGCTCACCTCCGCCGGCGAGTTAGGTTCCTTGACAGCCGTATATAATGGATATCTACTTAATGCTATCCATTAGGAATCAGGCTGGACAGATTGGCAGCCAATGCTCTTGGGGAATCCTAATGGACAATCTGGGTTGAAACAAATAAACTGAAACAAGCAGTGAAGACTTTTAGTCGCCTAAACTCTAAGGAGATCTTCATGTTTCGATTCGTAAATGTGCTCGCTGTGTCCGCGATTGTATTGTCTCTTAATTCAAATGATGCAAAAACAGTGCCCGCGCTGAGTGTGTCGGTCCCAACCCCAATGGCTGTGAACTATTCATACAGTTCAGGCACGGTCGCGCCGGCAAATACGACGAACGTGCTTATTAATGTGAGTCTAAACGCAGGGGCATGTACGACCAAAGTGCTTTCTTTTGGGCTTGGTAAAACAAATGATAAAAATTCGACCACTTATCCACTAAATTTGAATTGTCCAGCCGCCGGAGCTGCATTCAATACGAGCATTTCTGCATCTCCAACGGACTTACTACCAGCCACTGCCGGTCGTGATTTTAAGTTGAAATGCACTTCAAGTGGGATAACCGTTTTGGTGAGTATTCCGATGACAGCAATCCTCTATGGTCCGGTCCCCACTACAATTGCTTCGACCGTGGCAAACATTCCCTTCAGCGTAAATTGTGTTCGGTAATTCTTAAAGGCTCATATAGCGAATAATGTTGGTGGCTCATCTGGTGAGCCTGTGGGGGCGGAAACTGGTGAGGATAGGAATTTCAATCGGGGCGGATCGACTATCCGTCGAGTATACGACGCGGTTATACGACGCGGTCACCGGCTGCGCTTGCACCGACTGGCGGGTGGCGGCGTGCACGCCGACTCGTTCGTGCGCCTCGAGGGCCGTGGGAACGGCGGTCACCGTGGGTGGAGCGATGCCGGCGGAGACCAATCCGTCGCGCCGGTGGGACAGCCGCCCACGCCGCAGGTCCCCGCGTGGTGGCGGGGCGTCGGGGCCGTCCTCAGGTGACCGGCGGAGCGTGGGCGGACCTCGCTGAACTCGGCGGAGCGGCGCTGGTCAGGCTTGCTTCTGAGCTCCGATACCCCCATGCTGTGTATATGAAGCAGGCACCGCGGCGTGTCGTCTGGCGCTTCCCGGGCCCGCTGGCCGCGCTCGTGGTGCTCGGACTGTTGCTCGGCGTTGGGCCCAGCTGCTCTGGCGGCGGCAAGGATGCCCCGACCGCCCCAACGACTCCGACGACCCCCGTCGCACCGATCGTCGTTGGCACAGTGGCAGTCGCGGGAGCTCCCGCCGAGGGCGCGCTGTTGGTGAACGGCACCGTCACGCTCACGGCCACGCCCATCAGCACCACCGGTTCGCCCGTGACTGGGAAAACTGTGACCTGGAATAGCTCAGACCCCACGATTGCGACGGTCGCCGCAGGCACGGTGACCGGCGTGGCCTCGGGCCCGGCGATGATTACGGCCACGGTCGACGGCGTGGTGGGATCCACGGCCCTGTCGGTGCGTGTACCGATTACGACTCCTCCCGCTGGAGCGACAACACCAACCGTGGCCGCCGTGTTGAGCGGTGCGGTCACGCTCACGATTCCTGCAACGGCAGTACCCACCGGCACCGCGCTGACGGTCGCACCGGCCGCGCAGCCGAGCGACAACCGCGTCGTCCCCGCCACGACCTACGTCTTCGGGCCGGACGGCACCACGTTCACCGCGCCGATCACACTGGCGTTGCGCTACGACAAGGCGGCCATCACCGCGGCGGATCAGGCCACCCTCTGGGTCGCCTCCGTCGACGCCAACGGCGTGGCGACGCCGCTGGCCGGCAGCACGGTGGATTTCACCAAGGGGGTGGTCTCCGCCCCGGTTGCGCATTTCTCGTCCTATACCATCGTCAAGCCGGCCGCTGCTGCCTCGATCAACGCCTTCACGGGCGACGCGCAATCCGCGGTGGTGGGAACCGCCATTACCGCACCGATTAGCGTGCGAGTGCTCGATGCGTCCGCTCGGCCGGTGCCAGGCACCGCCGTACGCTTCGCTGTCGCGAGTGGGAATGGCTCACTCAGTGGCACCACCACCGCCACCACCAACCACCTCGGCGTGGCAACGCTCGCCGGCACCTGGGTGCTCGGCGCGAGCGCTGGCGCGCAGACCCTGAGTGTTAGCCTGACTACGGGCACTGTGACCGCGGCGACGATTGCGGCGACAGCGACCGCGGGCGCGGCCACGCGACTCGTCGTGAGCGGCACCAGCACGCAGGTCGCGGGAAGCACACAAACGGTCACGATCACCGCGAAGGACGCTGGCGGCAACACCGCGACATCGTACACCGGCGCCAAGTCGCTGACCGTGAGCGGCGCAGCGACCGCACCGGGTGGCCAGAAGCCCACGGCCGCTGGAACTGCGTTCGGTACGGCCACCAGTGTGACCTTCGCCAACGGCGTCGTGACGATGCCACTGGTGCTCACGACCGTGGAAGCGGCGAAGATTAGCGTCAGCGACGGGTCGATCAGCGCCGCGACGGCCGATCAACTCAGCGTCACCGTTACCGCGGGAGCGGCTACCCAGCTTGCCATCGTGCGGAGCATTGCCGGCGCGTCGAGCGGAGTGCCCTGCGTCACGCAGCCCGTGCTCGCCCTACAAGATGCGAACGGCAATACCGTAGCGACCAACAACGGCACCGTCATCACCATGGCGGTCAGTGCGGGCGGCACCCTGAGTGGCACGACCACGGCAACCACGATTGCTGGAGTCGCCACCTGGAACGGCGGGATGCTCAGCGGCGTGCCGGGTAACTACACCATAACCTTCTCCGCACCATCCCTGGCTAGTGTTGCGACTCAAACGATCAGCCTTTCGCCGGCGCCGGTTGCAACCGTTGCCGTCGCTCCGTCGAGCGCCAGCCTCGTTGTGGGACAGACGCAGCAACTGAACGCAGTCACGAAGGATGCGAGCTCCAATGTCCTCACGGGCCGGGCGGTCACGTGGAGCAGCTCGGATACCACGATCGCGACGGTCTCGGCGAGCGGCCTCGTGAGCGCAAAGGCGTACTTCGGCGCACTGACGCGGTCGGTGACCATCCCCGCCGGCGCCGAGGGAATCTCGGGGACGGCGACGCTGAGCGTGACGCCGCTCGCCCCCGTAACGGTGACGGTCGCGCCTGCCACGGCCACCCTGGCGGCCGGGACTACGCGGCAGCTGACAGCGACGCTCGCGGATGCGACCGGCAACCCGCTGACGGGCCGGGCGGTCACGTGGAGCAGCTCGGATACCACGATCGCGACGGTCTCGGCGAGCGGCCTCGTGAGCGCGCGGGTGTACGCCGGAACGGCGACCCGCTCAGTCGTGGTTTCTGCGACGAGTCAGGGGATAACGGGCGGTGCGACCCTGAGTGTCACCCCGGCGCTTGTGGCGACAGTGATCGTCACGCCGACGACCGTGTCAATTGTCGTCGGGGGGAGTCAACAGCTCGTCGCAAACATGCAGGATAGTGCGGGCACTGTGCTCACGGGACGAACAGTGACTTGGACAAGTAGCGCGCCGAGCGTGGCCAGCGTGTCTGCAGCAGGATTGGTGATGGCTGTGGGGCTCGGCAATGCAACTATACAAGCCACGATAGAAGGAAGGTCCGCGCTGGCGGCCGTAAGCGTTGTACCACCGCCACCGAGCATCTCGGTCTCCAGCAGTCTGGCGACCGTTATGGCGTATAACCCCGTCACCATCGCGTGGTCGACGGCGAACACCGTTAGCTGCGCGGCCGAGGGTTCGTGGAGCGGCTCGCTGGCGACAAGCGGTACGCGGGAGGTGATCCCTGTAGATACGGGGACGGCAGCTTTCCGCGTCCGCTGCCTCGGAACGAACGGCCAAACCCAACTGAGCGGAACAACCGTTGGTGTGATACCGGCAACATCATTTCCACAGAACTGTTCCCTGGCGCCCGAGCCGTTTTATACCCAGAACGAATACTTGCTCGGCCGCTATAAGATTTCGAACAACTCCTGGGGCTACGACGTGCAGCGCAGGCTAGGGGCCGATACGTCAGGAGGATATCACGAACAATGTGTGTCTGGCCGGCTTACCGAGGCCGGCGTTGAAACGACCATCCGCTGGCACTGGGATGCTGCTCCTGGCCAAAGGAATTCTGACATCGGGTATGGGTGGCAATACCCCAACGTGTTCTATGGCGTTGATCCCAACATGAGAGGCAGCAGTTACGTCGACCTGCCGAAGCGGATTAGCGAGATCGGCAATCTCACGTTGACGTACGACGTCAAATTCGATTCCACCACACAAAAAGATGGCATGTTTCAACTGTTACACGAAGCGTGGTTCGTGTCGGATCTTCCCGCACGGCCGGAAAGTATTGTCATGGAGATCGGCATCAGCACGCTGCAGCGGAGGTGGTGGAACCCACCGCCAGTGGATTCTGTAACGTTCGACGGCGTACTCTACGACGTGATGCCCAAATCAGTCGGGGTGGACGGCCGTCCGCGCGTCAATATCTGGTTCATCACGCGCGCGGATCACGTATCGGGGACGATCGATTTCCCGAAGTTCATCGACTACGTCGTCCGCAAGGGATACCTATCGCCGACCGCATACCTGGCAATCGTACAATCAGGTCCCGAAATCTTTTACGGCAGCGGAAAAGTCACGATCAACATGCGGGTGAATCGATAGGACGACGTCGCGCGTGGTTGCCGCGGGTTCGAGTCCCGCCCCAGCTACTAGAAGGAGATCTCAGGACCGCCAACGGCATCCCAAAAGGGTGCCGTTGTTGCGTTTCTAGAGGGGAAATGCGTCCAAGGCGGTCTTGCGGGGTCTCGCCGTATCCAATATCGTTGCGGCCCATGCTCCGCCGGAGGCGATCTCGGAAGTACCCCCGCACGCCGTCCGTATAATGAAGCAGCGCCGAACACCGGACTTCGGTGCGCAGCGCTGCTTCTTTCGTTCCGAACGTCCAGGTATCGAGTGACACGCATATTAGCGCAGCACTATCGGTAGCTTCGGGTGCTTAGCAGTTCGTGAGCCACTGTGCAAACAGGTTCACGTTTGCCGTAAAAGTATACGTTGCCATGTTCCCGTAGGCGGTGCCATATCCTCCCGGCGATGTGTTCCAATTCTGGAAGCACGACCTCCGACCGCCAACGTCACGGGCGTACTGGTTGGGACTAAGTTTGGTCGTCGTCGCGGCCACTTGGACTAGCATTGTTCCGGTGCAATTCGCCTTATCGCAGTGGTTAAAGAAAGCCGCCGAATACCCCCACCGTGCGTACAAAGTCTTGGTCGATGCGGGGCTTGAGCCAGTCAAGTTTGCCGAATTGGCGTAGGCATACCCACCTCCGGTGGATTGGTTGTCCCAGCCCATAAAGGTCATGCCATTCCGAGTGAACGTGTTGGCAGTTAGCGGGGCGGTGGTCGAGGCGGGGATGGTTTGACTGCTCATCGTGCCGCTGCCCGAATTGCTATTGAAAGTTACCGTGGTTTGCGCCGACGTTGAAACCGAAAACATTGTGGCGAAGGCAAAAACGGCCAGTGAACGCCGAGCATTCATTGTAACCTCTATGTCCTTGCATCGTGGGTGCGGCAGGGGTAGCAGCCAAACATGAGGGTCGGTAGCGCGCTCGGTAAGACCCGAGGGATGGTAGAGTTGTATGCAAGTGAGCTATCCTGAGTTCAGCCATACTGAAGGGATGGAAAGGCTGTGAGTCCAAACCAGCACTGGGAGAATCACAAGCGAATTACTCGACGATTGACGGATAGGAGACGTAGATAGGTCTTGCCGGCACTCGCCATATCCTTGGGCGAGGCGCTGGGCCGAGGTGGCCCACCAGCCTAGCGCCGGACGGCGGATAAGGGCATTTTAGGCACTCTGCCCTCACAAATTGATCGCCTGAACACCGCGCTCGCCGGCCGCTACCGCATCGAGCGCGAGCTCGGCGAAGGGGGCATGGCCACGGTCTACCTCTGCGAGGACATCAAGCACAAGCGGAACGTTGCGCTCAAGCTGCTGAAGCCAGAACTCGCCGCGGTGCTCGGCGCCGAGCGGTTCGTGCAGGAGATCACGACCACGGCGGCGCTCCAGCATCCGCACATTCTGCCGCTCTTCGACTCCGGCACCGCGGACGGGTTCCTGTTTTACGTCATGCCCTACATCAAGGGCGAGACGCTCCGCGACAAGTTGAATCGCGAGACGCAGCTGGGGGTGGAAGAGGCGGTCCGCATTGCCCGAGAAGTAGCCGATGCGTTGGACTACGCGCACCGGAACAGCGTGATTCACCGCGATATCAAGCCAGTAAACATTTTGATGAATGACGGCCGCCCGATGGTGGCGGACTTCGGGATTGCGCTCGCGGTCAGTGCGGCCGCCGGCGGGCGCATGACGGAGACGGGGCTCTCGCTCGGTACGCCGCACTACATGTCGCCGGAGCAGGCGACGGCGGAGAAGGAGATCACGGCGCGGAGCGACGTGTATTCGGTGGGCTCCGTGCTGTATGAGATGCTTACGGGAAACCCGCCGTTTACGGGCGCGGTGGCGCAGCAGATCATCATGAAGAT
>JAPLKT010000126.1 GCA_026387895.1 Gemmatimonadota bacterium | reverse complement strand
TACCGCAGTCGACACGACAAACGGTCCCGCGCCTCGGCGCCAATCAAACATCGAGTTCGCACCGTACGTGTACGCATGCTTCTCGCGCAGATTCAAGTTGATCCGCGACGAGAACAACCCGCCAAGCAGCGCGTTCATCACAACCACGTCAAAGAAATCGGGATGCAGGCGCGGAAGTCCGCGATGCCCCACACGCAACTCAGACTGCGGGGCATCGGCCTTGTGCACCACGCGCACGCGGCGCCCACCAGCAACCGTGCGATCATCAACAGTCGCCGGCATAGCGCCAGCCGCTGCATCCCCACGCCACGATCCGAGCGCGCGCTCCACCAAGGCCACACCGCGCTCAGGGGTCACATCGCCCGTCAACACAATCGTCATCCGACTCGGTGCGACATGCGCGGCGTGGAACGCCTGCACGATCTCCGGCGAGAGACCGCGCACCGTGGTTGGGGATCCGCCCGCTGACACGCGATAGCGCGAACCGTCGACGTACAAGAATTCCCGGAACTGTTCAGCCGCGAGGCCGCGCGGTTCTACGCGCTGCTGCAGTAAATCGGCGAGTCGCTCTTCTTTGAGTCGCTCCACATCGCGCGCGCGGAACCCTGGCGTGATCAGCACCTCACCAAGGAGCGCCATGGCCTGCTCGAGGCGATCTGGGGTGACGGCAACATGGGCCATGAAGCTGTCCCAGTCAGCGCCGGCGTCGATGCTGGCGCCAAGACGTTCGCACTGTTCGGTGAGTGAAGCGCCGTCGAGTCGTGCCGTTCCTTCTGTGAGCGCCGACGCGGTGAGCAGTGACGCCCCTTCGTGCCCAGCCGCATCGCGCGTGGCGCCGGCATCGACCATCGCGAGCACCGTGACCATCGGCAAGCGGTGCATTGGCGCGACTGAGACGCGAAGGCCGTTCGCCAGCGTGGCTTGATGCACAGCCGGAAATTCCCAAGGACGTCCCGGGCCCGCGACTGGGCGAGTGGACATACTCATGCGCCCACCTCCTCGCCGACTCCGGGAGTGCCAGCACCGGCAGCACCGGCAGCACCGGAACCACCAGCCGCGCGCGGGACGTACACAAGCGATGCCCGATTATCGGCCCCAAGGCGCGCGCGCGCAAAGGCGCTCACCTGCTCCACGGTCACCGCACGATACCGGTCGATTTGTTCGTTCAGCAACGCGGCATCCCCGAAATAAGTAGCAAATTGCGACAATCTATCGGCTCGCTCGCCCGCCGACTGCAGCGCACCGATCAAATCCGTCTCGATCAACGCGAGCGCACGCGCGAGTTCGTCCGCCGTGACACCGTCGTTATGCAACCGATCGACCTGAGCGCCCACCGCCGCTTCGAGCTGTTCGAGTGTCACGCCGGGGCGCGCCATCGCGTCAACCACCAGCAAATCGCTGCCTTTGCTGAGATCATACGTAAAGGCCGACACTTCCTGAGCGACCTCCTGCTCACGCACCAACGACCGGTAGAGCCGACTGCCGCGCCGACTGCCGAGGATGGCGCCGCAGATACTCGCCGCGTAATACTCCGCTGAGCCGAACACGGGTGAGCGGAAGGCCAGGAAGAGGCGGGGCAACACTACATCATCTTCAAAAACCGCTCGCTGCGCACTGCCGAATGACGGCGCCACTGTGAACGACGGCAACTCTGGACGAGCCGCGGCGCGCGGAATGGGTCCGAAATATTGCGCCACCAGCGCGCGCGCCTCGGTGGGATCAAAGTCTCCCGCAATCGTCAGCACCGCGTTGTCCGGGGAATACCAGGTGCGGAAGAACTCGGCGATATCCTCAAGACTCGCCTCACTCAAGTGCTCCATAGAGCCGATCAGCGAGTGGTGGAACGGATGCTCCGGCGGAAAACACAATGCCGGGAGTCGTTCCCACCAGGTGCCGTAGGGCTGATTGTCCACCGACCAGCGGCGCTCGTTCTTCACGACGTCGCGCTGTGTGTCGAGTTTTTCTTGCGTCATCGCGGGGAGCAGTGCGCCCATGCGATCTGCTTCGAGCCAGAGCGCGGTCGCTAAGTGATTCGACGGCACCGTCTCGTAATAATTGGTGCGGTCGAGCCAGGTGGAGCCGTTGAGCGTTCCGCCGGCGCGTTGCACGAGTTCGAAATGTTCGTTGGCGCCCACATGCTCGGATCCCTGAAAAAGCATGTGTTCAAACAGGTGCGCGAACCCGGTACGCCCCTCCCGTTCGTTGGCCGATCCAACATGGTACCACAGGTTCA
This sequence comes from Gemmatimonadota bacterium, assembly GCA_026387895.1. GTDB lineage: Bacteria > Gemmatimonadota > Gemmatimonadetes > Gemmatimonadales > Gemmatimonadaceae > Fen-1231. Next base: position 38,418 of record JAPLKT010000126.1, on the reverse strand, counting down.
CGGCCACGATCGGCGCCGAGTGATCCTCGGAGAGGGTCACGAGCAATCCGTTTGGCAGGCGGTAGGACTCTACAGGAATGCGCATTGTGTTTCGTATTACCAATCGAGGACAAGCGCCACCGGCGCTTTGATAGATTCTGCTAACAGAAAACTCCAGTGATTCCAGATGCGGCTTCCGGCCCGTGATGGGAGCGCCGGGGAGGTGAGTGGCTCGAGCCCGTAGCGTCGAGCAATGATCTCGAGTCGCAACATGTGAAAGGGATCGCTGACGACGATCGCCGTCTGTAGTTGCTGGGTGTGCATGAGCTCGATCGCCGCGCGCATGCTTTGCGACGATGTCCGTCCCATGCTCTCGAGCAGGATGGCCGTGTCAGGCACCCCGCGCGACATCACGTAGTGACGCGACACCCCAGCCTCAGACAGGGTATCCCCGGTGCCGAATCCACCTGTGAGCACCATGCGGTTCGCGAGCCCGAGCTGCCAGAGCGCGACCGCATGATCCAGCCGCGAACGCAACACCGGCGACGGCTTACCCTGATACTGCGCCGCCCCCATCACAATAATCGCGTCCGCGTGCTCGGCGTCGTCCTCCAACGCCCACACGAGCACCGCGCTCAGTGATGCGAGCCAACAGAGCAGTAAAACGCTAAGCGTGGCCAACACCCACCGTCGACGGCGAGCCACGACCGGGTCAGCGCTCGGGCTGTGAGGCCCGGGCGAAGATGATAGTCAAACGATAGGGATCGGGCGTCATCATTGTGGGGTCCCACCCGCCGCGGCTCCGCTCATTGAGCAGGTCGGTCAGGGCGTCCTCATCCTCGCGCGTATGCCCCGTAAGGCGCAGGATCACGGCCTGGTATTCTTTCATGGTGAGAAAAATAGTAGTATCCGCAGCATGACAACAACGCCTCCGCCTCGCGGTACCCCTCTCTTCACCGTGGTACAGCACCCGCTGGTGCGCCATAAGGTGACGCTCCTCCGCGACAAAAACACACCCAAAAAGATCTTCAAGGAGCTCGTGGACGAGATCGCCATGCTCATGGCGTACGAGGCCACAGCTGATCTTGCCCTCGAGCCTGTCTCCGTCGACACCCCCCTCGAGACCACCCAGGGCGAGCGTCTCGCCGGAAAAAAGCTCACCCTCGTGCCGATCCTGCGCGCGGGACTCGGCATGGTCGACGGCATCCTCCGGCTGGTCCCCTCGGCTCGCGTTGGACATATCGGCCTCTACCGTGACCACAACACCCTCGAGCCGGTGGACTACTACTTCAAGATTCCGGCCGACGCCCCGGAACGTGACTTCCTTCTGCTCGATCCGATGCTCGCCACGGGCGGGAGCGCGGTCGCTGCGATCACCGCGCTCAAGCGGGCCGGAGCACAGCGTATCCGTTTCCTTTGCCTGGTCGCAGCCCCGGCTGGTGTGACGCGAGTGCACGAGGCACACCCCGACGTGCCGATTATCTGCGCCGCTCTCGACCGCGAGCTAAACGCGCACGGCTACATCCTACCAGGTTTGGGCGACGCGGGCGATCGTCTTTTCGGAACGCGATAGCATTAATTGGTCGGCGCCACAAGAGGCTGACAGACTCGAATCAGTTGTCGTACATTTGGATTGCAAACACGTGTGCGCACCCCACCGCTGCTTCGTACCCCGACGACGCCTGATGATCATCAACCTGCTGCCTGACTTTCTGGCGATCCTGCACAGCACGGATCGGGCAGCAGCGTACGAGCGCTATTTCGAGCAGCATCGCCCGCTCCTCGAGGCGTATTGGCACAACTACGTCGTGGATCCGCGTGGTCCGCACTTCGCCGAGGTGGTGCGCGACACGGTCAACGCCGACCGCAGTGATCTGCTCGCGATGCTCGAGCGCACCGATATCGACGCGATCGCGCGCGCGACGGAAGCGCAGTGCGTCGAACTCATGGAAATCGACAGCACCATCGACGTGCTGATTATGGTGGGCGTCGGCGGCGCCAACGCTGGTGAGCTGGTCGTCAATGGACGCGCCGTGGCCTTCGTCTGCCTCGAGCACTTCACCTCCGTTGCCAACCCCACCACCCACGCACTCGGCCTCGATCCCGAGCTGATTCCGATGTGGCTCGCGCACGAAATCGCGCACGGGGTGCGGTACACGTCGCCGCAGAGCCGGAGCGAAATGCGCCCGCAGATCGCCGATGCCGGTGGCGTGTATTCGTATTGGGAAACTGGCCGCAGTGTGTCACTCCGGGAGCATCTCGTGAACGAAGGGCTCGCGGTGCAGGCGGCGCGGCGTTTTAGCCCGGGACATGCCCCGTGGGAGTATTTCGGATTCCAGCGCAAGCAGTACGCGCGGATTCGCGAGCTGGAGGGTATGCTCACCCGCGCCGTGGCCGACGATCTTGAGCGCGCAGGCCTTGGCCTGCGACTCCGGTGGCTCTCGGGTGGCATGAGCGACGAGGCCCGCACCGTGCAGCGCCAGGTTGTCCCGGAACGTGCCGGCTATTTTCTGGGCGCCCGAATGGTGGAGGACGCGATCATTGAGAAGGGACTCCCGTGGGCGCTGCGCGCGAGCGCGACGGAGTTACTGGCGCTCGCAGAAGGGGCGGCGCGCACCGCGTAGTGTTGCGGTAGTGCGGGGTGCGCCGCGGCGTGTTACTTGCCGACGCAAAAGCTCGAAAAGACCTTCGCTAACACATCTTCGATATCCACAGCACCCACAAGCTCTTCGAGTGCGTGCGCCGCTGCACGCACATGCGATGCGGCCACTGGTGCTGGCAATGCGCCGTCGGCCCACGCGGTACGAAATGCGAGCAGTTCGTCGCGCGCGGTGGTGATCGCGCTCTGATGTCGTGCGCGGGTGAGGAGTGGTGTGTTCGTGTTGAGGACTCCCGTACGCTCCTCCAACTGTGCGCGCATCACGGCGGTGATGGCAGCGAGCAGCGCGCTCCGCCCATCACCGGTATGGGCACTCACAGGCACGATGTGTGCGAAGTGTGCAAGGTGTGATCCGGCGTTGGCTATATCGTAACTATTAGTTACTATATCACGCTTTGTCAGCGCTCCAATCATCGGCGCGGCCGAACGCCCGCGGATTTCTGTGGCCGCGGCGGCAAGCGCTGCTGGCGTCTCGCCGCACACCACCACCACATGCGCGGACGCCACATACCGCTCGCTGACCTCAATCCCGAGCCGTTCCAGTGGGTCTTGGGTCTCGCGGAGCCCTGCGGTGTCCACAAGACGAAGCGGCCAAGGCTCGTGATCGAGCAATACCTCCACCGCGTCGCGGGTGGTGCCGGGAACGTCACTCACAATCACACGAAGTTCGCCAACCAGCGCGTTGAGCAACGAGGACTTTCCAACATTCGGCGCCCCCGCCAGCACCACGGTCACGCCATCGCGGCCGAGGACGGCGGCGGGTACAGTGGCTAAGAGCGCCTCAAGCCGTTCCACGAGGGCGTCGCACGCAGTGGTAATCCGGGCGCGTGGCACAGGGCCACCATCTTCCTCGGGGAAATCGATATCGTAGGCCAGTAGGGCGTCGAGTTCAATGACCGCTGTGCGCAGCGCGTCGAGCGCGCGCGACAGCGCGCCGTCGAGCTGCGTGAGCGCCGCGCGGTGAGTGGCCGTGGAGCGTGCATCAATTAGGTCTGCCACCGCTTCGGCGCGCAGGAGATCGAGTTTGCCGGCGAGGACTGCGCGCTCCGTGAACTCTCCGGGCAACGCCTGGCGTGCCCCGGCGTGCACCAGCGCTGCGCACACCGCGGTCGGCACAATACTTCCGCCGTGCGTCGCAAACTCGATGACCGTCTCGCCGGTGTACGAGTGAGGCGCTGGGAAGTGTGTGACCAGCGCATCGTCGAGCGGCACCGCGGGATCGTCGCACGCGTGCAGTCGTGTGCGTGTCGCGACACGTGGCGCGCACCGCGCGACCGACACACCGACTCGCGCGGCAATCGCCTCCGCCTGCGGACCGCTCAAACGGACAATGGCCACCGCCGAACGGCCGGGGGCCGTGGCGATGGCCACAATCGTGTCGCCACGAAGTGTCGCGCTTGTCAGCTCGTCGCCTTGGCCTTGGCCCGCTCGTTCGCGATCAACCACTGTTGCGGGAGCGCCGCGATTTGTTGCACGGTGTAATACAGCGAGAGTCCGGCGGCCGACTGGAGCAGGAAGAAGGTGAACATGATCGGCATCATCCAGCTCATCATCTTCGCCTGCGGGTTATCGGGCATGTTGCGCAAGCCAATCCAGCTCAGCACGTACATCGAGATTCCCATGAGTAGTGGCAGGATGTACAGCGGATCGTGCAGCGAGATGTCGTGCAGCCAGAGGAACGACACGCCGCGGAACTCGATCGTGTTCTGGAAGACAAAGAACAGCGCCATCAGCACCGGCATGGGAATGAGCGCCGGCACACATCCCGAGAGCGGCGAGAGCGGACTCATGCCATGATCTTTATAGATCCGCATGATTTCGGCCTGCTGCTTCTGTGGGTCGCTCTTGTACTTGGTCTGCGCCGCGGTCAGTTCCGGCTGCAAGCGCTGCATGCGTAGGCTCGCGCGCATAGCGCTCGCATTCAACGGCCACAGCACAATGCGAATCGTGACACCAAAGATGACAAGCACCCAGCCGTAGTTGAGGCCGAGGACTTTTTTCATCCAGAGCAGAATGCGCATGACGATCGTCGAGAAGGGCTGCACCACCGGCTGCATGAAGCCGCCGTATGGATTGGCCGTCTCGAACTCGCGGCCCATCTTGCGGAGGTGCTCCCACGACTGTGGGCCAGCGAACAGCTCGAACGTCGCAGCGCCAGCCTTCAGCGGCATCACGACCGTCGCCTGACCGACGCGCGCCTCTTTCTTTTCGCGGGCGCCGCCGACCATGTTCACTTCAGAGAACGGGTTCCCCCCCTTCTCTGGTGTCAGCAGACCAACCATGAAATACTTGTTCTTGGCCACCGCCCAGGTGAGCGGCCCCGGCTCAAGCTTTGTTTCCCCTTCTTCGAGCTTCGCGAAAAGGGTGCCCTTCGCGCTCTTGTTAACTGGCTTCACGGCATAGGACAGCGCGCGCAAGTCGCCCGAGGAGTCTGCTTCCTGGATGTCGAAGCCGCGCGGCAAGTCGACAAGTAGGAACGCCGACTCGGGCACGCCGGTCAAACGAACGGTGGCCGTGCTCACGTAGGTGTCGCGTGACATCAAATAGCTGATCGTCGCGGTGACCGGTCCACGGGCACTCGGCGTGGTGCCTGTAAAGGTCACCGTCGGATCGCCATTTGTTGCCGTTCCGCGCTGCGCGCTGAAGGTCATCGCGTCGAGCCGGATGGTGTCGGTCGCCGAGATCACGCGATACCGGAGCAACGCTTGGGTGCCGTGTTTGATGCGCACCCCACCAGTCGCCGAGTTCAGCGCAGGGTAGCTGTCGACCTGGACATACAACGGCGCCGCGCCGATCGAGCTGTACGCGGTCCGTGCCAGTGGCGTCTCAACGGTCAGCGTTTCAGCGGGAACCGCGGCGGGGACCGTCTGTGTGGTGGCGCCAATCGTCGCGGCGGTACGTGGGGCCGCTCCGGCTGTGTTCGCGCCGGTCGCAGGAAGGGCCGCCGGAGCGCCAGTGGTGGTCGTCGCTGGTGTGGACCCAACCGCGACGGTTGTGGAGTCCACCGAGGCTGTGATGGCCTTGGGTGGGGCAGGAAAGAGCCGAGGCGTGAGGACAACCACCACGCCAGTCAGCAGAAGAGCGAGAAAGAAGCGCCGTTCCATCAGCGAAGTCTGCGCAAGTTAGGGAACCGGGTCATAACCCCCCGGACGGAAGGGGTGACAGCGCGCGATGCGCCGGACAGCCATCCACCCACCACGCCAGGCACCGTACTTCTGTAGTGCCTCGATCGCATAGTGGGAGCAGGTTGGATAATAACGGCACGACGCCGCGAGATGCGGCGAGATGACCAGCTGATACCCCCGAACACACCGAACGAAGAACCGCTGCATCAGGGCGGGGGAATCTTCGTGGAGGGAATCTTTGTGGGCGGAGTGGTGGTGAGCTTCGCCGTCATGCTGGCGATCTCCAGTTGTAGCGTTGCGAACGATGCGCCGTATGCGGACGGAAGCGCCCGCACGACGACATCGAGCACCGCCCCACTCGCCCCCACCTTCGGCAACAGCTCGCATCGTACCAAGGTACGGAGCCGCCGCTTCACAAGATTCCGTTCTACAGAGTTGTGACCATACTTTGGCACAATCACCCCGGCTCGAACCCGACGCAGAAGGGAAGCGATGTACCGAACCTCGAGGTGCGTGGCTCGGACTCGCTTCCCTTTCTGACGAACGGTTTCGAGCTCCCCCTCCCGCGTCAGTCGCGACGCTGGTGGGAAACGGAAACGATCAGGCGCCGGCGTACTTCGACGGCAGTTTGACGGTCAGTTGCTTGCGCCCCTTCTTGCGACGGCGGCTCAGCACTTCACGTCCCCACTTGTCTGCCATCCGCGTACGAAAGCCGTGCGTCCTAAGACGACGGGTGTTGCGCGGACGATAAGTTGGCTTCCCCATAGCTGCTCCAAAAAGCGCTGTTCAACTGCGATTCAAAATGCGGTTCAAGTCGTATGAACCCAAGACCCCTAAACCTAGTCGTGGGAAACACATACATCAAGTCCACCCCTATCGGCGGTACCATTTGTTCGGAAGCACGAGTGTTGACTTATCCACATACGACCCGTACTCTTTGCCCCCTCCCCTTCGTCTCGCGAAAGCGGTCGAACGCGCAGTGAAAGACGCAGCACACCACACCACTCGCAACACACCACTCGCAACACACCACTCGCAACACGCCACTCGTGACACGCCTGTGACACTCTCCGCAGTTGAGGCTTGGGATCGTCTCCTCGATCGCGCAAAGACCGAGCTCCCGGAGCATGTCATTGAGACGTGGCTCACACCGCTCGCGCCCGACAGCTATGACGGCGCAGCGCTGATCCTCACCGCTCCAGACCAGTGGTCTGTTGAGTGGAACGAGAGTAAGCATCAGGCCATCCTTGAGGGGTACGCCCCGACCTGCATTGGACATCCGGTCAAGGTCGTTTTTAGGGTCCAGGCAGAACGGCTAAAAAGGTCGCAGATGGACCTTTTCATGCCTCAAAAAAGCGCCACAATAGCGCCACAAAAGAGAGACAATAGCGTCGTTTTAAGTACTTTGAACGATCGCTACCTCTTCGACTCGTACGTCATCGGACGGTCCAACGAGCTCGCCGCCGCCGCCGCATCCGCGGTCGCCGCCGCACCAGGAAAGAGCTACAACCCGCTCTTCATCTACGGCGCCACGGGACTGGGGAAAACGCACCTCATGCAGGCCATTGCGCACGACATCCTGGCCCGCACCCCAAACTGCCGCGTCATGTACATCAGCACCGAGCAGTTTACCAACGACGTCGTCACTTCCATCACGAAACGCACCATGCACGATTTCCGTCGCCGCTATCGCGAGACGGATCTCCTCCTGGTCGACGACGTCCACTTCCTCGGCGGCAAAGAAGCCACGCAAGAAGAGTTCTTTCATACGTTCAACGCGATCTATGAAGCGGGACGGCAAATCGTGCTCACCAGCGATCGCCCGCCGTCGGAGATCCCAAAACTCGAAGCGCGGCTTGTGAGCCGCTTTGAGTGGGGAATGGTCGCCGATATTGTGCCGCCAGATCTCGAACACCGTATTGCAATCCTGCGAGAAAAGGCGCAGGCCGATCATCTCGAGCACACAATCCCCGATGACGTCCTCCACTTCATCGCCGATCACGTCCAGGCAAATGTTCGCGAGCTTGAAGGTTCCATCATCAAGCTCCTCGCCTACGCCTCGCTCAAACATCGCGTGGTCACGGTCGACTTGGCCCGCGAAGCACTTCGGGACAAGCTGAAATCGAATGATGCTGCTCAGCCGCGGTCCTCACGCCATGATCGTATGCGGACCGTGCAGCAGCGGGTCGCGGGCGAGTGGGGGGTCACGGTCGATGGACTGCAGTCCAAGACGCGCACCAAGGTCCTCACAACCCCGCGACAGGTGGCGATGTACCTCGCGCGCGAGATCCTCGGGCTCCAGTTGGTGGAAATCGGACAGGCGTTCGGTGGTCGTGACCACTCGACCGTCATCCACAGCTTGGAGCGTGTGGGCGTCATGATGCAGGAGGATGCGGAGTTCCGGGGGCGTGTGGAAAAGGTGCGGGAAACTCTGCGTCATGAACATTGATCAACATCCTGTCCCCATCAGGCGTGGGGGATTTGCGGTAACCCACGCGCTCCCCCACGATTGGCACAGCGTTTCCACATCACCTGACGCACCAGAAGTGTAAGTTAAATAACGACTTTCGTTGCTTTTCAACTTTCCACACCTTACTACTACTACTGCGAATTAGATATCTAATTCATGTAGATACTAGTCTAGGCGCGGGATCCACATTCTCCTTATTCAGGGGACAGGTCGGGAATGCGATTTACTATCTCGCGTGAGAAGTTGCAGGAAGGGCTCGCCGCGGTCACGCCGGCAGTCCCCTCCAAAACGACGTTGCCTGTGCTCGCAAATCTTCTCGTGCAGACCACCGAGAAAGGCATTCGCATCTCCGGTACCGATCTCGATATCGCCGTGAGCACCGAAGTCACCGCCGATATCGAAGCTCCGGGAGCGATCACGATTCCCGCACGCAAGCTTGCAGAAATCGCGCGGGAGTTGCCGCCAGCGCCGGTCAAGATTTCAGCGACCGGCGATCAGCGAATCACCCTGGAGTGTGGGCGCTCAAAGTTCAAACTCTTAGGCTTACCGAAGAGTGAGTTCCCGAGCTTCCCCGCCGTGGCCTTCGAAAAAGCGCTTCGGATCCCAGCGGGCGACTTGCAGCGGCTGATCACACACACCTCGTTCGCGGTGAGCAACGAGGAGAGTCGCCCAATTTTGAATGGGGTGCTTTGGGAAATTCGCGCGGAACACATGCGCATGGTCGCCACAAACGGTCATCGACTTGCCAAGATGGAAGTGCCGGTGGGCGCCAAGGCCGCCAAAGCCGCTCAGGGCGACTTAATCATCCCGCCCAAGGCGTTGGACCAGATCTGCCGTCTTTTCCCCGCAGAAGAGGAGCTAGAGGTCGCGCAGGGGGACAATCACCTGGGCTTCCGCTCGCCGTTCACCTCGGTCTTTACTCGCCTGATCGAAGGGCCGTATCCGCCGTACGATCAGGTGATCCCGAAGGACAATGACAAAGTTGCAACCATCGACAAAGCAGCCCTCGCCAGCGCGCTCAAGCGTATGTCGATTGTCGCCTCCGACCAGACGCACCGGATCCGGCTGTCTTTCAACTCCGGTATGCTCAAGTTCTCCGTGAGCACCCCGGATCTTGGCGAGGCACAGGACGAGCTGCCGGTGCGCTACAACGGCGATCCACTTGATATCGGCTTCAACGCGGCGTATTTGCTCGAGATCTTGCGCTATATGCCCACCGACGAGATTCGCCTGACCTTCAAGGCACCGGATCGTGCGGCAACAATTGAGCCAGAGGGCTGGACGGATCCGTCGAAGTATCTCTGCCTTCTCATGCCACTGCGCCTCGTCGACTAAGCCGCACCTAAGCAACGCGGAGCAACGCGGAGCAACGCGGAGCAACGCGGAGCGGGAGATTAAATCCCGCGCGCGAGTGTTATCACTGCCGCCTGCTGCACACGCTGTGTGCGCAGGCGGCTTTGCATAGTGAACTCAAGGGTGCTCGTGCCCGAGCCGCCCAGGAACTCACCGGTCGCAGGCGCGAGCTCAAACTGCAGCGTGCCACTTCCCGCGCCAGTGAATTTGACAGGCTCACCAAACTGCACACCGTCGCCCAAGAGTGTGGTGTGTGATTCGCGTTGAATTATCAGCACCGCACGTCCATCACGCTCCGCCACCGCGCGCACACGGAAATCGCGCCGCACGGAAAGCTGCAGCGGGATCCCATCGCGACAGGTTACATAACTCGTGCTATCGCGCCAGCTGGCGCCGACGCGCAACGTGTCGGGAGCGCGGAACCAAAGATCACGAAGCCCCTGAGCAACGGTCCACGCGACACTACTGCACGCGGCGCCTTCCGCTGGGGTCGTGAGGATCCACTGCAACGCCGCACCAAAGCCCGAGGGAGTGGCTGACGCGGCAACGGTGATCGGAAGTGTGATCCCCGCCGGAGTTGCCGGCGAACGTGAACCCGACGTTACACGAAACAACGTCAACGACCCACTGATACGATTGGCGGAAACAAACTGCGTAAACGCGGCGCCAAGTTCACTGGCAACGGTGTCGATCTTTGTGAGTGTGTCTTGGCGCGTCGTAATCAGTGCGCGTTGTGTGACGAGATACGCGCGACGCTCACGCACCGGCGCCCAACTCCACGGCCCGGCGGTCACGGACACAGGGACCACGGCCGGCGCTGTGCGCGGCGCTTCAGGAACAATCATTTGCTGCGGAACGGGTGGGCGGCACGCCGCAACAGCGACGACGACCGCCACAAGCAAGAACGCGCGACCTACACCGTCGTGACGCACCATACGAAAAAAAGAAGGTGGGAAGGGGAATCCCTCGGCCTATAAGCCGGGTTTTGTCAGAGCCTTGCGGCTCCGGACGGTCATTTCTCTCGGAGTACGGTCGCCCGTACTCTCTAGCGGCCTACCCGCGGTGTCTTGATCGCAGAGGACTGCTGCTCACCGCCTATTCGGCCTTGCTCCAGCTGGGGTTTACCGTGCCGTCCGTGTTGCCACGAACGCGGTGGGCTCTTACCCCACCTTTTCACCCTTACCTCCGTTTCCGAAGGCGGTCTAATTCTCTGTGGCACTATCCGTCACCTCTTACGAGGTGCCCAGGCGTTACCTGGCAACTTGTCCATGGAGCCCGGACTTTCCTCGATGCAGTAATCCTGCCACCACGTCGCGACCGTCCGGCCGAGGGAACCCCTCATCCCAATAGTAGCCATGCCACCGATGACGGGGCAATGACAGGCGTGTCACACCCTCCTTTTGTGTGATCGAACACAACACCCAAAGAGAGGCTGCGTGACCACACCAACCGATCGACTGCCACCCGTTGCGACCGTGCTAGATCCAGCAGAACGACGCAGTGTCGACGCCGCCGGCGCGGGACTCTACCGCACCCTGCACCGAGAGTCACTCCAGGAGGTTCGGCGGGACCTCAAAGAGCGGCGAATCAGCGCGGTTATTGTCTCTGTCGCACGCTGTGTGCGCGAGGAGCCAGCGCATATGCAGGCTGTGGTGCGGGATTTCCCACGGATCCCTACAGTGGCGCTCGTCTCTGCCGCCTCGGACACCGATCCCACGGCTGTACTCGCGCTCGGGAACTGTGGGGTGAGGACACTCGTCGATGTGCGCTACGCCGCAGGCTGGGGGCATCTCCGTGACGTGCTTGGCGCCGAGGTGACACACGACATGGACCGGATCGCACTCGGCGTGCTTCAGCAGGATCTGTGCGAGGCGAGCCCGGACTGTTGGCGGTTCTTTGAAGCCCTCTTTACCCGGACATACAGCGCGCCGACTATTCGAGTGCTCGCACGCCGACTGGGTGTGCTCCCAAGCACGTTGATGAGTCGGTTCTTTCGCGCGAAACTTCCACCACCCAAGCGATACCTGGCTCTTGCACGACTCGTGCGAGCAGCACGTCTCTTTGAGAACCCCGGCCTCTCGGTCGCGGATGTCGCGAACCATCTCGACTATTCATCTCCACAGAGCTTTGGTCGTCATGTGAAGAGTGTGCTGGCGATGAATGCCACAGACTTTCGTCGCCGGTTTGACGGACACGAGATGTTGCGCCATTTCCGAGAGACGTTGGTGCTTCCTCACATGCCAGCGCTGCTCCACCTTCGACCACTCGCGCAGCGCACGCAAGGGGGTGAAGCAGTGCTGGCATCGGGACCGGAAGCCGTGACAATATCAGTGCGGCCTCAACAATTCCGAAACCCACGCTCGGTAGATCCTTCTGCCGCGTCACTAATTTTTGCACCCAAGGTGCCACGGCTTTTACAGTGAGACTTCCCTCACACCATCAGCGCGACAATCTCCGAGGCTCGCGCTAGTGCGATGGACTCCACCCCTGCGGCGCGGATTGCTTCTACGCCACCTTCTTCACGATCGACCACAGCGAGCACACCGAGGACAATGCCACCCGCGGCGCGTACAGCCTCCACAGCCTTGAGCGCGGAGCCGCCGGTTGTGATGACGTCCTCAATGACCACCACGCGATCGCCGGCCTGGTACGGCCCCTCAATGAGCTTGCCAGTCCCGTGTGTTTTCGCTTCCTTCCGCACAGTGAAGGCGCGCACCGGTGTGCCGGCGAGTGCACTGGCGTGGGCAATCGCGTACGACACGGGGTCGGCACCGAGGGTGAGCCCACCCACTGCATCTGGGGTCCAGCCGGCGTCGCGGATTGCGGCGAGCGCTAGGGGGCCGATCGTGGCGAGTCCATCAGGACTCATCGTGGTGAGTCGCGCGTCGACATACAACGTCGACTGCCGACCGGAGGCGAGGGTGAAGTTACCGCGCTTCGCCGAGCGTTCGGCGAGCATCGAGAGGAGGCGTTTTGTGGGCGTCATGAAGGCGGAGGTTAGGCGAGCGTGAAGGATGCGTCAATGTGTCGGCAGATGAAAGGCTGGTGGAGCTAGTGTCGGAACGCCCGGAGGTGACCTCCGAGATGCGCGTTCGGCTGCGTCCGTCGACTGTTGCCCTTGGCGCGGTCTTTGTCGGGCTTTTTGTCGCGCTCGCCATCGGCGACCACTATGTGAGTCGACACGGCTCACCGGGCGTGCGGTTCGCGCTCTGGGCGGCGGCTGGTCTCGCGGTCCTCGCACTGTTTCTTGGACTTATTCAACAACGCAAACAGGCTGCCGATATCGCAGATCGATCGGCGGAGCTTGAGCAGTTATCTGGGGAGTTGTATCGCGCGAATCGCGCCAAGGGAGAGTTTCTCGCCAACGTGTCGCACGAGCTGCGCACGCCGCTTGCCGCGATCGTCGGGTTTGTGGATCTCTTGCGAGACGGAGCGTACGGCGAGCTCTCGCCACGCCAGGTGGGACCTGTCGAGAGGATTGAATCATCAGCGAATCATCTTCAGGCGCTCGTTGAGCAGGTGCTCGACCTCGCAAAAATGGCGGCGGGGCGACTCGATGTGCACACAGAACTCATTAAACTCCGCCCATTCGTGATCGACGTGGCGAGTGAAGTGGAGCCACTGATGACCGAGCGCGGGCTTTCGTTCTCCATTACGATTCCCGCCACACTCCCACGCATTGCGACCGATCCGACCCACCTCCGGCAGATTCTCGTGAACCTCCTGGGGAATGCAATCAAGTTCACGCCGGCGGGGAGTGTGACGTTACGCGCCGCTTTGGTGTCGGACGGAGAGGTGGAACGTTTCGCTGCTGCCGCGAATCGACACCCGCTTTTGGCGAGCGGCGGTTCGTGGGTGGCGCTTCAGGTAGCCGATACCGGAGTTGGGATCGCGGAAAAGGACCTAGTGCGCGTCTTTGAGGAGTTCGAGCAAGTGAATGCTGGACCGCGCGGGGATTCTGCGCGCCGAGGGACTGGGCTTGGCCTCGCGATCTCGCGCCGTCTGGCGCGAGTGCTCGACGGCGATATTACGGTCGAGAGCACTCTTGGCGTCGGGTCGTCCTTTACGGTCTGGTTGCCGGCCGACAGTCCGACCCCACCCGCGGCCAACCTGCACTAAAGACGGTTCAGCTCTTGAGACCGAACAGTCCCTTCATCCGTGAGACTAGGCCACCCTCACCGCTGCTCGCACCGTCAACACCCTGGAGCGCAATCTCGAGCGCCTTTGCAAAGGCGAGCACGTCGGGGAATCGGTCAGCTGGAGCTTTGGCGAGCGCTTTCATGACCACGCTCTCGACGCCACTGGGATACGTGATCCCCTGCACGGCCTTGTTCAACGCAATCGGAGACTGTGTCAGCAACTGTGTGAACATATCCCGCGGTGTTTTGGCGGTGTATGGGAGCACTCCAGTCATGAGCAGGTAAGCAATAGTGCCAAGACTGTATTGGTCAGCGGCCGCGGTTACCACCTCACCCGAGAGTGCTTCCGGGGCGACGTACATCAGGGTGCCGACAAAGAACCCTGCACGGGTGAGTCGGTCGTCGGCCGCTGCATCGGTGGCCATCGCGATCCCGAAGTCGAGCAGCTTCACGTTTCGCGAGGCCGGATCGTACATCAGGTTCTCGGGCTTCAGATCTCGGTGCACCACACCGGTTGCGTGGGCGGCATATACGGCATCGGCGATCTGGAGGATGATCGCGGTGACCTCGTCGGACTTCAGTGGCGCGTTGCGCTTTGCATAACCCTCAAGAATATCCCCTGGCGCCCATTCGATGGCCAGAAAGTGATACCCCTCGGGGGATTGCCCCGCATCTATCGTCCGCACGACCTTTGGATGGACGACACGCCCGCCAAATTGAGCCTCACGCAGGAATCGGGTAACCGCGGTCTTGTCCTGTCGGAGTTTGTCCTTGAGGATTTTGAGCGCGACAGCCCCGTGTTCTGGGTGTTCGGCGCGATATACTACTGCAGTGCCCCCTTCCCCGACGCGGTCGAGAATGGAATAGCCTGCGATTACCGTTCCAACGAAAGGGTCTTTAGCCACGCGGAGAAGCTAACTCCAAACGATAGTTGTGGCAAGCGAAACGATATGACAGGCCAAGGGTAATGCTTTACATGTCGACAATTATTTCTCGAATGTCTGGGGTTTGCATGTTCACGAGGATGTGGCGCGGTGGGCTGGTGTTCGGGTGTGTGGTGCTGCTGACCGCCTGTGGTGGGAGTCGCCCAGCTGGCGCGCCAGCCGGCGCGCCAGCCGGCGGGCCAGTACCACGAGGCGGTCCCACGGGAGCCCCGGGGACAGCCGGCGGCGCAGGGACTGCAATGTCCACCGGACCGCAGTTCGATCAAGTGCGACTCTATCAGCAACTCGGATTGCTGGCACGCGGCGCACCAATGCCCTTTGTCGGAAACGCATCATTTCTCGCGGCGGGCACACACGACTCCACCCATGTTTTGATTGGACTCGGAATTGCCAACGCCTCGCTGACGTTCTCGCGTGAAGGGGATCGCTTCCGCGCCGGCTACTCCGTGGAAATCGCGATTAAGCAAAACGGCGCGACCGTCAAACAGACCGAAGCACGCGAGTCGGTCCTGCTGAGCAGCTTCCGCGAAACCTCACGGATTGACGAGAGCATCATCTTTCAGGAACTCCTCACACTACCGCCAGGTAGCTACAATCTCGTGCTGACGGTCCGTGACGACGGAAGTTCGCGCGCGAATACCGAAGATGTGACGCTCCTGGTCCCCGAGGTGAAAGACGGAATGCTTTCGTCGCCCATCACGTTCGCGCGCGCGGTCACACGAAGTAACACCGACGCGCTTCCGCAAATCGTCTCAAGTCCCACATCGACCATCACATTCGGGAGCGATTCGATGGTGCCGCTCTACCTGGAAGGGTACAGCAGCACGGCGGGTGCACGACTCCCGATTCGGTATGCGGTAATGAACGAGAAGGGGCAACCGATCTTCGCCGACTCCACCTCCATTCCGCGGCGCGGCAATTTGTATTCGGGCGTAGTCTTGATCCCTGTCGCACGCCTGACCATCGGCGCGGCACAGGTCGCGTTCGTTCAGCCTGGGCGCCGAGACAGTGTGAAGGCGCCAATCTTTATTGGCTTTGGTGAGGATCTTCCAGTCACCACCTATGAGGACATGATCACGTATCTCCGGTGGTTCGCTCCCTCATACGAACTCAACACCCTTCGCGACACAGCGCCAGAGTTTCGCGCGAGTGCCTGGGCGAACTTCGTAAAGCGTCACTCGGCGCTCAACGGAAGCAATGAAGCACTTCGCGAGTATTTCCGTCGCCTCCTCGGCGCCAACTCGCGCTTCCGCGAGGAGGGGCTACCGGGGTGGATGACTGACCGCGGCAAGGTGCTCCTCGGACTCGGCGAACCCGACCAGGTATTCGACCAGCGCAACACCAATGATTTTGGGCAGCGCGGGCGATCGCAGATTTGGGATTATCGAGGCCAGAATCTGCAACTGACTTTCTATGATCAGACGGGTTTTGGGCGCTGGAAGTTGGTGAACGGCAGCGAAATTGCCTTTCAGGCCGCTTGGCGCCGCAAGATCACGGAGTAAACAACGTGACTCCCCCCTCCCGGGTTCAGGCACCGGAGGGTCGTGTGTTCTCGCTGAAGCGCGAGTTCACCCGCAAACTCCTGCATCTGGCTACGGCCCTGGTGCCAGTTGGCTATCATTTCGGCGTTCCATCCCAGTGGATCGTCGGTGCCTTTGCTGTGGGCACAGTGGTGGCATTCAGCGTCGAGTGGCTTCGCTGGAACAACACGGCGTTCCGCGACCAGTTCACAACAGTGTTCGGTGCGCTACTTCGGCCGAATGAAGTGCGGCATCTGACTGGCGCGACGTGGTTGTGTGTGTCCGGCTTAGCGGCAGTCATCCTCCTTCCAGCGCCAGCCGCCATCGCAGCGCTCTGGTGCGCCACGATCGGCGATCCCGCCGCCGCGATCGTCGGGCGCGCACTCTCGCGTGAAGGGGGACGAAAGACCTGGGCCGGTTCGCTCGCGTGTCTGATCTGTAGTGCGCTTGGTGTCTGGTGGCTGACCCCATACTCCTTTCCGGTTGCTCTCCTTGTAGGCGCCGTTGCTGCTGTTGCAGAACGCCCATCAGCCCCACTCGACGATAATGTGCGGGTAACCGCCGCCACTGGTGTGTTCGCGCTCTGGCTGTCCTGATGTGAGGTCTCTGGTGCCAAAGCCGCACGTGGGCGAAACTTCTCGTATGCCTCAAGCCCCTTCGCCGCGCCTCTTCCTGATCGATGGGTACGCGATGATCTATCGCGCATTCTTCGCCTACGGCGCGCAGCCCCTGATCAACTCCAAGGGCGAGAACACCTCGATCGCCCGTGGCGCCTACGATTTCTTACGGCGCCTCATGGACAAACACAAGCCGGAGTACCTCGGCTGGGTGCACGACGCCGGACTCTCGTTCCGCAATGAGCGGTATCCCGCCTACAAGGCCACACGCGAGCGACTCGACCCGGCGATGCAGGCTGATTTCGACACCGGTGTCGAGCGCATTTCGCAGATCCTCGAGGCCATGCAGATCCCGATCCTCAAGCTCGAGCACTACGAGGCCGACGATGTCATCGGGACGCTTGTCCGCCAAGCGCCGAAGCTCGGCGTGCATGGTGTCATTGTCTCGGGCGACAAAGATTTCGTGCAGCTTGTGGATGACGGGATTTGGATTCTAAATCCCTGGCACGGCCGCCCCGGTTTTACCTCGGAGAAGTGGTACGACCGCGACAACGCCGCCGAACGTCTTGGCGTCATCCCCGAGCGCGTCACTGACTATCTCGCTCTCCTTGGTGACGCGAGCGACAACGTTCCTGGCGTGAAAGGGATCGGCGACAAATCTGCGCTTGCGCTGATTGAGAAGTGGGGTCCACTAGAGAACATCCTCGAGCATATCGACGAGGTTGAACCCACGCGTGCGCGCAACGCACTGAAGGAATTCCGGGACAACGGCATCCTGTCCAAAGAATTAGTAACAATTCGCGACGATTTGCCGATGACGCTCGACCTCGACACGCTCAGGGTCAGCACGCCGGATTGGAATCGACTGCGCGATCTCTTTGTCGAGCTCGAGTTCCGCGGCAATGCGCAGGAAGCCGCCGCACACGCGAGCGGAGTGCCCGACGGAACACCCACTGCGCCGGTCGCTGTTCCGGACACAATTCCACGGCGCTACACCGTTGTTGACACCGTCGAAGCAGTTGCGGCACTCTGCGCGCGCGCGCGGAACGCGCCCTTTCTCTCGTTCGACACAGAAACGGTGCTTGATGATGGCGCGCCGCCGATCATCACGCCACACCGTGCGAACCTGGTCAGCATCTCGCTCGCGTTTGAGGAGGGGGAGGCATTCTACCTGCCCTTTGCCCACCGCGCATGGGCGAGTGATCAGGGAGACCTCTTGCTCTCCACCCCCAAGGCGCCGAGCACGGCTGCGAGTGGTGGAAGTATCGCGGCGCGCGCGATTGCGGAGGGTGATGGGGCGACGGCGAAGAATCTCCCCTCGATTCTCTCGCCCGAGATGTCTCCACTGCGCGATCTCTTGGGTGACGCATCGGTCAAGAAGACCGCGCACAACGCGAAGTACGACCTTCTGGTGTTGCGTCGCTCAGGCGTCGAGGTTCGCGGACTCGACTTTGACTCAATGCTCGCGAGTTATGTGCTTGATCCAGGGCGGCGCTCGCACGCGATCGACGCTCTGGCAATCGAGTTCCTCCAACTCGCCATGACCGGCTACGACGAGCTCACCGGAAAAGGGAAGGCGCAGATCCCTTTCGACCAGGTCCCGATCGCGGCCGCTTGCGAATACTCCTGTGCGGATGCTGATATCGCACTTCGTCTACGAAAACTTTTTGAGCCGAAACTCATAGAGTCGGGAGCGGACGCGCTACTGCGCGATGTCGAGATGCCGTTAGTCGAGGTGCTGGCCCGTATGGAGTGGAACGGCATCGCGATTGCTGTGCCGTGGTTCCATTCGCTTAAGACCCGCTTCGCGCGTGAGCGCGGCGCGGTGGAGTTGCAGATTTACGAGGCGGCTGGTGAGGAGTTCAATATCAACTCCAACAAACAACTCGGCGTCATTCTCTTTGGGAAACTCGGACTTCCGATCAAGAAAAAGACGTCGACGGGTCCGAGTACTGATGCATCAGTGCTGACGGAACTGGCAGAAGAAGGACACGCATTGCCGTCGTTGTTGATGGAATATCGCGAACTGGCAAAACTCGAGAGCACGTATCTCGACACCCTTCCCCTGCTCGTCAATCCACGTGACGGACGACTGCACACCTCGTTCAATCAGCATGTGGCGAGCACTGGACGTCTGGCGTCGAGTGATCCGAATCTTCAAAACATTCCCATCCGCCGAGAGCTCGGGAAGGAAATCCGTAAAGGATTTATTCCTGAGCCAGGGTGGACGATGCTGGCGGCGGACTATTCGCAGATTGAGTTACGGCTCCTGGCGCACCTGTCGCACGACCCCGCATTTGTCGAGGCATTCAAGGCCGGCGGAGACATTCACCGTCAGACGGCGGCAATTATTTTCGGTGTTGATCTCAGTGTCGTGACCAGCGAAATGCGCGCGCGTGCTAAAACGATCAACTTCGCAACTATCTATGGTCAGGGTGCCTTCGCGCTGTCGCGTCAGCTGAAGATTGAGGTCTCTGAGGCCAAGGCATTCATCGATACGTACTTCGAGCGGTTCGCTGGGGTTCGGTCGTTCTTGGATACCACCGTCGAACAGGCGCGCGAGAAGGGTTATGTGGAAACGATCTTCAAGCGCCGGCGGTACATCCCAGAGTTGAACGACCGCAACTTCAATATTCGAGCTTTTGGGGAGCGTACGGCGCAGAATAGTCCCATCCAGGGATCGGCGGCGGATCTGATCAAGGTCGCGATGATTCGTCTGCACCACGCGCTCGAAGAAAAGGCGCTTAAGAGTCGAATGCTGCTTCAGGTGCACGATGAGCTCGTGTTTGAGTGCCCACCCGACGAACTTGATGTACTGCGAGCATTGGTGAATCACGAGATGACCACCGCCGTGCACCTCGACGTGCCGCTGGTCGTTGATATCGGAACGGGACCGAACTGGCTAGAAACGAAGCGCTAAGATATTCACCGCAAGGTCTCCCACGAAGGAAATGCAAATGACTCAAGGTATCTGGTATCGGCGAGGCTACTCGAAGGTGCGACCCGAAAAGTCGAGGCCCTTAAGCAGTGCCGGCTTCACCTTGATTGAGTTGCTTATTGTCGTTGTGATAATCGGCATCATTGTGACAATTGCAATTCCAAAATTCCAGAATACGACAGGGAAGGCCAACGCTGCCGCGCTCAAGAGCGACCTCCGAAACCTCGCCGTCGCAGAGGAAGCGCACTTCTTTCAAAACAACAGCTACACCACGGTGTTTAACAGCCTGTCGTTGCGGTCATCGAATGGTGTTGTGTTATCCATTAGGGAAGCAGGCCCGATTGGGTTTTCGGCCATCGCGACACATCCCTCGTCCTATCCACTGACGTGCGCAATTTATGTGGGATTGGTGACCGCCCTACCACCAGCGATATCGGAGGGAGTGATTGGGTGTCAGTAAGCCTCGCAACGGAGTGGCGAACCGAAGGACCGTGGGCCGAGTTCGAGAAACGTCGCGATGGAATGCTTCACGCGATGTCTGGAGGTCTCTGGCTGCATCGGCATATCTGGAGGGAGCGCCCGATGGCACACCTGGTGTCGACGGACCGTATAACACTTGTCCGGTGGGGGATGAGCGTCGGACTGAATCCTCATCGTCTGCAGTACAAGCCACTGCGTGATCCGCGCGACGGCGTACGTCGCGATGCGTGGCACTGGGACCTCGTAGGACCTTGGCTTCCGCCGCGCCCATGATACTCATGCCGTCCACTCGACATACCCACACACGTCGCGTGGGTACCAGCCTCGTTGCCATGCTCGCACTGGCGTGCTCAAAACACGAGTCGCCAGCGCCGAAGTCCACACACCCGGAGGTCGCCACGAGCATCGCAAGTGGAGGCTCGGTGTCGCAATCCGCCCCAGCCATCACAACATGGGATGACTCGCTTGGCGCACTTGTCGCGATCATGTCTACAGAGCGCGGTGCTCCTGTCGTGTTCTCCCGCGACTCACTGAGTGCGACGCCACGCACAGTCGAGCTTTTTTCACATGATCCGCAACTTCAGCCGGCCGTGCTGGTTGCCGGGACTGCGACACGCGCGTGCGCGCGCGAACGTGCGGCTACCGTCACCACCCCTACCCATCCAGGCGTTCCAGTGTGGTCGTTCGCGCTCGACTCTGGTGTTGCCACCGCAATCGGGATCGACGGTTTAGACGACCTTCTTCCACGGGACTCGAGTGCAATGATTGTACGGCTGCGCCGGCTCGCGGGAACAATCCCCGAAGATTCCACTTCCGCCACCTTCCGCGGGCTGCCGGTTGTAGTGCGTGACGCATGGCGCGTGGTATCCGCGGAGGGCACACCAGTCTGGATCACACTGTCTACCCGCACACTGGGAACCGAGTCCAATCCACGGCTCGAGTTGCTCACTATGATCGCTGAGCCAGACCCCCTTTCGCGCGATGCCCTGCGTATTGCGTGGTCGCGCCGAGAGTCTGGACCAGAGGATAAGGTGGTCGGTGCGGACTTACTTGCGGCGCTCACACTGCGCGGCGCGCGGATGGCGCTCGCGATGGCACGCAGTGGTGATCACGGAGACGAGATTGACATCCTCGATCGCGTCCAACCGGGGACCTGGCGTCTTCGCTGGAGCTCAACAGCGCTCGGCTGCGCTATTCCCTGAGCATCCTGTTGCGGTGTGACTAGCCGCGCACGCCGAGCGATGCCGGCGCAGCGGATCGTTTCCCCGCCCCCGCGAGCGCGGCGAGGGTCAGCACATACGGGAGTGCCAACGCGAACTGATAGGGGATGCCCCACCCCATCGCCTGGGCCAGATATTGCAGCGCGCTTGCGGCACCGAACAACAGCGCCGCACCCGTGACACCGACCGCCGACCAGCGCCCGAGCACAACAATCGCGATCGCGATAAATCCTCGCCCAGCGGAGATTCCCTCGTTGAATGTTCCAACCTGCGCGAGCACCAGCGTTCCACCACTGAGTCCGCCCATAGCGCCACAAAAGAGGAGGGCCACCCAACGCACACGCGCCGGAGAGATTCCAGCGGCCCTCGCAGCTTCTGGCCGCTCACCCACAGCCCGTAGCGCGAGTCCTACACTCGTGCGCGTCATACACCACGCGAGGCACGGGACAATCACATAGAGCAGATACATCACCGGCGGCTGCGCAAAGAACGCGCCGCCAATCCACGGGATACTGTGGAGGATAGGGATTGGAAAGGGCGCGAGTGTTGGCGTTTCGAGCGCCGCACCGGTTGTGCCGTAGTACAACCGGTACAGTGTGCCAGTCGAGCCTACCCCCAGCATACTGATTGCTGTTCCCGTGATGATGTGGTCGGCTTTGAGTGTTACGACAAAGAACGCAAATATGGCGGCAACCAACATCCCCGCAGCGACCGCTCCAACAAAGCCGAGTCCCGCGCCAGCAGTTCCCGCGACAACAAGACCACCGAACGCCCCCGCGATAATGGTTCCTTCCAGCCCGATGTTAATGACCCCCGATCGTTCAGCCACGAGTTCGCCAAGTGCCGCGAAGGCAAGTGGCGTCGCGGTGCGGACCGTGGCTTCAACGAAAGGAGCGAGCGCGTCAGTCATCGGCGAGTGGCTCCACGCTCGCGCGTCCAATCGAGCGCAATAACACCGAGCACAACGAGCGCTTCGACAACCGCGACAAACTGAAATGGCACACCAGCATCGCGCTGCATGGCAGCCGCTCCCGCCTCGAGCGCACCGAAAAATATTCCTGTCCCGATGATTGCCAAGGGGTTCAAGCGGGCAAGCAACGCGACCGCGATTGCGGTGTAGCCAAAGCCAGGGGATATCCCTTCATACAATGCATATGTTACCCCCGTGACCTCCACCCCGCCGGCGAGCCCTGCGATTGCTCCACTCAGCAAGAACGCGGTGAAGAGGACACGCGGGACCATCACCTGCCCTGCGCTCGCGGCCGCGGCGGCGCCTGCACCAACGGCGCGCAGCCGGAATCCTACGGCGGTTGCTCGAAACATCCACCACAAAATCAGCGCGAGCAGAACCGCGATAGCGTAGCCGAGGTGCAGGCGTTGTCCGCTGATCAAAAGTGGAAGTTGTGCGGCGGGACCGAATGTTTCGGTTTGCGGATACACATGGGTCGGCTCCTGTAGCGGCCCGCGCACCAGGTACGACACCAGATATTGCGCGACAAAGTTCAGCATGAGTGAGCTGATCACCTCGAGCACGCCGAATTCGCGCTTGAGCCATCCGGCGATCGCTGCCCAGAGTGCGCCAGCGAGTACCGCAGCCGGAAGCGCGATCACCAGCACCATCCCCCCACCGACACCTGTCAACACGACAGCTGTCGCGGCGCTCGCTCCTGCAAGGAACTGCCCCTCCGCGCCGATGTTCATCACCCCCGACCGGAAAGCGAGCGCCACTGCAAGCCCTAGAAGCGTGAGCGGAGTTGCACGCACGAGCGTTGCCGACCAGAAGGCGTACGCACTACCGAATGATCCGCGACCGAAGGCGCTGAACGACTCGATGATGTCGTGATGGCCCGCGACAATCACGACGACAATCACTCCCACGACAACAGCCGATACGAGAAGCGGCGGGAGTAATCGTTTCCACGAGAATAGCGTGGACGTCGTGGCTGCGCGCGTCGTCATGAAAGCCCCACCATCGCGCGGCCCACTGCCTGACGGTCAAAGGGAACTTCGTGAACCGTACCGTCATAACACACCACGATCCGGTCGCTCACACTAAACAATTCGTCGAGGTCACTTGAGTAGATAACAACCGCAACACCAGCATCACGCGCGGCGCGCAGCGCATCGAGTACCTGCTCGGTGGCCCGGACATCAAGACCGCGTGTAGGATTCTCGACCACGAACGCCTCTGGCGCTCCCTCAAGCTCACGCGCGAGCACGAACTTCTGTTGGTTTCCTCCAGAGAGCGCGTCCATCCGGTCGTGTGCACTCGTTGCGCGGACATCCTGCGCCCGCACACCCAACTCGGCGCGCACACGATAGTCGTCCCACACCATCGTGCCTGTAGCGCGGCCAGCATCCTTGAGTGCAAAATTCTCGATCAAAGTCCACTCGCCAATCACTGCGTCGCGGTGCCGGTCTTCAGGAACGAAACCGACGCGTGCGGGACGCGTCGCGCTACCCGTGTCTGGTATACGGCGCCCCGCCATCACGCGCAGGAGCTCGAGTTGCCCAGCGCCCTCTACTCCAGCGACGCCAAGAATCTCTCCTCCGCATACGTGGGTGGTCACACATTTGAGCCGTTCTGTTCCTCGGTCATCGCGCACGGTGACACCGTTCACCGCGAGTACCGTCTTCCCTGTGGTGCGCCGTGGTGCGCGCGCGTGCGGAGCGCCATGTGTGGTTGTCTCGCCGAGCAGTGCGGTCAGTACCTCAGCCTCACCTGTTGCATGCGCGGCGACTTGCATCACCGTTCGGCCGCGGCGAAGCACTGTGACATCGTCGGCGATCTGGAGCGCTTCTCGCACCTTGTGTGTGATTAGCACCACGGTACGACCACTGTCGACAAAGCGACGCAGCCACGCATAGAGATCCTGCGTCTCTTGTGGCGAGAGCACAGCGGTGGGCTCGTCGAGTATTAAGACTTGCGCGTCGTGCGAGAGCGCTTTCAGAATCTCCAGGCGCTGCTGTGCGCCTACAGGAAGATCTCCGACTCGCGCCTCAGGATCGATGGCCAGGCCGGTCGCTGCCACGAGGTCTCGCACGACTGCTGCTGTGCACGTTGGATCAAAGCCACTGAACACGCCACCTCGTCCCAATCCGATGTTCTCGGCGACACTCATGGCGGGCACAAGGAGGAAGTGCTGGTGCACCATTCCGATACCAGCACGGAGGGCGTCGGCGCTCGTTCGCCAAGCACAGGTCTTCCCGTTGACGAGGATTGTTCCGGTGTCTGGCGTGTCCATGCCAAACGCGAGACGCATCAGTGTTGTTTTCCCGGCTCCGTTCTCGCCAAGGAGCGCGTGCAAGGTGCCGCGACGGACATCGAGCGAGGCGCCGTCGAGCGCCTGCGTGGTGCCAAAACGCTTGCTCATGTCGCAGAGTGAGAGCGCCGTCGACACGTCCGCGCGCGCACTCACCACGCGGTACTCACAATCCAGTCGGGGACGAGATCCAGCTCCACGGGAGACCAAAGGCTGAGGTCACGTGATCGGCGAGCGCACGCACACCGAGTGTTTCGGTTGCGTAGTGTCCCGCATAGATAATCACGAGCCCCTTCTCCGGCGCGTCCACGGCACTCCAGTGCGGCCCTTCGCCAACAATTAGTGTGTCGACGCCCAGTGCGACTGCTTCGGCGATAGTCTCGTGCCCCGCGCCCGCACCAGAGCAGATAGCCCAGCGCGCAGTGGTACGGCCAGATGAAATCGCACTTGCGATGGCGGTGCCGCCATGGGTCGCCGAGAAGCGCTGACAGCGCTCGAGGACCGTTGTGGTTGGAAGGTCGCACGTGCCACGCACGCCACAGAAGATGTGTTCGTGTTTGGCGAATCCGTCTTCTGGGAGGAGGCCCAGCTCAGTGGCGAGGAGACGGGAGTTCCCAATACGCTCATGCGCGTCGAGTGGGAGATGTGCGGAGTAGAGTGCGACGTCGTGGTCGATCAACAGCCGGACACGGTCGAGGTGGGGCCCAGTGAGCGTCTGTAAGCCACCCCAAAAGAGTCCGTGATGCACGAGCAGGAGGTTCGCGCCCACGGCAATCGTTTTTTCGATCGTGTCACGCGAGCAATCCACCGCAGCGGCGACCTTTACAATTGGGGCGCGATTCCCAACCTGCACACCGTTCAGCGCTGTCTTGTAGTCAGGAGTGTCTGCGGTACGGAGGAGTGTGTCGAGCTCCGCCGCGATGTGGTTGAGCGGTACGCCGACTGGGCTCACCGGTGTCGTGGTCACTTCGCAGCTCCAGTCGACGGTGTGGCGGCGGCTGCCGCTGGCGGCATCACGAAGACGCCACTTTGCATAAGCCGCTGCACGGAATCCACTCGGGCCCGCATCGCTGCGGGTATTGCGTTTGGTGTCGCAGGGTTCGGGACCCAACGCACCACATCGCTCTTGGTGTCGAGGCGTACTACACGTGGCTGAAACTTTCCGCCCTGGACTTCGCGCGCCATCACCATGAACGCGTGTGGCACATCAATCAAGACACTCCCGAGCGTTACCGCCGGAGCGATGTTGTTCTGGTCGGCGTTGGACCCAACCACCCAGACCCCCTTGCCTTCCTTTGCCGCCTGGAACACACCCAGCCCCGCGGCGTCAGCGTTTTGGAAGATGACGTCCGCGCCGCGTCCGATTTGCGCGAGGGCCTGTTCCTTGCCAGCACTGGCGTCATCCCAGTTGCCAATAAATGCGGTGACAACCTTGATCTTCGGATTTACGGCGAGCGCTCCAGCGGCGAATGCCGCGAAGCTGGACTTAACTGGGGGCAACTCGGTTCCGCCTATACATCCTACCGTTCCGGTCTTACTCACAGCAGCAGCGACCATCCCTGCCAAGTAGCTGGGCTCTTCGAACGCAAACGACAGTGCCGCGATATTGGGGCCGACGGAGTTTCCACCCGTGGTGATATACACGGTCTTCGGAAACTCAGGACCCACTCGCTTTGCTGCGTCCTGAAATTCAAAACCATGCCCGATCACTATCGTATATCCCTGCGCCCCATACTGCCTGAAGTTCTCCTCGAACTCTGCCGGCGTTTTTGTTTGGATATGACTGACGGAAGCGCCAAGGCTGTCTTTGATGCGCAGTAATCCCGTATAGGCGCCACCGTTCCATGACTGGTCGGTGATTGGCCCTGGGGTCAGAAGCGCGACCTTTATGGCGCTGCCAGTCGACACCGGCTTGACGTCTTTGGCCCCACCGTTAGCTCCACCACAAGCGGTCCCAAGCAACACGACCGCGTTGATAAGCACACAAAAACCCCAACTAGAAAGATTTAGGTTTCTACGCAAAGCGTTACCTAGTATAGAGATAGGCTAAAAATAAAAACATATGAGTGCTATGATGCCGAATGTGTATAATCCCAAACGGTTGTGGATTACTTACTGATGCGAATGCCCGCCAATCGGCACGAGTTCCGACATGCGGACGTTGCCTGTAATCTGCGCTCCTTCCATCACGACAATCGACTTGGTGTCAATGTTGCCCTGCACCGTTGCGGTTCCCTGAAGCTCGAGGCGGTTTGTGGCGCGGACCGATCCAAATACGTCGCCACCGATCACCACTTCGTCGGCTTCGACATTCCCGTGAATCGCGCCACCGCGGCCGAGTAGGATCTGTCGCGCTCCGATGACGGAGCCATCCACGCGCCCGTCGATTTTGATGACGCCACCACTCTCGATGTCGCCACTAATCCGCATACCCGCCGCGATGATCGACAGCGACGTCTCGATCATACGCCCAGCGCCCTGTGTGTCACCACCCGCGCTACCACCCGCGCTACCATTTCCGAAAAACGCCATACGTCAATCCTCCTGAGGATTCTTCTTAGGCAACTTCTGTGCGTCGCGTGTCGCGGTCGCTTTCGCGGCCATTGGTGCGGCAGTCGCAGGGACCTTGGATGCCGTCAACAAGCGCTGCACCTGTCCATAGCGGTCCTGTAACTCCACCAACG
The DNA here is from genome assembly GCA_026387895.1 of Gemmatimonadota bacterium. Lineage (GTDB taxonomy): Bacteria > Gemmatimonadota > Gemmatimonadetes > Gemmatimonadales > Gemmatimonadaceae > Fen-1231. The sequence continues at coordinate 11,027 of JAPLKT010000126.1, read as the reverse complement.
TGCGCTGCAGTGTGTCCAACCGTTGCGCGTCCTGTTCGAGGTGGGCGATGCGCTGTGTCAGGAACGGGACCCGTGCGGACTGCACTGCGAAGTAGCCCCAGCTCAACACGCCGACCATAAGCACCGCACGGAAAGTTTTTGACGTGAGAACCCGCAGCGCCTGAACCTGCCAGGGGCGCAGCACCAAGGTTCGATGCGCCAATCCATTCTCTCGCTGCACGTGGATCAGCATCGATCCCGACGCACGCGAGAAAATATTCCCATGCTGTTGCGTACCAGACTCACGCGTACGTTGTCCGCGCTGGGGCTCCGCGAGGCGCGTGCTTTCACTCGTGACGTGCTCACTCACAATGCTTCTCGGTTGGCCCCGAGCACGATGTCAAGAACACGCTCAAGGTCATCGGCGGAATAGAAGCTGATGCGAATCTCCCCCTTCTCCTTCGCCGAGAGGTTGATCTTCACGGCGGTCTGCAACTGCTTACGCAGCTCTTCTTCGATGCGGGCCACTTCAGGTGGTCGCACGGTTCCAGCCTTTGGTGACACCCCACCCTTCTTGGCCGCGCGCGCTGTCCCGGCTTCACGCACACGACGTTCCACCTCACGGACATTCAACCCCTCGGCGATGATCGCCTTGGCGAGCTCGACCATGCGATGATCGTCGCCGAGTGAGAGGAGTGCGCGCGCGTGGCCGATGGTGAGGTCGCCTTCGCGGACCATGCGACGGACTGCGGCTGGGAGTGCGAGCAGGCGCAGGGTGTTGGCGACGGTGGAGCGATCTTTGCCGACGACATCTGCGACTTCTTGCTGCGTGAGCGCGAACTGCGAGATGAGTTGCTGATAGCCTTCGCCTTCTTCGATCGGATTGAGATCCGCACGTTGCAGGTTTTCGACGAGGGCGAGTGTGAGTGCGGCCTTGTCATTCGTTTCGGCGGCGCCGCGCACAATGGCTGGGATTTCCGTCCACCCAATTCGCGTGACCGCGCGGAATCGTCGTTCACCCGCGATCAGTTCATAGCCCGCACCCGCGACTCGCACGGTGACCGGTTGAAGCAATCCGTTGGCGCGGATACTCGCTTCGAGGTCGGCGAGGTCAGCGACGCCGAACTCTTTGCGCGGCTGCAGCGGATTCGGACGAATCAGCGCGATCGGGAGCGATCGGAGCGCGGATCGTGGTTCTGCGATAGCTGCCGGCTGAGGGGTTGATGTAGCTGTTGTAACGGGCGCAGATTGCCCAGGCGCGGGCGTAGCTGGCACCTGTGTGTGTCGTGCGGAGAGGAGTGCTTCGAGCCCTCGTCCAAGACGTCGCGGCTTTTCGGTCGACATATTTGTGTGCTCCTGTAAACGTAAGCTGTTGTTGTATAATGACTTACGCTACTTCTACGAGGCTCGATTACGGCTGACGATGGAGTTTCGTTCGATGAGTTCCTTGGCGACCCCCATGTAGGCTTGTGCGCCTGCTGACGCGACGTCGTAGAGGATGATCGGTTTACCGAAGCTTGGCGCCTCTGCGAGTCTCACGTTTCGCGGGACGACTGCCTGGAACACCTTGGCGCCGAAGTACTCGCGAGCATCTGCGGCGACCTGTCGGGAGAGGTTGAGGCGAGCGTCGTACATGGTGAGCAGGACGCCATCGATTGCGAGGGTTGGATTCACCCCTTGCTGCACCAGATGGACCGTGTTGAGGAGCTGTGAGAGCCCCTCGAGGGCGTAGTATTCACACTGCAGGGGGATCAGGAGTGCATCAGCTGCCGCAAGCATATTGATTGTGATCAGGCCTAGCGACGGAGGGCAATCGATGAGGATGAAGTCGTAGCTGTCGCGCACCGACTCTAGGGCGTGGCGCATGGAATGTTCGCGGTCGACTCGACTAACGAGTTCAATCTCTGCAGCAGCGAGATCCGGGGTCGCCGGGATCACGTCGAGGTGCTTGAACTGCACCTCACGCACAGTGGCGGCGACAACTGTTGTTGGGTCGAGGAGAACATCGTAGACAGTGGTCTCGTACGACTCTTTTTCGAGTCCGATTCCACTTGTGGCATTCCCCTGGGGGTCGCCATCAACGAGGAGGACCCGCTGTTCAGCGGCAGCCAGACTTGCGGCGAGATTGACGGCGGTTGTGGTCTTACCAACCCCGCCCTTCTGGTTGGCGATTGCGATAACTCGAGCCACGGCGATGTGTTCCGGTAACTGTGAGACTGAGGAACTCTCCCTCAACATACCGGGCTGTGGAGGGGAAGGGCAAGGCGGATTGTTTCACGTGGAACAATCCGCCGCAAATCCACCCCTCCCATACACCTCAGCTGAGGATAAAGCCCCAGTGACCGCTCACTGTAGCGCTTACGGTGATCGTTCCGCCGGGGGCGGGGTTTGAATACTCGGGGTTGATCGGTAGGGATGCGGTCTGGATCTGATCCGTGCCGATTCCAAGGGCGCGCAGTGTGTCCAGCACCTGCTTCTGGCGTCGCGCGGCCTCGCTCCCGACCTTCGGTTACGCCTCGACTCTCCACGCTCAGGGTCAGGGTCAGGGTGGCTCGGTCTGGGCATAGCTTGACCTCGCCCGTCGCTGAGCTATTGAGCTGCGGTGCCTTGGGTGATGGCGCTCCTGCGCGCGCGCTGACGAACTGCCACCAAGGACGAATAGTGTCCCGACGACCACCACGAACCACCCGGAGGATGGGCGAATGTCCGCTCCGTTGTAATAGTTCTATTGTGTTACTAATAGTGCCGATATAGTAGCATACTGCAACTAATACACCCGCTAGTACCCCTGCTAGTACCCCTGCGAGTACTCAGGGGGCTCTCATATCACCGTACACATGTGGGAAGGTTCCCGATCCGAGACTCTGCGAGACTCTGCGAGACTCTGCGAGACTCTGCGAGACTGGGAAGGTTCCCGATCCGAGACTCTGCGAGACTCTGCGAGACTCTGCGAGACTCTGCGACCGACTCTGCGACCGACTCTGCGACCGACTCTGCGAGACTCTGCGACCGACTCTGCGAGACTCTGCGAGACTCTGCGAGACTCTGCGACCGACTCTGCCACAGACTCTGCCACAGACTCTGCGAACCCTACGGCGCGCCGCGCCGCCAGTGCGCCATAACTGAATCGCGCGACATCGGGAGCCATTCCAATGCGCCGCCCGCCTCGGCCAAGCGCCGGCGCATTAGATACACCGAGCGCTCTGGGTACTGCGCCATGAGCAGCGTGTCGCGCGCGCCGAGGTCGCGTGCATAGACGTTCCCGCTCCTGCGATCCAACAGTACGGGATGGAGCAACGCGTACCCCGCACGATCCTCGTTCAACCGCGCGACACAAGTGGCGTCGTATTGCGCCCCGCGCAGGAAACGCTCTGTGCTGTCCGGAGAAAACGGACTTCCCGTCACCACACTCGAATCAGCACGCAGCGGTGCAAGCACCCGCTCGGCAACTACACCTCGAGTACCCGATTGCTCCAGAACACGAATCGCGCGGTCCAGGGTGCAGGCATCAACGTCGTGATACAGCGCGGCGGCCGCGCTCCGCGAGAGATCGAGCGCCCAGAGCCGCGCCATCAACTCGGCGCCCCACGACTCCCGCACAAACACTAAGGCATTCCGCGCGCCGACGGCTGACGCCAAGGCACCGTAGTCATCGCGCATCGACGACCACCCACCGCGATACTGCGCGACCCGCACCGGCAACGCAAAGACAACTGCCATAGCAAAACCAGAGACGAGTCCGGCATTAGTGGCGACCGATACCATCCCCACACCAAACCGCTCGCGAACTAGTCGCGGCAATCGTGCACTCCAGAGAACAAGCACCGGTAGCCAGGGAAAGACGAATCGCGGTCCAAGAAAAAAGCCGTCGTGCCAGTAGGCGAAATACAGCGCGCCAAGAAATACCGAGCTCGCCAACAGATAGCGATCAATCGCCGAACAGCGACGGGTGAACCAGAGCGCAGCCACCGCCGGGAGGAGCGCCGGAAATGGCGATTCAAACAGATATGTCTGCAACCGCGTGACGTACAATGAGATCAAAGCAAGCCCGCGCGCGGGAGTGTGCGCATCACCCCACGGTGCTGCATGGAAGCCGAGTCCGTGCGACGCGCCCCAGAGCACTTCGTACCCGAAGAGCAGCGGCGACCCTGTGGTGCGATGATTCACCCACATCATGACCGCAAACGGCACGGCGATTCCAGCGGCAGAAGCCAGGGCATCGGCCCAGCGCGCTGGTGTCTTGAGTGCGCGCCAGAGGAACCACAGGCCTGCAGGAAGGGCGAACGCGAAAGCGTCGAGTGGGCGGATCGTAGCTGCGGCGCCGAGTCCGAGGCCGCAGAGGAATGCTGGCGCTAGGGCGCGGACCGTTGAATCTGCCGGAGCTCCAGTACCGAGCCCCGCGTCAGCGTCGCGCGCCATCAGGTGGGCAACGGCCAGTGTAGCGACCATCAAGAAAAGCAGCGCCGTCACATGGTTCATATGCGACGCAAACATGAACGCGCCAAACGGGGTTACAGCAAAGAGCGCCGTGGTCGCGAGCTGCCAGCGAGGAGACGCGGTGGGATCTGTGTAGCGAATGAGTCGTGCAAAGAGGGCAACACACAACGCGCCACAGACCGGACCCACGAGCCACGGCGCGCCGAACAGTTCGCCGAGTGCCAACATCGCCGGCCCACCGGGCGGGAACTGCGAGTAGACCTTCCCGCCAGTGTCGACCACATGCAGCACAGAGAAGAACTCCCGGTAGCGCTCCACGGGGGCAAAGAGTTGTCCGGCCGCGTAGAGCCGCGCCTGCATGACCTGCACAAGTTCGTCGATCAGTAGCGGACGGCCAGCGAAGACGAATCGCGCAATGCAGATGTAGAGCGCGAGCGCCGCGGCGGGAACTCCCCACTCTGTCAGGCGGCGGCGACGCGCGCGGACCAGCGTCGAGCTGTGTGGTGTCGCAAGGTGAGGCGTCGATGTGTGGGTGCTCCCAAGCGCATCACGTTCTCGCGCGCGCCACACAATCACAGCCACAACACCAACAGCCGCGCAGATCGCAGAACTGGTCCCCCAGTCGATCCATTGTGCGATGTACTGCGCCATGGACTGTGCACGGGCGCGATCGTCAGGTAATCCTCCGGCGATAAGGCTGGCCACCGGCAGGCAGCCCAATACCACTAGAACACACGCAATCATCCGCGGAATCAGTGGGCCAGACCAAAGCCCCTCGCGCTCAGCCTCGTGCAACGATCTTTCCGGAGACGTGTGCGCGGTCACTCGGCGAGCGCCGCGTCCGTGGCGAGCGCCGAGTGAGGCTGCCGTAGGCGCTCGATCTCGAGGACAAGATTTTGGAGATCAGCGGGACTCACACCCGGAATACTCGAGGCCTGTGCAATTGTTTGCGGACGGCGTGCCGCAAGCTTTTGGCGCGATTCCATAGAGAGCGTCTTCATGCGCGCGTAGGGAGCGTCTGCAGGCAGCGGCAGTTCTGCCATGCGGGCCAGACGGTTGGCTGCGAATCGCTCTTTCTCGAAGTAGCCGGCATACTTGATTTCGAGATCGACGGTCGTGAGTTCGTCGCGCGAGAACGACTCGGTGATGCCGACGGCCGCGAGTACTTCCTCGAGGGCGACGCCGTTGCGCTTGGCCAGTTCCACCACGCGCACCGCGTGGTGCAGGGGCAAACCGCCCGCGGCGGTGACCAAGCGCTCCACGAGATCGGGGCGCGCGCTGGTTTCGCGCGCCACCTGCCAGAGGCGATCGTATTCCGAGGCTCGCGCATCAATGCCTGCGCGCTCCGCATCGGTGTAGATCCCCAGTGCGAGGCCGATGGGCGCGAGACGGTGCAGCGCGTTGTCCTGTCGCACGGTAAGACGAAACTCAGAGCGCGAGGTAAAGAGTCGGTAGGGCTCATCCACGCCGCGCGTGACGAGGTCGTCGACGAGCACGCCGATATACGAACTCTCGCGCCCCAGTACAAGCGGCGCGCGGTCGCGCGCGCGCAGACCGGCATTCAACCCCGCGAGTACCCCCTGCCCGCCCGCTTCTTCATAGCCCGTGGTGCCATTGATCTGTCCGGCGAGGAACAATCCTTCAATAGCGCGAACCTCGAGCCAGGGATGCAACTGCGTGGGCGGATAATAGTCGTACTCGATCGCATAGCCGGCGCGCGTCATCTCCACCTGCTCAAGGCCACGCACCGAGCGCAACATTTCGATCTGCACCTTGGCGGGGAGTGAGGTGGAGAGCCCGTTTACGTACAGCTCGTGCGTGTCGAGCCCCTCTGGTTCCAGGAAGAGCTGATGCCGTTCGGCGTCTGGGAACCGGACAATTTTGTCTTCGATGCTTGGGCAGTAGCGCGGGCCGCGCGCGCCAATGGCTCCGCCGTACATCGCCGATTCATTGATGTGATCGGCGACAATCTGTTTGGTTGGGGTATCGGCGAAGGCGATCCAGCAGGCGAGCTGCTCAAGCGGAGCGCGACGTGCGGTGTCGAGTGCCGACCAGCGATAATCGAAATCAGCGAGTTCAGATTCTTGGCGTTCGAGGGCGGAGTAGTCCACCGACCGGCCGTCGATACGCGGCGGCGTTCCCGTCTTGAAGCGCTCGACCGTAAGTCCGACCTCCGCGAGTTGTTCGGCTAGGTGTGTGGTGCTCTGTTCTCCCGCGCGCCCGCCGGCGAGCGCGGTGTCGGTGCCAATATGGATGCGGCCACGGAGGAAAGTGCCCGTGGTGATAACCACGGCACGCGCGCTGAAGCGACGTCCCTCCATCGTCTCCACCCCGCGCACCGCCGGATCGCCAGGGGCAAACAGCAGTTGGCGCACGGTGCCCTGCACGAGCGAGACACCGGGATGTTCTTCGAGGAGAGAACGCACGGCCCGTCGATACAACCCGCGATCCGCCTGCGCGCGCGGAGCCCACACGGCCGGCCCCTTTCCGCGATTGAGCATTCGGAACTGAATCGTCGCGCGATCAATAGCCCGTCCCATAATGCCACCAAGGGCGTCGATTTCGCGCACGACAGTTCCCTTGGCCACCCCGCCGATCGCGGGATTACACGACATCTGCCCGATGGTCTCAACTGAGCTGGTGACGAGTGCCACGCGCGCGCCACGTCCGATCGCGCGCGCCGCGGCCACGGCGGCTTCGGCGCCGGCGTGCCCACCGCCAACGACGATGACGTCGTACGCAGACTCCACCGAGCGATCGGAAGAAATCCCCAACTTCAACCCAACCCTTGCTCTGGTCATTCCTTCAAAGGTATCCTGCCTGCATGCCACTTCCACTGTCTTCCAGCGCCACCACCCTGTTGGTGCGCAAAAGTGCCTTTGAACGGTCTGGCCTGACCCGGGTCCAGATCGACCAAGCGCTGACCCTCACGGACAACGAATTTCGCGTCGAAAAGGATCTCGTCGCCATTGGGCCAATCTTTGACGACGACGGCCTGGCCGCGCTGATCGAGGCCTTTGAGAAGGCCGGATTGGTCTTTTTCGACGATTTCTTTGAGATGCCCGGGAACTGGCCGGAGTGGCTGGCGCTGTTTGGGATGTCAAACGACGCCTAGTACTCGGCCGACTCCCTGCCGACTCCCTGCCGACTCCCTGCCGACCAATAAAAAGGGCCGACACCACATACGGTGTCGGCCCTTTCTCACAACCGCGCCTGCCAGCCGCGCCTAATAACCGCGCCTGCTCTACTTCACGCCAAGGTTCTTCTTAAAAAAGGCGATCGTCTTGGGCCAGGCATCCTTGGTGGCCGTCAGGTTCGCCTGACCGGCAGCGTCCGGGGTGTCGTCCTGTGCGCGGAGGAATCCATGGATCGCCCCCTCATAGTTGGTCGACTCGTATGTCTTCCCCAGCGACTTCATGGCCGCCGCAAGATCTGGCATGGCGGCCGTGATCCGGGCGTCGCCGGTTCCGCTCAGCAGCATCACAGGAACCTGGATCTTCTTGAGCGAGTCCACCACCGGAATCTGCTTGGTCGGATCGGCGGGATTCGGGCCGGTATACGGGAGACCATAATAGGCCACAGAGGCGGCGTGTCCCTTGCCGTTGAACACGGCATGATTGAACGCCACCGAACCGCCCCAGCAATAGCCAACCACGCCGTACTTCTTCTCGGCGGCCGGCTGTGACATGGCGTAGGTCGCAGCGGCGAGAACTCCAGCGTCCTTATCGGCGTTCGGCACGCCACGGATGATCTTCTGCGACGAGTCACGCGTGAGTTCATCGGTCGACGGCCCACCGCGAACACGCGAGTTCAGGTCTGGGGCAATCGCGATAAACCCTTCGGCCGCGACTTGGTCAGCAACGCCACGCATCCAGGTCGACAACCCGTAGATCTCGTGCACCACGACGACCACAGGCGCCTTCTTGCTGCCGACGGGATAGACAATCCACGCCATCAGCGAGTCCTTGGAGCCAGGCGCCCACGCGATTTTCACCCATTCCGAGTGGCGCGGGCTCGCCTGAATGCGCGCGGCGGCGGCGTTGTTGCTCGCGGGAAGGCCTGGGACTCCCTGCCAATCCGCACTGTGGATGCTCGTGGACGCGGTCGACCGAATATCGGCAACCGACATGTGCGACATGTGAGGGTCCATCGCCATCGAGCGGGACGGACGCCACTGCTGCACGGAGCAGGCTGCGAGCAGGACTATGGCGGAAAGAGCGAAGATTCGACGCTGCATGAGTATCCCTCAAGAGGGTTGGTGGCTTGTGTATAATAGGTTGACCGGTCGACTGGTGCGAGGGGGCGAGTCGCGCGTCCATGGGGGTCGAGTGCGACAGGCCGGGCACCGATACCAAACTGTTGCTTGCAAGGGGTGTCGACGGGACGTAGCGTAGACTCTACTACAGTCACCACATCAATTCATAAATATGATTACGACCGCGCTCACACCTGCCCTCCTTTTTGCCCTTCAAGTCCAGGCTCCCGCTCCTCAGCGAGAGGTGGTGAAGCCTGGGGTGATTGCGACGAACCAGCGGGTCACCCCCGCCGGCGTCCAGACTGTCTTCAATGACCGCGTGGGCGGCGTTCGCTTTGGTGAACGGTCCGACGAGATCTGGGTTGGCGCGCAGAGCGCGGTGTGGCGCATGTCCTGGCGCGACAATCGAGTGCTCGCAAAGGCAACGTTTGATGGTCGTCCCGGCGTTCACGGCGTGACCATGGATCCTGTGCTTGGGCGCGTGCTCGTCTCAACCGTTGGGCGCCTGCCCGACGCCGTTGCGCAGAGCCGCCTCCCCGGCGGTCCTCCGCTCGCCCGAGCCAAGAGTTTCTCCCAGCTCTTTTTTTACGATCGTTCCGGAACCGCGCCCGCCGCGGTTGGCGGTGGCGACAGTGTAGTAGTAGCCGCCGTGTCCGGCCGGCTTGGCGAGTTTATGTCGGGTGCGCCCGCGGTGGCACGTCGCGCTGGCGCGGACGGCAAGCGACTCGCCGTCCTTCCGCTTCCGGCCAATGATCAACTCGCGGTACTCGACGCCGAGAATGGCAAACAGCTCTCAGTTATCGAAATGGGCGTGCTCCCGATTGCTGCTGTCATCAATGAAGCGGGCACGGTGGCCTATGTGTCGGTGTTCGGCGGACCCAAGCCGAAGCCGGGAGAGCTCGCCACCAAGCAGTGCTGCGATCCACTCGCCGAGGATGTGCGGGTGGACACACGCGGCATCGCGCAGCCAGGGACGATCGCGCGAATCGATCTGACCACCGGGACTATCACGACCAACATCATTGTTGGGCGTCATCCCAGTGGACTCGTGTGGGACGAGAAGCGGAACCGCCTCTACGTTGCCAACGGGAACAGTGATGCGGTGAGCGTCATCGACACGCGCTCCAACACGCTCGCTGGCGTGATCGAGATTGCACCATTCCGTGAACGAAAGCCGGGATATGCTCCGACCGCAGTTGCCCTCTCCCCTGACTTCAACAAGCTCTACGTCACACTCGGCGGATTAAACGCGGTGGGTGTGTATGATGTGTCGGCGACCCTCGGACTCAAGTACGGTGTGTTCAAGGGTCTAATTCCGACAGGATGGTATCCTGCGAGCATCGATATCAGCGGCGACGGCACGACGATCGCCGTGGGTACGCTACTTGGAGTTGGGTCTGGAGACGGACGGACGAGCGGGCATCCCGGCAAGACTGCCGGCTTTGTGCATGCGGTGCGGGGTTCGGTGAATGTGATTCCGGTTCCCACCGACGCTGAACTCACGGCCTACACGACGAGTGTCGCACAGAACAATCGTCTGACCCTGCTGTCGCAGCCTGATCGTGCGCTCGCCGTGCGCCCGACCGCGAGTGCGCGCGCCGTACCAGAGCGTCCTGGCGAGGCGAGCTTGATCAATCACGTGGTGTTCATCGTCAAGGAGAACCGCACCTACGATCAGGTACTTGGCGATATAGGCAAGGGGGCGAGTGATTCGACGCTCGCTATGTACGGGCGGGATATTACGCCGAACACCCACGCGCTCGCCGATCAGTATGTGCTGCTCGACCATTTCTTCGCCTCCGGCGGCAACTCCGCGGACGGGCACCAGTGGCTCGTGTCGGCGAATGAGACCGAGTATCCGATGTGGCCGCTGTATTATGGCCGTTCGTATCCGTCCGAGGGACGCGACGCCTTGGCGTACTCGAGCGGCGGGTTCCTGTGGGAAGGCGCGCAGGCCAAGGGGAAAAAGGTCAGCGTGTTTGGCGAGTATGCGCCGGCGCCTAAGGATCGCGACGTCTCCGTGCGGCAGAAATACCTCGCCGAGTGGCGCGATCGGCAGCCGCACGACGCAGCCTATTTCCGCGAACTCGTGAAGAAGGACTACAACACCACGTCGCCGATTGCGTCGCTCGATCGCACGCTGGTGCGCGAATATCCGTCGTGGACGCAGGATGTTCCGGACGTGCTGAAGGCCGATATTTTTACTGAAAATGTTAAGGAATGGGAAGCCAAGAAGGCGATGCCCAACCTGGTGATGGTGATTCTGCCGAGTGACCACACGGATGGGACGGCCGCAGGGCGTAGCACGCCCGCCTCGCATCAGGCGGATAACGACCTCGCGCTTGGCATTATGGTG
>JAPLKT010000109.1 GCA_026387895.1 Gemmatimonadota bacterium | reverse complement strand
GGCGAACGGCCGGGTGGACGGGTTTGTGGTGGAAGGCTGGACCGCTGGTGGTCACAACGCCCCGCCCCGCGGCGCGCCGACGTTCAATGAGCGCGGCGAGCCGATCTACGGCGAGCGCGACATGGTGGATTTGGCGAAGCTCGCCGAACTGGGCCTCCCCTTCTGGGTCGCCGGGAGCGAAGGAAGCCCCGAGCGACTCAAGGCAGCCCTCGACAACGGCGCCGCCGGAATCCAGGTCGGTACGCTGTTTGCCTTTTCCGACGAATCTGGCTTCACCGCCGCGCTCAAGCACGACGTGCTCAAGAGCGCGCTCGTGGGCAAAGTCGATGTGCTCACCGACGCGCATGCGTCGCCCACGGGCTATCCGTTCAAGGTCGTGCGGTACGAAGGGGATGCCAACGACGCCTCCAAGCGGAAGCGTATTTGCGACCTGGGCTACCTGCGCAATGCCTACAAGCGTGACGACGGCCGTCTCGGGTATCGGTGCGCGTCAGAGCCAGTCGACGATTTTGTGCAGAAGGGAGGCGCCGCAGAAGAGACGACCGGCCGCCGCTGCCTCTGCAACGCGCTCGAAGCCAACATTGGTCAGGCCCAGCATCAGAAAGACGGCATGGATGAGCCGCCCCTGCTGACGAGTGGTGACGATCTGATGTGGATTTCGAAGTATCTCAAGGGTCGCGATCGGTACACCGCGGGAGATGTGCTCGACTACTTGCTCTCGCCCGCTGAAGCCGCTGCACCGTCGACGAGCGCGTAACCGACTCCGCGCAACGTTTCGATTCGGACGTTCGCGCCGGCTGCAGTGAGTTTGTTCCGCACGCGACCGATATTGACCTCGACGATGTTCGTGCCGAGGTCATAGTCGAGTCCGAAGACGCGGCGGAGAAGATCGCTACGCGCGACGCTCTCCCCGCGACCCAACAGTAAAAACTCGAGCAGCGCGAGCTCCCTCGGCGTGACCGGCATCGGTTGCTCGGCGACCGTCACCACGCGCGAGAAGCGGTCGCACCGCAGATTCCCCGCGGAGAGCACGTCGCCGTAATCAGCCGTGCTACGCCGCAGCAGCGCGCGGACCCGCGCCAAGAAGGTGTTGGCGCGCACCGGCTTGGTGACAAAGTCATCCGCGCCCGCGTCGAGGGCGCGCACCGTCACCTCCTCGGCGCTCTCGGCGGTGAGCATCAGAATCGGCGTGGCAGGGTCCGAGCGCCGGAATTCGGCGGCGAAATCGATCCCGGATCCGTCGGGCATGTTCAGGTCGAGGACGAGCAGGTCGTACCCCCCACTCCCCGTGCGCGCGCGCGCTTCAGCGAGACTGAAGGCGACCTCGACGGTCATCCCGATATCACGGAGCAACAGGTCGAGCGCCGCAACAATGTTACGATCGTCGTCTACAACCAGAATTCGCATGGCGGAATAATAACCGCCACCACCACAACTGGTAACAGGGGGCAACCAGCGCGGGTTCGGTAGCGGACTCGCGGGTCGGGGTGTCACATTGGGGGCGTGGCATTTCCTCCCCTCTTTGCTCAAGGTCCGACCGTGACCCCTCTCCGTGTGATGTCCCTTCGCGCGATTGCTGCAACCGCGCTGACTGCGCTGACCGCGCTCATCGCCCTCACCCTGCCCTGCACCGCTGCGACCTCGTTTGCGCAGAGCACGGCGCCGGCCGCCTCAACTGGGGCCAAACGGGCGATGACCATCGACGATTACGCCAAGTGGCGCACGATCGAAGGGGCGCAAATCTCCAGTGACGGCAAGTGGGTGGCCTACGCCACACGCCTGACCAATATCCCCACGGCCGACACCAAGCCGGTGCTGCACCTGCTGAATCTGCAGAGCAATCAGGATGTCACGGTGGCTGATGGCACGAACCCCACCTTCTCGGCGGACGCGCGCTGGGTGACGTATCAGGTGGATCCGGCGGCGCCACGCGGCGGCCGCGGTGGGCGCGGCGGTGGTGCCGGTGGTGCCGGTGCTCCTGCGACAGCTCCGGCGCCCGGCGCTGATTCCGCTGCCGTGCCGGCGGCCGCGGCAACGGGGCTCCGCCTGCCCCGCAGCGCCGCGTGGAACTTCGCGAACTCGCCACCGGAACCGTGCGCGCCTGGGTCGACGTGGCCTCGAGCAGCTTCTCGCCGACGGCGAGCCATCTGTTGCTGCGTCGCCGCCCTGCCGGCAACGGCGGTGCGGTTGGCGCGGCCGCGCCTGGTGGAGGTCCTGCGGGCGGCGGCGGCGGCGGCGGTGGACGTGGCGGCGCGGGGGCTGGTCCGGTCACCACAGCCGGTACCGATGCCCTCCTCCTCGATCTCGCCACCGGCCGCACTCTCTTCCTGGGCAGCGTCAACGATGCCGCCTTCAACCGCAAGGGCGAACTGCTCGCCTACACCGTGGGTGCCTCGGTCATTGATGGCAACGGGCTCTTTGTGCTTGACCTCAAGAGTGGCACCGCCCACGCGCTCGACAACGATGCCAAGCTCTACAGCCGCCTCGCCTTCAACGACGAGGGCACCGCAATCGCCGTGCTCAAAGGAACTGACGTCGCACGCATGCGCGAGCACGATAATTCGCTGCTTGTCGTGCCCAATCTCCGGTCGGCGATGACTGGGAGCGCCGCTCATGTGGTGCTCGACCCTAAGCGCACGGCGAACTTCCCCAAGGGATTCGTCGTCAGCGATCGCGCCACGCTAAGCTGGAGCGACGACAACAGCAAAATCTTTTTCGGCGTCATGCCACAGACCGCCGCGCCCGACACCACGCGTCGCGCCAACGCCGACTCCATAGCGAATGTCGATGTGTGGCGCGCCGATGACGAGCGCGTGCAGTCCTTACAGATGGCGCGCGCCGACGCGGACCGCAACTTCACCTTCCGCTCCGCCTTCGACATCGCCTCGGCGAAGTTCGTACCGCTCGCCGACTCGACGCTCAAGGACGTCGACGTCGCGCCCGACGGCAGTTGGGCGGTGGGGCGTGACACGCGTGGTTTCATTTCCGACTACGAACCAGCGCGCGCAGACCTCTACCGCGTGAATGTCAGCACCGGAGAGCGCACGCTCATTCGGAAGGCTACGCTCATTGGGCAGCACACCCCTGGCTTCTCGAGCAATGGCAAGCACTACCTGCTCTGGCTCGACGGCAAGTATCAGGACTACGATCTCACCAGTGGCGCGCTCAAATCACTCGGCGCGGCCACCACGCCGAGTTTTGTAGACACGCAGTTCGACCACCCCGGTACCAAGCCGGCGTTCGGCGTTGCCGGCTACGCCAAGGACGGGCGCGGCGTGATTGTGGAGCATCGCTACGACCTCTGGCTGCTCCCCTACGATGGCTCCGCCCCCACGAACCTCACAGTCGACGTGGGTACCAAGCAGGAGATCAAGTTCATGCCGGTGCGGACGGCCGTGGCTGATCCGATGGCGTCGCGCGCGGAGCGCGATGCGCGCTCGATTGACCTGAGCGCGCCGGTCACGCTCTCGGCGTACGGGGAGTGGACCAAAAAGGCGGGCTTCTATCAGCTCGCGAGCGGAACGCTGACTGCAGTGATCTACGACGATGCTTCGTTTAGCACGCCGGTGAAGGCCGCCAAGGCGGATCGGTATTTGTTCACGCGTCAGACGTTCGCCGAGTTTCCGGATTTGCAGGTGGGGAGCGCGGCGCTGACCGATGCCAAGACGATCAGCAATGTGAACCCGCAGCAGTCGGAGTTGCTCTGGGGGCATCGCGTGCTGTTTGACTACAAGCTCAAGGATGGGCAGCGTGCGCAGGGGATCTTGGCGATCCCTGATGATTACAAGGCGGGCGAGAAGCGTCCGATGCTCGTGACCTTCTACGAAAAGAACTCGGCCAACCTCCACCGCTATTCGGCGCCGTCGTATCTGACCGGTATGGGGAGTGTGCCCATGGAGGCCGTGAGCCGTGGCTACATCACGATGCTGCCGGATGTGTATTTCCACACCGGCATGAGCCACAGCGACATGCTCGACGCGGTGGAAGCGGCGACGAAGAAAGTGATTGCGATGGGCTATGCGGACCCCAAGCGTATTGGCTTGAACGGCCACAGCTATGGCGGCGAGGGGGCGGGCTTTATTGCGACGCGGTCGCGGTTGTTTGCCGCGGTGGGCGTTGGCGCGGGGGTGAGCGATCTGTTCAGCGACTTCAACCAGAGTTGGGGGTGGTCGTATCAGAACATGGCCGGCGCGAGTGGGCAGAACGGGCTCGACTATTACCTCTACGGCCAGGGGCGTTGGGGTTTCAGCCCGTGGGACAAGCCGGAGGTATACCACTTTGAGAGCTCGCTGACGCATGTGCCGGAGACGCAGGCTGCGATCCTGATTATGCATGGCACTGCGGACCCGACGGTCGGTTTCCAGGAGGGGCTCAACTTCTACACCGCGCTGCGCTACAACAAGAAGGACGCGACGTTGCTTGCGTACCAGAACGAGCCGCACGGATTACGCGGGATCGCGAACCGTCGTGATCTAACGATCCGGTACTTCCAGTTCTTTGATCACTACTTGAAGGGATCGCCGAAGCCGGAGTGGATGTCGAAGGGCGTTCCGTTCTTGGTAAAGGAGGCGGCGGGGGTGGGGGTGCCGAGGTAGGGGGACTGCGCGTGCTGGTGCGTTGACTGTGGGTCAGCGAACCAGCACGCGCAGCGTGCGCAGCATGCGGCGGCGCACACCGGTGGGATCGATGCGTACGAATCCGAATCGCTCGTAGTAGGAGACCAGAGTATCGGACTTCGGATCGACGGCGAGGAAGGCGCCGCCGACGTGGGTGATGTGCGCTGCTGAGGTGTGCACAGCGAGTTCGATCAGTTCTCCGCCGATCCCCTTCCCCTGCCGTGCGCGGTCGACCCCCACGCGGCCGAGGAGGAATCCGCCGAGCTGTGGGTAGGGGAGCCCGTTACGCCCGAGCAGGTGGTGTAGACGACTATCGGCGCGGAGACTCAGCGGGGAGAGGGTGAAGAAGCCGACGACCGCGTCGTGCCTGTCGACGGCGACGTGAACCGCCGCGAGTCCCTGCGCCTGTTCGATGCGCGCTGCGTGATGGAGATAGTGATCGATCTCCGGATCGCCCGTCCTACACGAGCCGAGGCGATGTCCGAGCGCGAGGCGTTCGAGCCGCAGGCGCGCGCTCACAGGCCAGCGATGTCTCCGAAGTGTTTGCGCGCGCGGGTGCGCGCGGCCCGAGAGGCGCGCGTGTCCGCGGGTGGCACCATGAGGAGCCGCATGACCTCGAGAAATTCTGGCGCGCCGAGTTCCCACTCGTAGGCTTTGCTGATCTCGGCGCTTACGTCCGCGGCGACAACGCGCAGCACGTATTCGTTGACCGATTCACCGTTGGTGCGCGCCACCTGTTGCAGGTGCTCTTTGAGGACCGCCGGGAGCCGGAGCTCCTGGCGATCATCGGCTTTGAGGGCGAGGTAGTGGGTCGGGGTGTTGGACATGTACCGGGCGCGAAGAGAGGTGCCGTACAATGTACGGGCTTTGTCGGTATGGGCAAGGGGTAGCCCGATCAACCCGAATTACCGCCAACATCGAGTACTATTGACAGCCTAACGTCAGGGCGCTGACCAGCAACCCAATGATGCCTGCGAGTGCGCCAACTAGACCGAGCTTGAACGACACCCTCGTTGCATCGACAGGGTGATACCAGTAAAACCACACGTTTCCGACATAATCGCCGAACGGTTCGGCAGCCGACTCAAGCGTAAGGAGACTCTCACCGGAAGTCGGGATGCCTAGCTCAGTACAACTTCTCAGGTCGAGACCGATGGTGTTCGCTTTCAGGCCAACGCTATTTCCACTGTAGAAACGTCGCCAAATATTCGTCACGCCTACTGCATCCGTGACTCGGATTCGAACCACCCGTTTCTGCCATGGGCGAGCCTTGGGATTGTCGACTCTAGTATGGCCGAATATTTCTAAATACATCTTATTTTCGAGAACAACCTTGTCGTCTAACGGCGTTCCGCCGAGGTCAAGATCTCGGCGAACAGTCATGAGCCTCTTAATACTTGGCATGCCACCATTCCCTTGCAGCGAGCGTGTTTGAGTGAAGTGCGGCGGATCGAAAGCGATGCACAATCCCACTGGCAACTATTTCAAAGAGGCCGGACTCATCGCGTTCAATCCCTGGCAACAAGCGCCTGCACGCTCGATCGTCGACGTGAATTTTCCGAACTCTCGTCAGGGCGATCGGTACATCCACAAAGTGGAGGAACTGATGGCAAATGCGCCTCCTTGGTAGGTGGATGAATATCCTGCTGGTATTGCCTGTTGCACCCAGCCACCTGGCGTGAGTTCGTAAATCGTGGAAACGGTCGCAACAAACACGGATGTCGGCGCGAGCGCGACAATACCGACGATGTCAGCACTTCCTTGGCCGAGATTGACGGTGCTCCAGGCCGAGCCGTCATAGTGCCGGAGCACACCACGGAGACCGCCAGCCCAAACATCTGAAGCGCTGGTTCCTGTGATGTGCTGCACATCAGCGGATGATTCTTCACGTACCACCGCTGTCCCGTTGTAGTGATAGATCCCCGACATCCCAACACAATAGGCATTCGTCGCACCTGTGCCCAATGCACCCATAAAGCGATCGGGACTGTTATACGTGGCGGAGGTACCAGTTGGGAGGGTAACCGTGGCTTGGCCGTTTCTCATCCACCGCATCTCTCCATCTCCGCATGAAAATCCACTGGCTGCTCCGTACATCCAAACCGCGAACCGTTCCTGTCCACCGGAGTCAATCAGCGAGAACGAAGTGCCGTCGCTACGGTCGATTATTCGACAGCGCGGCCACTTCGCTCTGCGATAGCGCACGACTGTAGATCCGCACCTCGTCGAGACTGCCGCCAAGCGCCGTACAGCCCCAGGCGCAACGACCAAGCAGCACTCCGTAGCCGGTGCGGAACAGATCGGGGAGCATACCGGCCATTGTCGACATCAACACCCCATCGACATATATGCTCCCATTTCCAGATGCGTCGAGCGTGGCGGCCAGGTGATACCAGCTGCCAGCGGCTATAGTTGGGCGGCAGGCATTGACCGGCCCCGCCGACCCGCGTGAATGGAACACGACGCAGTAGCCGTGGTTTGCTGTGCTGTCAGCAGGCAAATTCAGCTCAAATCCCTGCGAGTTGTCTGCAGCGTATCTCGAGATAAGCCCGCTTCCAGAATTCTTGGCATCCTTCTTAACCCAAGCCGAGAGCGTGAACGCACCGTTGAGATTTATGTCACCGATCGCGATCTGATTCGTTCCCTGCGCGAAGTAATACGCGGAGTTGGCCGCACCAAAGCGATCCGTCGTGAGCGTTGCACCGGTCACGACGCCGTGATGCCCGAAGCCGCTGGCATCATTTGCATTGCCCGAGAACGGGTAGTACGCAATCAATCCGTCCTGAACAGTGACCGATGCGGTGGCACTTCTTCCTTCTGCCGTCGCTGTGATCGTTGCGTTCCCCACCGAGACGGCCGTCACAGTCCCAGTGCTGGCCACCGTAGCGACTGACGCGTTCGACGTCGTCCACGCCACGCTGCGCCCCGTGAGGGCGGTGCCAGCCGCGTCAGACAGCACCGCACTCAACACTTGCGTTGACCCCGCAGTGATGGTCACGGGACTTGGAGTGACGGTCACCGTTGCAACAGGCGTTGGATTGACCGTCAGTACCACGAGCCCCGCCTTCCCCTCACTCGTTGCGGTCAGGGTGTCGACTCGCGTCGCGCCTCCAGTATATGCGAGCACCGTCACCGCCCCAGCATTTGTGATCGTGGCAATGCTACTATTACTGGACGCCCAGGTGATGGGTCGCCCGGTCAGCGTAGAGCCACCCCCGTCTTTGAGCACGACAGATGCTTGTGTCGTTGCTCCTGGAAACACTGAGCTCGAACCGAGAGTCGCTGTCAGTGTCGCCACCGCTGCCAGTACCCGGACCGATGGGCTCGTCCCGCTCAGCGCCGTACCGCCAATCGTGATTGGGAGCGTCGCGGTTGTGGCCGCGCTCGGCGTTGAATATGTCGCTGAGCACACACCCGCCGTGCACGTCCACGCACCGAAACTACCGCTACTCGGGGTAGCCACGAACGCCGCACTCGTCGCGGTGGTGGTTCGATTACCGACGCCGTCACTGAGCGTCAGCGTGACAGAAAGCGTGTTCCCCACGATCACAGAGTCTGCGGAAATGCTAAGCGTTGAGGTGCTCGCGCTCGGAGCACCGTGGCTCACAACTACGGCGAGTTGATCAGCTGTCGCTGCGGTAATCGTCCCATCGGTGACGCTAAGGGTCGCAGCCTCAGCCTTATTGAGCACCACCGGCAGCGTGGCCACTCCGTTGGTGAAGGTTACGCTCGTGGCCGTGCCAAACGCCGTACCACCTGCCGTGGGCTTCTGCCCACCCGGCGCCGTGGCTGCGCCGCCAAAGGTGAGCGACTTCGCGCCGGTGTAGCCGGTGGCGGTGTTGCCGTTCGCATCCTTCGCGGTAATCGTAATCGTCTGTGATGCCGCCGCCACCTGCGTCGCCGCGCCGCTCAGTTCGAGCTTAGAAGCCGCACCGGCGATGGCCGTCGCCGTGAAGGTCGCCGCGGTTACAGTCCCCGTCGTTGGGGTTGCGGTCAATGATTGCGAACCGGATCCAGAACCCAAGACCCACTGCCCCGCAAGGGTGGCCACGCCAAGGTAGTTTGTCGTCGCCGTTGCTGTACCGCTAATCGCGCCGTTGCCGCTCGCGACCGCAAATCGCACTGTCGCGGCGGGAACCGGTCGTGATGCCGCATCGAGCACGCGCACACTCAGGGCGGTTGCGGGGGACGTGCCCACCGTCGCCGACTGCGCATCGCCACTGGCTACAGCAATCGACGCGGGTGCTGCCGGTTTGATGATCGTATACGAGGAGAAGTGCGAGACCGGCGCAGAAACAACGCCCGTGGTCAAGTCCACCGCACTTCCCGCAATCGGGGTCGCCACACCGCTCGCATCCACCGACGCGAGCCAGAGCGTCGACTGATCCGCGGTCGCAACGGCGGCCTTATCGTACCGCAGTGCGAGAGTCAGTGGGCTGCTAAACGTGGTTCCGTCGGGCCCGAACACATAGGTCGTCGCCGGCACCACGCGATTGTCACTCGGCAGTGCGGCTGGGGCGACCGAAAGGGCGGTGCCCGTGGGCACAGCCGTCGGGGGAATCGTCAGCGTAACGGCGCCACTGAGCACGGCCGCGACCGTCGGGGTACTCGCCCCAGCCGGCGGCGTGCTGATCGGCACGCGCACGGAGAGCGTCGTGCGCCCCACCACGCCGTCGACCGATGCGCTGATCGTCACGGGTCCAGACGCCACACCGACGACGGCTCCGGCCGCCACCGTCGCGACGGAAGGATCCGAACTGCTCCAGGTCGTGGTCCGGCCACTCACGGTGGACCCGGTCGTGCTGACCGCCGTGGCGGACAGCGTCACACTCCCGCCGACCAAGAGCGCGCCCTCCGCTGGCGTCCCACCCACCGTCACCGAGCCAACCACCACCGGCGCCACGGGGGCGGTCGGGGCATCCTTGCCGCCGCCGGAACAGTTGATGATCAGCGCTATTCCGAGCGCGGCAAACAACAATCGACGGAACGACAGACGAGTCGCGGAAGGCACGGTAACACCCCAATGGAAGACGTGGCAGTGAGAGCAACACACTCAACATCGCGGTGCACCGTCAACTGCACGTTATGACCATTTTCGGACTGCGCCTTCACAAAACGGCGCAACATACCGCAACTAGCGCGACAGAACGCGCCTCGCGTTAACGCTCGATGAACGCCGATTGCCCTCGGGCGCTCCCGCTCTGTGGGCAGCA
Organism: Gemmatimonadota bacterium; assembly: GCA_026387895.1. GTDB lineage: Bacteria > Gemmatimonadota > Gemmatimonadetes > Gemmatimonadales > Gemmatimonadaceae > Fen-1231. The sequence continues at coordinate 3,903 of JAPLKT010000109.1, read as the reverse complement.
CTGTGCGATACCGCAACACTTCGATTCGCAGCGCGTTTGATTGGTGCGAGCTTCCCGGCGGGTCAGGTGCACGATTCGGTCGTGACCTTCCGCATCGTGGGCTCGATCCGAGACGTCCAAACCTTCGCAGCCGGCTCGAGCATCCGTGAGCTGGCTCGACTTCGACGTGTCTATGGCCCAGGTGCGTGGCGCAAACGGAAGGGAATCGCCTTGGTCGACCTCGGCCTAGACGACCTCCGCCGAGCCGAATTACATTGGTACGAAGCCACAGGAATCGGCCGCCGCGAAATGAAAATCAAACGCTTTCTCGACCTGCACCTATGAGCGCTCCTCGGACATCGCTCGCGCTGTGCCTGCAAAACACCGGCTATGAGGTTTCGCTCGAGCGGCGAAAGCTCTACCGCACCATTCCCGACCGCGCCGCTACGCGCGCACGGATGATTCGCGTCGTGGACGAAACCGGGGACGACTATCTGTACCCTGCCTCGTTCTTCGCGCGCCTCGTGCTCCCTATCGCGGTCCGGCGCGCCCTACTCGCCGCCGGCTAAACGCACAGCAACGCAGCCACCCCCCTACCGCACCTCCACCTTCAGCACCGCAATCGGGATGCTGCGCGAAGCACGCACCTCCTCGGGCCCGCAGTACAGCCAGGGGACCGACACCATCCCCTTCTCTACCGCAGCGCGAATCAGCTGATCCATCGGCAACGCCATGAGATCATTGCCGTCGCCCCAGCGAGGGGTGCCGCAACTCCAGTTCGTTCCAGACAGCAACCACGAGCCCGTGGGCTCTCCGCTCTGCGTCCACGCAATCAGGTAGTCGCCAGCCGTGGTTGGCGCTCGGAGTCTCAGTGTCGACTGCATCCGCGCATCCTTCACACCGGCAAGAAGCGACCGCAGAGTGAGCGTATCACCGCCGCGTTGCCCCCAACTCGTGCCACGCACCAGCACGTAGAGAATCCCGCGATTGGGCGTCGTATACCGGAACGCCACCGACCCCGAAATCTCCGCATCAGGCGCTACGCGAACCGTATTCAGTCCAGCGCGGAGTCGGCGTCCATTCACAATACCATCCACAATGCGTAACGCCTCTGGCCACGTATTCACCACGAGCTGCACGGACTCAAGACCCGCCGCGACAAATCGCTGATCTTTCGCGCGCTCTGCCCTCATGTAGTCCGCCCGCAATCGCAGCTCCCCGTGGGGAATAACCGCGATATACAACGAGTCAAACTCGGCGACCCCTCCACGAATCACCGCGGCAGTGCGCCCTCGGAGCAGCACACCGGAATCCGAGCTCGTGTAATGCACCGAATCACCATCGCGCCAGGTGGAGCGAAGGCCGAGTGCGTTGCGCACCTCCACTCGGAGCGGACGCTCGAAGGGCGTGGCAGGATCATCCGCGTCCTGTGCGTTCAGCTCCGACACATCCACCAATCGTACGGGGCGAAACGGAATTAACACCGCAGCCGCCACAACAGCGATCAGGGCAGCCGCGCCCCCAATGAGGCGCGCCAGGTACGAACGCCGTCGCGCGCGCACCAACGCGCGCAAACGCTCCGCGAGCGGCGGATCATCCACCCCGCCAAGGATCACGCGTGCCACCGTGCTCTCGTCAAAGGCCTCGCGCGGCGCGCGAAGGATCAGCTGCTTCGCAATCGCGAAGGCGCCGTCGCGATCATCGCCGGAGAGCAACAACCGCACCGCTTGCCGGTACTCCGCGTCCGTTCCCGCCGTGCGCGCAAGCCAGTTCCCGAGTCGCCGAGCGCCAAGCAACCAGTCGCCTTTGGTGAGCAGCTCGGCCGCTGACTCACGCAGCAGCGCATGCGCCACCGACCAACTGCCGTCGTTGCCACGCGAGGCGAACCCGCCACGCTCCAGCCCCGCGAGCCGGTCACTCACAACCTGCTCCGACACCTCGAGAATGTTCACCACCGAGGCCACCGAGAGCGCCGACTCGTGCAGCATGAGCGCCACCAAACACCCGCTCGTCGGCACTGATCGACAAAATGCGCGCTTGATCAATCGCGGTTCCCTGCAACAGCCGCTCGACCTCAGTTTCGGAGTGCACCATCCACTGCCCCGCCGTTACCGACACCGCTTCACTCGCAATGGCCGCGCGCAGAAACTGCAACACACCGAAGGGCGATCCGCCGGCGTGCCGTTGAATCGCTTCGGTTCGGGCATCGCTCCAGTGATCTGCGTTCACAACTGCCATTGACCCAAGCAGCGCGCCCACCTCGGCTACCGTGAGCGGCGGAAGCGCAATCTCCTGCGATGATGATGCGAGCGACGGAATCGAAACACGCGACGCGCCGAGTAGCAGGAGACCCGCCCCGGCACCACGGGCGAGGGTGCGCTCAATGCAGTACAGCGAGGAGGCGTCGGCCCACTGCAGGTCATCAATCAGCAGGGCCCACGCTCCTTCTTCGCTGACGGCACCAAACAGATCCGCAACGGCGAGGCCACGGCGACGTAACTGTTCGTCGCTATTCCCCGTGGAGACTTCGGCGGCGACGTGGAAGCGATCCGCGAGCTGCGGCACGATCCCCGCCAGTACGGCGGCCGACGCGGGCGAGATTCCCGCGGCGCCGGGCAATGCGGCGATTGCGGGCAGAATACTCGCGAGCATGGCATAGGCATCGTCGCGCTCGCGCTACCGTCCGGTACTCTGCACCAGCGGTGCGCGCTGCACACGCAGACGGCGCGCGATTTCATGAAGCAAGCGCGTTTTCCCTAAGCCAGGCGCGGCGACCAGGATGCGCACATACTCGTGGGCGTTCTGCGTGCGCGACCAGGCCGCGACGAGCTCGGCAAAGAGATCGGTGCGCCCCTGAAACTCGGGGTGCATCGGAACCTGTACTAATGCCCCGGAGCTCCCTGCCACCGCCGGGGGCGTGAGCTCGGCGCCGGTCGACATGGAGATTTTGGGCCCCGCCTCACGCATCAAGCGCCGCAGCAAAGTTTCCGTCGGCGGCTCGGGCTCGCGGCCTTCGTCAGCTCGCAGCACGCGCAGCGCCGCCGACTCGAGCGGGACCTCCGCGAACCGCCCGCCAACGCCGAGCGATTCGAACAGCAGGCACCAGTTCTCGTCGTCTTCGGGGGCGGTGTCGCGCACGCGCGTCGCCACGCGAATGGCGTCGTCGAGCGAGCCCGCGGCCCGGAGCGCGGCGTGGTGACCGCGCGCGGCGGACAGGCAGGCGCTCCGCAAACGGAAGCGTTCGGCATCGACCCAATGTTCAAACTCGAGGGCGCCGGGGGACGCAAAATCGGGAATGAACGATCCGCCGTACAGGCGGTAGGCATCGGCGACCGCTCCGTTGCGGAGGGCCTGCCGGAACTCGTCAACATCCACAGTCAGCCCCGGGGCGAGCGTCAGCCAATCGCCGTCGCCAATCAGGACCTGGGCGCCGAGGGCTTTCCGGAGACCGAAAACCGCTTGGCGCAGGGAGGCCCGAGCCACCTCGCGCTCCCGTTCGTGCCAGAGCAGTTCCACCAGGGTCTCGCGGGACGCTTGCCGATCACGGGCGCAGGCCAGGTAGGCGAGCACGGCCAAGACCTTGGACGGCGGGAGCGCCACACGTCCGTCTTCGTGGCGGAGCTCGAACCGGCCGAGGAGTTGGAGGCGGAAGGGGAGATTCATGCCTATCCAATGCTCGCTTGGCGTTAGCTGGGCGTCAATTAGACTGACGACGGGGCGTTTTCACTGCGTTCGCCACCAATCGGCCCCCATTCTGCCCCCGTCCAGCCCTCACCCCCACCCCGCCGGCACGATAGAATACATCCCAATCAGCAAGCCCCACCCGGGCCCTTGGGGCGAGTTGTAACCGCGGAGGTTCGCCGTGATGTCGCTCGTGCGCCACCGCAGCCAGTCGTCAAAACTCACACGCAAAATCACGCGCAC
>JAPLKT010000071.1 GCA_026387895.1 Gemmatimonadota bacterium | reverse complement strand
ATCCACCTTCAGTGTGAACTCGCCCCACTTGAAGTCATCGATCATGGCGCGGACGCTGCGGCCGATGAGTCGCTGAATTTCTTGTGTGCGACCGCCGACCTGGGAGCGCTCGCGCGCACTCCGCGTGTGCGTGGCGCGGGGGAGCATTGCGTATTCCGCGGTGAGCCACCCCTCGCCCTTCCCTTTCTTCCATCCCGGCACGCCATCTTCGACACTTGCCGTGCAGAGCACGCGCGTGTTGCCGAAAGAGATGATGCAGGAGCCCTCGGCGTAGGAGGAGGCACCGCGCTCAATGGAGACTGGGCGCAGGGCGGATTCGGGGCGTCCGTTCGGACGTGGTTCAGCGGTCTTAGCCACGGAGTTTGTTGACAGTGTTAGTGGTGGAGTGCCCTGGGGTGAGAGGAATCACCACCACGCGGCCGCCGCGCGCGCGGACTTCCGCCGCACCGACGATTGTATCGGGATTGTAGTCGCCGCCTTTGACGATCACGTCGGGCTGCACGGCGGTGACGAGTTCGAGCGGGGTATCTTCGTCGAAGATCACAACAGCACTCACCATCTCGAGCGCCGCGAGGACATAGGCGCGCTCCATCTCAGTGCGGATGGGACGTTCGGGACCTTTGTTCAAGCGACGCACGGACGCATCGCTATTCACGCCGACGATCAGGTGCGTGCCTTCAGCGCGCGCGCCGAGGAGGACGTCGATGTGGCCAGGGTGCAGCAGATCGAACACGCCATTGGTGAATACCACGTCACCGGTGACGGAGCGGCGCCAGGTGGCGGCGCTGTCACGTGTGTGGATTTTGCGATGCGGATCGAGCAGTCGCTGCGGGTTTACCACTGTGATTGCGCTCCCTCGATGACTTCGGTCACGATTTTTTCAATTGCGGCTTTACGTCCTTGGGCCTCCGCGTTTTCGGCGTAGGCACCGAACGCAGAAAGCCCCTTTTTCGTCCAGATGGTTTTGCCTGTCGTCTGATCGACAATCTCGACGTCAACGACTATTTGGAGGCGCCGTCGCGCGGAGAGCGCCTGATTCGGGTTTGAGCTGAAGGCTTCGGGGACATCGATTTCGTATCGCACGATGGTGCCGCGGACGACCGCATGCGCTTTGTCTTCGGTAGCTTCGCGGAGGCCCAGTCGTGAGGCGAGGTTCTTGCGAAGCTCTTCGTTGAGTTCGCGCTGGAGTTCTGGGGCTGGCGTCTCGTTCTCGAACGGAAGGACGGCCATCGTCTTGATGTGCTCGGGGAGTCCGCCGCCGTTGAAATGGTACGGCAGAAACCGGCACGCACCGGAGAGCAGCACAACGACGAGCACAGCAAGGCGCGCGAGCGCACTGGCGCTCGAACGCGCGCACGTGCGCACGGTATGGGCATGTCGGTCAGCGGAAGGTGCGGACATATGATGCAATGTCTGGTTTCGCATGGTCGCCGTCAACGCGCGGGCGGTGCTTCGCGCATTGTGTTGAGCCGTTCGCGTATGGTTGCGGGGATTCGAATCGGGCGTCCGTTTGGGGCAATAGCGATCAGCGAGGTGGCGGCGGTCACGAGGAGTTCCCCTGATTTGGCCAAGGTCATCCGGTATTCGTAGGTGACGCTGCGAGACTGCACTTCGGTCAGGTAGGTGTCGATTCGGACCAGATCGTCGTAGCGAGCGGAGCGATGGTAGCGGATCCGGGCATCAGAGACCGCCAGCGCGACCCCCTGCTCCTCCCATTCGCGGTACGAGTCCCCTTGCTGGCGGATGGACTCCGTGCGGGAGACCTCGCACCAGACCAGATAGTTGGCGTAGTACACGACGCCCATCTTGTCGGTTTCAGAGTAGCGGACGCGGAGCTCGGTGGTGGTTGGCACGGGCGGGGCTCAGGAGGGGGCCTCCCGTCGGACGGGGGGCTAGGGGGTTCGGGCCGTCGCCGGCCCACTTTGGAAAGATAATGCGCGCCGCGTTAGGTTCTTGGGATGTTCCCTGCCCCCTGTTTCGTACTGGGTGACGCCCACGTGGGCGCCGCGCCTGTCGACGTCGAGGAGACGTTGCTGGCGATGCTTGAGCGCGCCCGCGGCGAGGCTGGCAGTGTGGTGCTCAATGGCGACGTGTTCGATTTTTACTTTGAGTGGACGCACAGTGTGACCCGCCCCAGTGTGCGGGTGCTGGCGGCAATCGCGCGGGTCGTGGCGTCCGGCGTTCCCGTGTTGTACATCGCCGGGAACCATGACTGCTGGGGCGGCGACATCCTCACGACGGATGTCGGGGTGACGTATGTGCGTGGTCCGTGGCGCGGCGAACTGGCCGGCTGGAGCACGCTGGTCGAGCACGGCGATGGGTTGCGTGGGAAGGCCGATGCGCCGTATCGCGTTTTGAAGGCGTTCGTGCGGCACCCGATTGTGACCACGCTCTTCAGCTGGCTTCCGCCGAACTTCGCGGTGTGGCTGGCGACCCGGTCGTCCACGACGAGCCGGAATGCCCGTCCCAAGGACGGCGGCAAGGCCCTGTATGATGTGGCGCAGGGCCGCCTAGCGGGCGATTTGGGGCTCGATCTGTATGTGTTTGGACATACACACGCCCGGGTGGTGGAGCGGGCGCCCAGCGGCGGCGTGCTCGCGAATCCAGGGGCGTGGCTCGATGAGCCGTCGTTTCTGGTGGTGACCCCGGAAGCGGTAGAGCTCCGGCGGATGTCGCCGAACGGCCCCGACGAGACGCTGGCCCGGCTCGAGAAGCGCTAGGCGCTCTGCCTGGAGCGCCGCTCGAAATGTGTGGCGCGCTTGGAACTACCGGAACGACAGCTTGAAGCCGTAGCCGGTGGCGCCGCTTCGGAGCGGCACGGCGCGGAACTTCACGCGTTGCGGCAGGTCCCAGAGTTGCGCGGCCACAAAGGCGTCAGCGCCCGAGAAGAGATGATTGAAGATGATGATTGCCATCCAGTCTTCGTACTGTAGACGGCGCGCTTCCACGAGCGCGGTGGGATAGCTACTCACCTTCCAGCTGTCGACCACCGGCAGTCCTGTGGAGCTGAGCTGCACGGCCCCGGTGGATGCATCAATCTTGTAGCTCGACGGCACGGAGTCGGCTTGAAAGGCGCGCGCCGCACGAACATCGGCGGCCGTGCGATTAGCCATGGCGACGGCGGTCACTTCGAGCAGAAAGAAAAAGGCGCCGTAGTTCGGGCGATCGAGCTTGGCTTGCCCGAGCCCGGGAATCGCGGCCGAGTAGAAAAAGGCGCGACTCGGCGAGATGGGCGCGCGTTCGACAACCGGTGCGACGCGACGCGGCCGTGCGTTCGAATCTGGCAGCGTGACCTTAACAGTGTCAGCACCCTGTGCACGCGCCGTGTGCGGCGTGACGAACAACGCCGAGGCCGTGACGAGCGTGGAGAGTGCGATGGCAAGGGAGCTGCGCCGAGAGAGCATATGAGAAGAATACCGCACAGTGGACAAAAAGTGTCAGGGGCGGAGCGCCGTTGGCGCCCCGCCCCTGCCCTTCGTACAGTCCGTGGTTCGCCGACGCCGACTTAGCGAACCTTGGCCTTCTCGAGACGAACGGCCTTGCCGTCGCTGACGCCCATGTAGACCCAGCCACCTGCGCCGAAGCCCGCGAGGAAGCGGAACGCGGGAAGTTGGACGCGATCGATGAGCTCGCCCTTGGCGTTGATCACGTCGTACACCGGGCCGCCGTTCACATTCTTGCTCGTGCGCACCCAGAGATTGCCGTCGGCGTCACCGCGGGCGGCGCCGGCCTGGAACGGGGGCATGTAGTCGGGCAACTCGGAGGGCTGCACGAAGTTGAGGGGCGGAATAGAGATCTGTTGCTGGCCACCCTGCGCGGGTGCGCCGGCGCGGGCCGGGGCCTCGCCGTCCATTCGCATGGAGAAGACCATCGCTCCACCGCCGGGCATTCCGCCGCCCGCGCCTCCGGGGCCGCCGACGGTCACGGGGCCACCAGCGCCGCCAGGGCTCGCGCCCATTCGCGCGGTGGCTTCGGTGCGCATTTTTTCCATGACAACTTTCGAGCTGTCGAGGAAGGCCGTCTTGGACGAGTCGTTCAAGCGCTGCCAGTCGAAGGGGAGCTTTGGTGTGGTGGTGACTTTCCCATCGGGAGACACATACTCCACGTGGTAGTCGCGCGCGCGCAGCACGGCCACGCGTCCATCGGAGAGCAGTGCCCAGTCGTCGACCTGCTGGAGCGGATTGAGCATGGTCGTCACCGTCATGCGACCATTCTCGTCCTGCGACATGTTGATTTTCTGCTTTGAGATCTTGACCGTCGCGAGCGTGTCGAGTTTGCGCGTCGCGAGATCGACACGAACGATCACGGCCGAATCGGGCATCTCTGGCAACTTGATCTGCCCATTGACGAAGGTCGGGCGGAAGTTCGGCGCGGCGCGATACACGAGCCGTCCCTGACCGTCAAAGCCCGGCGTGCCGTTCGGCCCACCGATGAGCTGATTGGCTTCCTGCGGACGGGGCACGGACATGACGCGCCCCATCTTGCCGGCCGGATCAATGAGCATCATCGAGAGCGACTGCGGATCGACGAAGAGCGTGGAGTCGCCCGAGTACGGAATCAGTCCGGCGGCGCGCGAGCTGTAGGCGTTGCCGGTTGCGGCGGTGGAGTCGGCAATAACAGTGAACGCCGACAAGTCCGCATCGAACAACATCAGCTTGCGTTCGTTGATGTCATTGACGAGCACCTTGCCATTCGGCAGCTGCCGTGCGGCGGAGACGGCACCGAGTCCTTCCTTGGACACGGCGACGACGGCGCCCAGCGGGCGTACCGGGGGCAGTTGCTGCGCGCCGGCATCGGCAACGACCAGCACGAGAAGCGCCATAGGCGCGAGTACGATGAGTTTCGAACGCATTGGATTCATCGGAGCAGTTGGGAAAAAGGAGACGCGTGTCATTATCGCATGATCGTGATGCTCTGCATACCACCACCCATAACAGCGGTCGTACCGCCACCGCTTCCCCCGAAGGTGTTACCGCCGGCGCCTGCGGTACCGGAGCGAATGGACGAGAGATACTGCACATCGAGATAGCTGACGATGAACGACGGCAGCTTGCGCAACTGTTCGGCGGTGAGCAGACGCTTCATCTCTGGGGCCAGCTTGATCAACATGTCGACCGTTGCCTGACGCGCCTTGATGTAGCGGGCGTACGCTTCATCTGGGTCGTACTTGTCAGGAAGACTGCCGACGTACTTGGCAAATGGGGTCCAGATGGAATCGACGCGAATCGAATACCAGCGATTGACCGTCGCGAGGCTGTCGGCCTGCTTCTGCGTCAACCGGAGCGTATCCGACTGCCGCAGAATAGTGGCGACTGGATTTACGAGGCCACCATTCTGGTACATCAAGCGAATCATGGGCTCGGCGGCCTTGGTGCCATTGGTGCGGCGCCCGCGATCGATCTGCTGCGTGAGCATCTGGCGTTCGCGCGTTGGGGCGAGGTCATAGCGCAGCATTGCGGTGACCACCACGGGTTGACGCACGGGCGAGAAGGCCGGGTTGGTGGAGCCGAAGCGCTGATTGACTTCGTACTTGAAGCGCTGCGTGGTGGCGTCAAATCCACGCACGTACAGGAGGTTGGCATCGGGGAACGGCGTCTGTCCCCATCCCTTCAGGTTCTTTTCGCCATTCAGCATCAGGTCGGCCGCGCCGAGCGGGTTCGAGACGCTGAGTGAGAAGGTGGCGCGCTGCGGCAGCTTGATCTTCAGCGGATTGAACGACACCGACATACTGGCCGTGTGCGTCCAGGGGCCTTCGCAGCTGTTGCGTTCGGCGAGGCGCCCGAGCTGGCTGGTGAGGCAGGCTTTGGCATTGCCGGTTGCGCTATTGAGCAGCGCTTGCATGGAGGCGGCGACACTCGGGTCGGTGGCCGTCGACGGATTGAAGATGAAGGCGCGATCGTTGGAGTAGCCGTCGCCGTTGACGTCGCCGGCGATCTGCGGCGTGTATGGTGAGCCCGAGCGAATGTTGCCGAACCAGCCCACACGCACGACGTCGAAGAAGTTGTAGTTGAGCGAATACTGGAGCTGGTGGCGCGAGTCGAAGGTGGAGCGTGCCCACTCGATGTCGAGCGGATTACCCACCGTGCTCGTGAACCCGCGCACCTTCTCGCGGTTGCTGCTCCAGACGTACGAGAGATTCCACGTCAGGTTGGTGCTGAATGTCGTGGGCGAAATGCTGGCCTTGAACTGCTGACTCTCCGACTGCAAATCGGAGCGCGTCTGACTCACCCGGTTGTACGCCTGGGTGACACGCGCGTCACGGGCGGCTATGGCTCCCGACGCGGGATCGATGCTCGTTGGCATCACGAAGATGGGACGATTGCCTTCGGACGTCAGGGTGAACTTCTGAATCGGCGCGAAGTTGAGATCCACGGCCGCGGCCTGATTCATGTTCAGCGAATAGGTCCCTTCGAACGACGCGTTGAACAGGTTGTTCAGAATCGGTCCGCCCCACTGCACGTTCGAGCGGAGACTGCGTGGCGCGTTGAAGTCCTTGGCGAACATGCTGACATTTGGTGCCGTGCTGGAAAACACGGAGCTCGAAGTGCCGGTCGCGCACTGCGAGGGAATCAGTGCGGCGTTCGTCGCCCAGGACGCCCAGTCGACGATCGGCGTTGCGATGCCGACGCAGGTCAGCTGCTGCAGCCCCGTGGAGAGGCCGGTGTTGTCGACCGCGCCGCCGAGCGTGGTGCTACCGGGCATGTTCTGAAAGAGACCGATACCGCCGCGCACGACAGCGCGGGGGCCGCGCACGGCGCCCTCAAAGCCTGCGACCTGCGGTGCTTCGCCGTACTGCCAGGAGAATCCGACGCGGGGACTCGCATAGACCTTGTTCGGCGCATTGTCGTTGCGCACGCCAAAGAGCGCATCGACCTGCGGGTTGTAGGTCGGCGCGCCGATGAACTGATTGCCATCGAGGCGGAGGCCGTACTGCATCTGGAAATTAGAATTCGCCTTCCAGGAATCGCCGAGCGAGAGCGCGGCGACATACTCGCCACCCGTGCGAGTGCGCGGGGATAGCTGACGACTGAAGGTTGACGCGCGACCGGCCGACAGGTCCGCGAGGGAGTTGAAGCTCAGGGAGCCGAGCTGATTGATGCTTTGATCGAGCGTGTAGTCGTCGCGACGGAGCTCCGAGGTGAACTTCACGCGATGCTTGTTGTTCAGCGAGAACCAGCTGATTTGATTGGTGTAGCCGAGGCTCGTGCTGCCTTGGCTGGAGGCGAGGGCTGGGCTTCCACCGAAGGCGACTGTTTTGACGCCGTTGGTGCCGTCGGTGAGCGTGGAGTTGATGCGCACGTTGCCACTTGGGAGCACCAGATACGGGGTGCCGAAGTTACGCGAATCGCTCAGGCTCACCGTTGTTTCGGTGAGGAAGTTCCCGATGTATGCGCTGTGGCGCCCTTGGAGCGAGGTGCTCCAGCTGGTGCGATCGCCGGAGTGGGCCGGCATCTCACTGAGGAGCGAGGACGACGCCGGCGACTGCTTGTTCCAGGAGCCTGTCATCGTGAAGTTGTAGGCCGCGCCGCTTTTGGAGGATGGCGGCGCGATATCGAACGCCGCCAGGACAGACCCCTGATCGCTCAGGCGCTGGCTCGGCACTTTCCCGACCGCAGCGGGGATCTTGAGTGTGTTCAGAATGTTGAGTAGGCGCGTGACGGAATCCGGCGCGATGCCTGAGGTCTGGAGCCCGAGCGGATCGGTGTTGAGCAGCGTGGCGAGATCGTTGGAGCGACGTCCTAACTGATACGACACGTTGTAGAACGCGACGTCGGTCGTGACGGGCCCTGTGACGGAGCCGCCGAGCGAGAGATTGCTGTATTGCTGACCCGTTGCTTGGGCGGCTTTGTCGGTCCACTGCAGCTTGGGCGAGTCGATGTTCAAGCTGAGCGCGTTGCCGATGAAGTTGGTCCCTGGGCGGGTGCGGATGCTGAACTGCCCGCCGCTGAAGCCGCCGCGTGACACGTCGTAGGGCGCGGTGGACAGGGAGCTCGAAACGGCCGCATCGCGCGGGAGATTGGAGCCGCCAAAGTTCGCGCCGTTGAGCGTCGAGTTGTTCTGGTCCTGACCGAGTCCAAGCACGGAGAAGCCCGAGGGATCGCCGTCCGCACCGGGGATCAGCGTGACGCCGGGGAGCGAGGCCGCCATCGCGGCCAGATCGCCCATCTGCGCGGCGGTGAGCCCCGAGGTGTTGATGGTTTTTTCTGTGCCGCCGACGTCTGCCGGATTGTCGCCGCGCGCCACCTTGTCACGGGGCGCGGTGACTTTCACGGCGTCGAGGGTCGAGGCCTGTTGCTGCAGCTTGGCGTCGGCGACCAAGATGTCCTGGTCGGCGGTGCGCTTGACCTCAAAGCGACGCGGCGCGTAGCCGATGGCCGCGAAGCTCACGAAGTAGTCCCCTTCTCCACCCGGGAAGGTCACGGTGAAGCGGCCACCCCGATCCGAGCGGGTGGCCCTATTCACATTGCCCGAGAGCGAGGTGACGGTAATCTGGACCCCTTCGAGGGGTTTATCATCGGGGCCGGTCACTCGACCGCGGATCACATCAACGCCCTGGGCGACGGCGTGCGTCGCGGCCGGGGGAGCGACGAGTAGGGCGAGGGCAGCGGACAGCAAGAAAAACAAACGACGCATCAGACTCACGAAATCGAGGAAAGCGACTTGGGTGATCAGTCGGCAGGTGGCACGAAGACGAGCTCGGGGCGTTTCGCGCCGCGTCCGTCTCCGGATGAGCGACCTCCCGCGCGCCGCCACAGCTACGGGACCGACTAGCTCCGTCACCAGGCGACATCGCGAGCGATGTTCTCAGCTATTTATACGCGCGCGAGCCTGTAAAAGTTGCAGTTGCCACTCCGGGCCATGTCCGGGGAGCTCGCGTGCGAGGTGCCGGTGCGCATTACGGACGGCGACGCACGTCTTCGAGTCCCTCGAAGGTGACGTGCGGGCAGCGCTGCTCGATAGCCGCGATGAACGCGGCTTTGTCGTCGGGGGAGATCAGGACCGTCTTGAAGCGGTCGTAGCTGATTTCGAGTCGATCAAACGAGAAAGCGGGGGCCGACATGAGGCTGTGACTCGCGCGCACCACACGGATCTGCGCGAGCGGCACCGTCGCGTTCACAATGCCGCCGCGAACCACGAGATTCACGTCGTCAATCACGTACTCGGTGACACGATACAGCACCGCAATCAGGATGGCGGGAACGGTCAAGAAGGCGAGCACGCGGGGGAGTTCGCTTACGGGCATCTTCCCCTTCCACACGTCGAATCCGACCAGGACCGGGCCGAGCAGCATCGAGACAGTGATGAGCGCGAAAACGAGACAGTGATGAGCGCGAAAAAGCTGCGTCCGACCGCGGATTTGAAGCGTAGGGGGAGCGTGGGGTCTTTTGTGGGGTCCTTTGTTGGGTCTTTTGTTGGCTCGGTCATGCGTGGTCTGGCGTGGTAATGGGCGCGAATACAGACATCCCGTAAGATACCGGTCCTCAGGAGCCGAGAGTTGCCCTTTTGATGCCTTAGCACTAAGATTCACATAAGATAAGTAACTGTGCTCATCTACCGATCTCCCTGAAAGCGGCCCCCGCCGCAGGATTCTCCATATGCTGTTCGACGCGTTCGCACTCGGCTCGACCCCACTCAAGAACCGCATCGTGATGGCGCCGCTCACGCGCAATCGTGCCGATGCTGACCATATCCCGACGCCGATCATGGCGGACTACTACGCGCAGCGCGCGACCGTCGGCCTGATTATCACCGAGGGGACCTCCCCCTCCCCGAATGGACTCGGCTACCCACGCATGCCGGGGCTGTTCGACGCGCGTCACGTGGCCGCCTGGCGCCTGATCACCGACGCCGTGCACGCGAAGGGTGGGAAAATCTTCGTGCAGTTGATGCACACGGGGCGTGCCTCGCATGCGGTGAACATGCCGGCGGGCGCCGAAGTTATGAGCTCCACCAGTGCCGCGCTGGCGGGTGACATGTGGACCGATGCGCTCGGGATGCAGGCGCCAACGGCGCCGCGTGCAATGACCGACGCCGACATCACCGCGGCGATCGCTGAGCATGTGCATGCGGCGACGCTTGCCATTGAGGCCGGCTTTGATGGCGTGGAGTTGCACGGCGCCAATGGCTATTTGATTGAGCAGTTCTTGAATGCGAATGTGAACACGCGGACCGATGCCTGGGGCGGAAGCGCCGAGGCGCGCAATCGTTTTGCGTGCGAGGTCGCGAAGGCGACGGTCGCGGCGATTGGCGCCGATCGTGTGGGGATTCGGTTGTCACCGTTTGGCGCATTCAACGGAATGGGGCCGTTCGACGGCGTTGACGCGCAGTACGTAGCGCTCGCGACGGCACTCGGTGCGCTGCATCTCGCGTACCTGCATTTGGTGGATCACTCGTCGATGGGCGCTCCGGTGGTTCCGGCCGAGTTCAAGCGTGCGGTGCGTGCGGCGTTCGGTGGGGCGTTCATTGCGTCGGGCGGTTTTGACAAGGCGCGCGCGGAACAGGTGCTCGCGGCAGGCGAGGCGGACTTGGTGGCGTTCGGCCGCCCCGCGCTTGCCAATCCTGACTTGGTGGCGCGCATGGCGAGTGACTTGCCGTTGAACCCGCCGGGCTTTACGACGTTCTACACGCCGGGCGAGAAGGGATACACCGATTATGCAGTGTCCGCGGCGGGCTGAGGTGGAGCGGTCGCAGTGCGATCGCGGTGCGACGTGAGCACCGCAATAGGATAAACGACGAGGCCCCCGCGAAAGTTTTTCGTGGGGGCCTCGTCGCATTACGACAGTTGGCGGAAGCGTATGGGAATCGAACCCACCCAAGCCGACATCGTCAGCTCGCACCGGTTTTGAAGACCGGACCCGGCACCAGCCAGGACACGCTTCCCTACACGATCACAATCGCTCGTTCACCGCGCGACAACACGTCGCCAATCACCACCGAGCCCGGGACGCGCGCGAGGTAGTCCTGCGCTTTCTCCAGCGGCACGGCAACGAACAATCCACCACTGGTCTGCGGATCCACGAGCACCGCGCGCTCCGCATCGGTCGCGCGGCCGTACTCCACGAGCGGCTCAAGATAGCTCCGATTGCGCGCCGCGCCGCCGGTGAGCATACCGCTCTCGATCGCGCCATCCACGCCCGCGAGCTTCGGCACATTGGCCATCTCGATCCGCAACGTCACATTGCTCGCGCGCGCGATATGACTGGCGTGGCCGAG
Source organism: Gemmatimonadota bacterium (assembly GCA_026387895.1). Classification (GTDB taxonomy): domain Bacteria; phylum Gemmatimonadota; class Gemmatimonadetes; order Gemmatimonadales; family Gemmatimonadaceae; genus Fen-1231. The sequence goes on along the minus strand of JAPLKT010000071.1, from coordinate 233 downwards.
TAATCCGAATCCGGTCACATCGGTCGCACACTTCAGCGCGAGTGCCACCGCGGCGCGGCTCGCGACCGCGTTGAGCGTTGTCATGGACTTCACCAACCCTGCAATCTCGTCGGCGCCCAACTGATCGCGCTTGGCGGCAGTCGACAGAATACCGGTGCCGATCCCCTTGGTGAGAATCAGCACATCACCCGGTTCCGCGCCGGCGTTGCTCAGAATTTTGGCGGGGTGAATCG